>NZ_JAFLXD010000039.1:0-59493 GCF_019891415.1 Pseudomonas sp. SH10-3B | reverse complement strand
AATAGTCCTGCACCGCTACCAGTTTTACTTGCTCTGTGTACTTACCCATGACACCCCCAAAGGTTGTGTCCAATCTTTGGGGGTCAGTTCAGTGCGTGGAAACGATCATCTGTTTACTGCAGCTGCAACGTCGAATTGAACTGCCCGATTGCATCCACCACATGCCGTGACCCTTCCTGAATCTCCAGGATCACCTGTCCCGCCTCGTTCGCCAATTCCACCCCCTGCCCCGTGCGACTCAAGCTCGACTGCATGCTCGACACCGCACTCAGCGACAGGTCGTGGTTCTTGCGCACCACTTCCACAATTTCCACCGTCGCCTCGCTGGTACGCGCGGCGAGGCTGCGCACCTCATCGGCCACCACCGCAAAGCCACGCCCATGCTCGCCCGCTCGCGCGGCTTCAATAGCCGCGTTAAGCGCCAGCATATTGGTTTGCTCGGCAATGCTGCGGATGGTCTGCACAATGGTGCCGATGATCTCTGACTGCTTGTTCACGGCATCGATGCTCTGCGCCGCCTGATTCAGGTTATGGGAAATTTCTTCGATGATCTGCACGGTTTGCTGCACCACCTCCGAGCCCTTGCGCGCGCAGGCGTCATTTTGTACCGAGGTGGCATGGGCCGAATCGGCGGCGGTCCGCAGGGTGGTGACCTGTTCGGTGATGTCGCTGGCGAATTTCACCACTTTATACAGGCGCCCATTGGCATCGAAGATCGGGTTGTAGGACGCTTCCAAAAACAGGGTTTTACCGTATTTGTTTTTGCGCTCGAAGCGGTGCGAGTGATATTCGCCGCGATTGAGGGAGGCCCAGAACGCCTTGTACGTCGGCGATTCCACTTCGCTGCGATGGCAAAACAGGCTGTGGTGCTGGCCGACGACTTCATCCAGGGAGTACTGCACCGTCTTCAGGAAGTTGTCGTTGGCGTTGAGGATCTGGCCTTGAGGGGTGAACTCGATCACCGCCATGGAGCGGCTGATGGCGTCGATCAGGCTCTGGTTTTCATGTTCATGGTGAATCCGGGCGGAAATATCCGAGGCCACTTTGATCACGCTCTGCACGTGGTTATCGCTGTCCAGCACCGGCATGTAGCTGGCTTCGAGCCACACTTCCTGGCCGTGCTTGTTCAAGCGCATGAAGGTGCCACTGAGTGCTTCGCCCCGCGCCAGGTCGCGCCATAATTTGGCGTACGCGTCGGTGTGGGTGTAGGCCTCGTCACAAAAGATCCGGTGATGCTGACCGCGAATTTCCTCGATGCTGTAGCCCATGGCTTTGCAGAAATTGTCGTTGGCATCGAGTATCACCCCATCGCGATCAAATTCGATCATGGCCATGGACCGGCTGATGGCGGCAAGTTTGGCGTTGGACTCGGTGAGTGCGCAGGAGAAGCGCTGAATTTCAAGCAGGTCGGATTTGTGATGGAGGTTGAACATGATCAGATCACCCTTGATTACCGGCGCCTGGAAGGCGCATTCCATTCTTCAGTTGGCTACTGCTGGAAAACCTGCTCGGGGAGAAAACCATCCGAATCGCTTGCTAGGCCAAGCGTCCTCAATGGTTCTGGATGAGCATAGACAGGCCTTGCCGCTATGCAAGGCCACTGGCCAGCCAACTTGACCAGGCGAAAAAATGGGAGCGGGCTCACTCACGACCGTGCTGTGTCAGCCTAGGAAAAAATCGACTGATTCAGCGCTATCGCGAGCAAGCCCGCTCCCACTAGTTGAACGATGTTGCGACCTGAAAACCTTAGTGACCGAACAAGCCGCTCTCGGATTTCTTGGTTTTCTTGTCTGCGCGTTTTTCATCGGCAGTCTTCACCGGTTTTTTCTTCGCGGCTTTCTTTGAATCCATACCTTTGGCCATGATGCATGCTCCACTTACAGGGGATGTAACACTGGGTATAACACCTATTGCCGCACAGAAGGCGCTTATAATTCCCGGCCCTTGACTCTGTTGCCCAAACACCATGCCCGAACTGCACATCGAACCGCTGGCAGAGCCGCTGTGGCCGCTGCTGAACAAGTTTTACCGCAGCCACAACTCACCGATGAAAGCGCTCAAGGGCGGGCGTTTATGGGTGGCACGGGACGGCGAAATTGTCGCCGGGCTATGCCTCACACCAGTGGTGGGTGGGCAGTGGTTGACCGGGGTATTTGTCGACCCGGCGTATCGCGGCCAGGGGTTGGCGGCAAGGCTGATCGGCGCGGCGGCGGCCGAGGTGGAAGGTACCCTGTGGCTGTTGTGTCATCCGGACCTGGAGGGTTTGTATCAGCGCATGGGTTTCAGCCAGGACACGCTATTGCCGCAATCCCTCAGTGAGCGACTGGTGCGCTACAAGCGCAACAAACCGATGATCGCGATGGGCTTAGATCGTTTAGTGAGGTCGTCCTTGGATAATGTGTGATCGCCCGGTGTGGGCCCCATGCTAGCCTCGGCGACACAGTGGCCCATTTTTCGGATGATCATGAAAGCGACCCTTGCAGCTTTGTCCTTTACCGCCCTCCTCGTTCCCACGCTCAGTCAGGCCGCCGATGCACCGATAACCGCCACAGAGTACGCCAGCGTGCTCACCGGCAGTTGACGCGCCCCGGCCAAAAGCGCGCGTGACGGTTACAGCCATCCATAACCGACGATGGTCAACGGTGTATCAGCGGTTTCGCGACTGGCGCAACGGAGGCGCTTTCGATCAGATGCTCAGTGTCTGCACATCTGTTTGAACGAGCAAAGCTTGATCGATCTGGAAACCTGATGATTGATTGCACTGCCGTTCGAGCAACCCGAGCCCACGCGCTCGAGCGCAGCCGGGGCGGCCTGACAACCAAGATCCACATGCTGTGCGACACCAATAGTGTGCCTCTGCGTTTCCTGCTTTCAAGCGGACAAGCCAGCGATATTGCTTACGTTCAACCGCTGCTGGAGGAGGCTTACATCCCGAGTCTGCACGGCCGCCCACGCAAACGCTGCCGATGGTGTGGCCGACAAGGGTTATGACGCTGAAGCTTTGCGCCGCTATTGTGATCGCTATCGGATGCAGCCAGTGATCCCGCTGCGCGACATGAAACGCAACCCCAAGCCGGGCTTGGCCAGACTGTTTGATCGTTCCAAATACCTACAGCGCAACATCATCGAGCGCATGTTCGGCTGACTGAAGGAAAATCGCCGCATCGTTACCCGCTTCGACATGTTCGTAACAAGTTTTGCGGCAATGGTCTCATTGGCCTGTGCCATGCGGTGTTTGCGACAATACTTTTCGTACAGAACCTAGGTCGAAATTGCGGGGGGCTTTTTTCCGTTGTGTGTCCCGTTTGCTACAAATACCATCGAAATCTTTGGAGCTCTTAAGTTGATATTTATATGGATATTGAGCGTTATATATAGCAAAAAAAGATAAAAACCTGTCAGAACTCACAGGTGATAAAGCATCCTCCACGCACTAGTATAAATTGTGTTGGCGGTAGGTGTGAGACGTTAAGTCTGGCGCACCTGCTTTGGAGAGTGCAAAGAGAATGAGGATTGCATAATGGGTACATTAGTGCTCGGAACTGTATCGGGGACCTATAGTCCTGAAGAAAAATCTGGCGCCTACATGCTATCTTCTTCGGGCAAGCAGAGAATAAATATAGTTCCTGAATATACTGTGTTTTCAGACAGCGCAACGAATGGCGCGGTGTATGATAGTTCAGAAATATATGATCGTTCCGGATCGAGGTGTTTGAGGCCTGAGTCCATATGGATTCCTCCGTGTCAGATTAATACTCAAGTCGCTTCTAGTGATCTTGAAGAATATAAAATATACAGTGTGATGATCGTTATCGATAGAGATAAGGCAGGAGGGATTCTAGGTGTGAATAACGCCTTGACAGCAATCCACACATGCAAGATATTTCGATACTTGGCCTCTCCAGCAATAAAGTTCGAAGAGCTGAGGCGGCTGATTGCTAAATCCTGTGGAGTCAGCACATCAGTGATACAAACTATGCCAGACTTGCAAAAGTCAGTTAATGGATCAGTCCCGGAAGCACCTCCTGCACGATACTATGACAATAACTTTCTGACAATTACGTCGGTCGCCCCAGGGACTGCCTTTAAGCTTACAGGTCAAGAGTTAGTAGATAAAAAGCTACCTTCAGCTCAAACTTCAAACGCACAATACGCAAAAAATCTCTGGAACAGTGAAACTTTAGAAGGTAGCGGTGTAAGTGAAACGGGGCTGATCTGTTGTCAAACATTTAAATATGCTTATTAAACCTGAGGCAACCAAAAATCAAAGCTGAAAAATGCAATTGGCCGCACGCATAGTGGGGCGTTGTGGCGAGTTTTCAGAGCGGTGGAGCACCCGGAAACAGGTATACATTTACGCCTGAGTTTCAGCGGCATAGTACGAACAGCAGATAGATCGCAGCCTTATCCCTGGGCCTTTCGATAAGCGCCGGGTTGTAGGCCCATGACCGTGTGGAAGGCCCGAGCACGTAGGGAAACAATAGATGGCAGAAGCGCTCCAACAGTGCCGAGGACATTGCGTGCTTTTCCGGGCGGACTCAGCGACGGCTTCGCTTGACAGGCGAAAACCCGACGTTGCGGTTTGTGAAGCCTGCCAAATAGACGAGTCGAACACCTGACCAATGCGGGAGCGGGCTTGCTCGCTCCCGCATTTGGATCTCGTTGGGCCTGGAGGCTATTCGTCCGCTGTGGGATCCATGTCGGGAAACATCACTTCAATAAACCCGAACTTGCTGAAATCGGTAATCCGCGATGGGTATAGCCGGCCGATCAGGTGATCGCACTCATGCTGCACCACCCGCGCATGGAAGCCATCGGCGAAACGTACGATCGGCTCGCCCTTGGGATCAAACCCTTCGTAGCGAATCTGCTGGTAGCGGTCCACCGCGCCACGTAGGCCAGGCACGGACAGGCAACCTTCAAAGCCCTCTTCCAGCACCGGGCTCAGGGGGGTGATCAACGGGTTGATGAGGATGGTCTGCGGCACCGGCGGCGCATCCGGGTAGCGTTCGCTGGCTTCGAAACCAAAGATCACCAATTGCAGGTCGACGCCAATCTGCGGCGCGGCCAGGCCGACGCCGCCCACGTGTTCCATGGTCTGGAACATGTCATCGATCAATTGCCACAGCTCGGGGCTGTCGAACATTTCCGGCGGCACCGGCGGGGCGATACGCAGCAGGCGTTCATCGCCCATTTTCAGGATTTCACGGATCATCGATCAGGCTTCGTCGGTAGTGGGTTTGGAATGGTCGCGGCCTAGGCCTGAGACATGTTGTTTTTCCTGCGCGGGCTCGTCGAAATCCTTCGCGCCCGGTGCCTTTCCTTCGGCCGACATATGCTCGATCACGGCATTCATCTCCGCACCCAGCAATAGCACGGCAGCGGAAATATAGAAGTACAGGAGCAGCACGATGATCGCACCGATGCTGCCATACATGGCGTTGTAGTCGGCGAAGGTTTTGACGTAGTAGCCAAAACCGAGGGAGGCGACAATCCACACCACCACGGCAAGCACGGAGCCTGGGGTGATAAAGCGAAACTTCTGCTCAACATCGGGCATCACGTAGTACATGAGGGCCACGGCGAACATCAGCAGGATCACGATCAGCGGCCAGCGCACGATGGTCCACAGGGTGACCACGAACTCCTGCATGCCAATCTGCCCCGCCAGCCATTCCATCACCTGCGGGCCGAGTACCATCAGCGCGGCGGCAGCCAGCAACATGCCGGCGATGCCGACGGTATAGAAAATCGACAGCGGGAAACGTTTCCAGATCGGCCGGCCTTCGACCACGTCGTACGCGGCGTTCATGGCGCTCATCATCAGGCGCACGCCAGCGGAGGCGGTCCACAGGGCAATCACGATACCCACCGAGAGCAAGCCGCCCTTGGATTGCTGCAACTGGTCGATTACCGGGTTGACCTGCTCCAGCGCCTGGGGCGGCAACACCAGTTCCGACTGCAGGCGCAACCAGGTGAAAAAGTCCGGCAGGTGCAGGAAACCGATCAGGGCAATCAGGAACAGCAGGAAGGGAAACAGCGAGAACAGCATCTGGTAGGCCAATGCCGACGCGTAGGTGGGCATCTCGTCATCGACGAACTCCTTGACGGTGCGCACCAGCACCTTGTGCAGCTTGAGACCATCGAGAACCGGAAAAATCATAGCGTCTCCTTTCGCCGCAAAGAGGTTGGGTTCATGGGCGACTCAGGGGCCGTTTTCTACATCAAAGTAGCCCATTTGGCGACTTTGAAACAATTTCCAAACTTTAGTTGCAGCAAAGCACATAAAAACGGCCATCCGTGGATGGCCGCAGGGCTGCGTCGTTACCGTCAGCCAGATCGGGACTATTTGGTCGCTTTCTTGACCGCGTCCTTGGTGTCGCCAACCGCTTTCTGCACTTCACCTTTCTTTTCTTGAATCACGCCTTCAGCGCGCAGTTTGTCGTTGCCAGTCACTTTGCCAACGCCCTGCTTGATATTGCCGACGGCTTCATTCGCCAAGCCTTTTGCCTTATCCGATGTGCTACTCATGGTATCTCTCCTGGGAACAATCAAGGATTTTGGTCACTACGTAGAGATTGACCCGGGGCCGTTCAGCAGAGTTTCAATTATTTTTCGGTGAGCATTTCATCGCCAGCCGCAGGTTTGGCTTTATGTTTTGCAGCCAACCCACGAGAATGCCCGGCAGATTCAGGCTCTAACGCTGAATAACAGATCCCGTAGGAAGGTTATGAAACTCAATAAAGCACAGGCCATCGCCCGCAGAAACCAGGAACTGGGAGGTGCCGTACTCGGCGTCAACAATTGCCACTTCACCGACCTGGACCGCAAACGCAACATCTGGTGGTTCGACCTGCCGGTGGGGCGTATTGCCGTGGGCCAGTACGAGTGGATTCACTTATTGATGCACAACGCCGAGACCGACCAGTTGCTGCACCTGAAGGTGCCGACCGTGTTCCTGCGTGAAAAACTCGAAGGCCTGGTGGTGCGAAATGCGGGCAAGCGCAAGCCGGAGATCACCCTGGAGCTGAGTGCGGATAAGGATTCGTTCTTGAAGGATGTGCGCCCGGCGGGTGCGGGTGTGAGCTTCGCGCAGTTCGCCCTGTAAGCACCGCCCCTCCCACATAGGATTGCATTCCAATCCAGTCATTAAAAAACCCGCATCGGCGGGTTTTTTTATGGGTTCACTTTTTCAGGCCCAGCTTCTTCAACTCTTCATCGCGCAATTCGCGGCGCAGGATCTTGCCCACGTTGGTGGTCGGCAGCGCATCGCGGAACTCCACGGCCTTGGGCACTTTGTAACCGGTGACATTGGCGCGCATATGCTCCATCACCTGCTCCTTCGTCAGGGTGGCACCCGGCTTGACCACGATAAAGAGCTTGATGTGTTCCCCGGACTTTTCATCCGGCACACCGATGGCCGCGCACTGCAGTACGCCCGGCAAGCCTGCCAGCACGTCTTCAAGCTCGTTGGGGTACACGTTGAAGCCGGAGACCAGGATCATGTCCTTCTTGCGGTCGACAATGCGCATGTAACCATCCGGCTGGATGATCGCGATGTCGCCGGTCTTCAGCCAGCCCTCGCTGTCGAGCATCTCGGCGGTGGCGTCTTCACGCTGCCAGTAGCCCTTCATCACCTGCGGACCCTTGACGCACAACTCGCCGACTTCACCCAGGGCCAACTCGACGCCGTCATCGGTGATGACCTTGCACAGGGTCGACGGCACCGGAATGCCGATGGTACCGATCTGGATATGCTGGATCGGGTTCACCGTGGCCACCGGACTGGTTTCGGTCATACCGTAGCCTTCGCAGATGCCACAACCGGTCACGGCTTTCCAACGCTCGGCCGCCGCCAGTTGCAGGGCCATGCCGCCCGACAGGGTGACTTTCAGCGCGGAGAAATCCAGCTTGCGGAAGGCTTCGTTGTTGCACAGCGCGACGAACAGGGTGTTCAGGCCGACAAAGCCGCTGAACTTCCACTTCGACAACTCCTTGACCATCGCCGGCAGGTCGCGCGGGTTGCTGATCAGGATGTTGTGGTTGCCGATGAGCATCATCGCCATGCAATGAAAGGTGAACGCGTAGATGTGGTACAGCGGCAGGGGCGTGATCAGGATCTCGCAACCTTCATTGAGGTTGGAGCCCATCAGCGCCTTGCACTGCAGCATGTTGGCCACCAGGTTGCGGTGGGTCAGCATCGCGCCCTTGGCCACGCCGGTGGTGCCGCCGGTGTATTGCAGCACGGCCACATCGCTGCTGGCCGGGCTGACTTCATTGACCGCCTGACCGTGGCCCTTGGCAAGGACGTCGTTGAACTTGATCGCCTTGGGCAAGTGATAGGCCGGGACCATCTTCTTCACGTACTTGATGACGCTGTTGATCAGCAGACGCTTGAGCGGCGGCAACAGGTCGGCGACTTCGGTGACGATCACATGCTTGACGGCGGTCTTGGGCACGACCTTTTCCGCCAGGTGGGCCATGTTGGCCAGGCAGACCAACGCCTTGGCGCCGGAGTCATTGAATTGATGTTCCATTTCCCGCGCGGTGTACAGCGGGTTGGTGTTGACCACGATCAGGCCGGCACGGATGGCGCCGAACACGGCGACCGGGTATTGCAGGACATTGGGCAGTTGCACGGCGATTCGATCGCCGGGCTTGAGGTCGGTATGCTGTTGCAGGTACGCGGCGAAGGCACCGGACAATTCATACAATTCACCGTAGGTGATTGTCTTGCCCAGGTTGCTGAAAGCCGGTTTGTTGGCGAAGCGCTGGCAGGACTGCTTCAATACCGCCTGAATATTCGGATACTCGTCTGGATTGATTTCTGCAGCAATCCCGGCGGGGTACTTATCCTTCCAAAAGTCTTCGTGCATGGAAGCCCACTCCTCAGCGACGCGAATTCATCATCGCATTTGATGCGATTATTATTGGTGTATGTTTTTTTAAGGTGAATCTGGCGCTTTCAAGCAGGCCGAGACGTCACAAAGCGCGCCGAGAGTAGCAGCTTTGCCAAGGGCCGACTAGAGCCTAAAGGGGGCCCCACAGTCATAATCACGACTGTCCTACAATATTTAGTCACACTTTAAACGAAAGTGAAATTTCTTGATGAAAGGCTCTGGAATAGGCCTTCAGGACGATACACGACAAATGTGGGAGGGGGCTTGCCCCCGATGCAGTGGAACAGTCACCGGACGTATCGACTGGTCCACCGCATCGGGGGCAAGCCCCCTCCCACATTTTGATTGCATTTCAATTCATGGTCAGGCG
The DNA here is from genome assembly GCF_019891415.1 of Pseudomonas sp. SH10-3B. Lineage (NCBI taxonomy): Bacteria > Pseudomonadati > Pseudomonadota > Gammaproteobacteria > Pseudomonadales > Pseudomonadaceae > Pseudomonas > Pseudomonas sp. SH10-3B. The sequence goes on along the minus strand of NZ_JAFLXD010000039.1, from coordinate 50,223 downwards.
ATGTCGCGTAGCTCCCTGCGCAGGATCTTCCCTACCGGCGTCATCGGCAACGAGTCACGCAACACAATGTGCTTGGGTACCTTGTACCCGGTGAAGTTGGTCTTGCAGTACACCTTCAACTCTTCAAGGCTTACCCCTTCGGCACGCGCTACCACAAACAGCTTCACCGCCTCCCCGGTGCGCTCATCCGGCACGCCGATCACCGCGCAATTGGCCACCGCCGGGTGAGCCATGACGACATCTTCGATTTCGTTGGGGTACACATTGAAGCCCGAAACGATGATCAGGTCTTTCTTGCGATCGACGATGCGCACAAAGCCGTCGTCGTCTATCACTGCAATGTCACCGGTCTTGAGCCAGCCTTCGGCATCCAGGGCCTCGGCGCTGGCGGCCGGTTGCTGCCAGTAGCCCTTCATCACCTGCGGGCCCTTGATGCACAACTCGCCGCGCTCGCCCAAGGGCAGCTCGGCGCCTTCGTCGTCAATCACCTTCATCGCGGTAGCGGGCACCGGGATGCCCACGGTACCCAGGCGTGACTTATTGCCGTAGGGGTTGGTGCTGGCGACCGGCGAGGTTTCTGTCAGGCCGTAGCCCTCACCAATCGCGCAGCCGGTGATTTGCTCCCAGCGCTCGGCCGTGGCCTTGATCAGTGCCGTGCCGCCGGAGTTGGTGAGCTTGAGATGGGAAAAATCCAGGCTCTTGAAATCCGGGTGATCCATCAACGCCACAAACAACGTGTTAAGCCCCAGCAGCCCGGTAAAACGCCACTTTTTCAGCTCTTTGATAAACCCACCGATGTCCCGTGGGTTGGTGATCAGCACGTTGTGATTACCCGAGACCATCATGCACATGCAGTTCGCGGTGAAGGCATAGATGTGGTACAGCGGCAGCGGCGCGATCATCACCTCCTGCCCTTCTTTGATCAGCGGGTGGCCGTCGTCGCCGGTCTGGGACATGCAGGCGCGCACCTGCTGCATGTTCGCCACCAGGTTGCCATGGGTCAGCATCGCGCCCTTGGCCAGGCCGGTGGTGCCGCCGGTGTATTGCAGCACCGCGATGTCGTCCAAGCTCACCGGGTGGCGCGTCACGCCGAGGCCTGCGCCCATGCGCAAGGTGCGCTTGAACGACACCGCACGCGGCAGGTGGTAGGCCGGGACCATCTTTTTCACCTTGTCGACCACGGTATTGACCAGCCAGCCTTTGGCAGCGGGCAGGAAGTCGCCCATCTTGGCTTCGATCAGGTAGTCGATCTCGGTGTCGGTGCAGACCTCCTGCACCCGCGAACCAAACAGGTTGAGGTAGACCAAGGCCCGTACGCCGGCGTCCTTGAACTGGTGACGCATTTCGCGCGGGGTGTACAGCGGGTTGGTGTTGACCACAATCAGCCCGGCACGCAGTGCGCCGAACACGGCAATCGGGTAATGCAGCACGTTGGGCATCTGCACGGCGATGCGCTCGCCAGGCTTGAGGTCGGTGTGCTGTTGCAGGTAGCCGGCGAACGCCGCACTGTGGCGCTCAAGCTCGGCGTAGGTCAGGGTGACCCCCATGTTGCTGAATGCCGGACGGTCGGCAAAGGCCTTGCAGGAACGCTCGAAGACTTCGATCACCGATTTATAGGCCGAAAGGTCGATGTCATTGGGAACGCCCGCCGCGCGTTTGTCATTCCAGAAATCAGGTTGCATTATTCTTGTCCTCTTACCTGAATGTGTCCGGCCGCTTTTGTGCTGCTTATAAAAAGCGGAGCTTCGGGGACGTTAGCAGCTATGGCCAAACAGGCAAATACGGAAAAGAGCGTCATTTATTGCGTGAATCTTCCTACAAGGCCCTGCGCTGATCAGACGCTTCCCGCGGGATGAGCTATACACTGCAACGTCCCTGAGCTGACCTTGAGCAGCCCTTGAGAAAAGGAAACGTCATGAACCACAGCACTTTCTGGCTGACCGCGAATGACCGCAGCCGCCTGTACGTCAATCATTGGATGCCGGACGGCCCGGCCAGGGCCGTGATCATGCTGTCCCACGGCATGGCCGAGCACAGCGGGCGCTACGCGCGCCTGGCCGAAGCCTTGTGCCGCGCAGGCTACGGCGTGTATGCGCCGGACCAGCGAGGCCATGGCCGCACCGCCGACGAAGGCACCCTGGGGCTCTACGCCGAAAAAGATGGCTGGAACAAAGTGGTGGGCGACCTGGCCAGTCTCAACCAGCACATCGGCCAGCAACAACCGGGGCTGCCGATCATTTTGCTGGGGCACAGCATGGGCAGCTACATCGCCCAGGCCTACCTGCTGCACCACAGTGCCAGCCTGAATGGGGCGATTCTCAGCGGCTCGAATTTCCAGCCGGTGGCGCTGTATCGCGCCGCACGCCTGATTGCTCGCCTGGAGCGCACACGCCAGGGCCTGCGTGGGCGCAGTGCACTGATCGAGTTCTTGTCGTTCGGCTCATTCAACAAGGCGTTCAAACCCAATCGCACGGCGTTCGATTGGCTCAGCCGCGACCCGGTTGAAGTCGACAAGTACATCAATGACCCACTCTGTGGTTTCCGCTGTACCAACCAGCTGTGGATCGATCTGCTCGGCGGCTTGCAGCAAATCAGCAAAGCGTCCAATCTCGTGCAGATTGATCCGGGCCTGCCGATTCTGGTGATGGGCGGCGAATGTGATCCGGTGAGTGAAGGCAAGCGTCTCAAAAGCTTGGCCCATGCCCTGCGCGAAGCCGGCTGCCAGAACCTGCAACTGAATATCTACCCGCAGGCGCGTCACGAAGTGTTCAACGAAACCAACCGCGATGAAGTCACGGCAGATGTGCTGACGTGGCTCGACCAGGTCATGACCTTGCACAGGCCGGCCCACTGCGAATAACTTTTCGTTTAAAATCAGACAGTTAAATTACCGATTAGCCACAGGATGCACCCTTAGATGACCCAGGTAACCAACACCCCGTACGAAGCCCTTGAAGTCGGCCAGACCGCCAGCTACAGCAAGACCGTCGAAGAGCGTGATATCCAGCTGTTTGCCGCCATGTCCGGCGACCACAACCCGGTGCACCTGGATGCCGAATACGCCAAGGCGACGATGTTCAAGGAGCGTATCGCCCACGGTATGTTCAGCGGCGCCCTGATCAGCGCGGCCGTTGCCTGCGAACTGCCCGGGCCGGGCACCATCTACATCGGCCAGCAGATGACCTTCCAGAAGCCGGTAAAAATCGGCGATACCCTGACCGTGCGCCTGGAAATTCTCGAAAAGCTGCCGAAGTTTCGCGTGCGCATCGCCACCCGTGTGTTCAACCAGCGCGATGAGCTGGTGGTGGATGGCGAGGCGGAGATCCTCGCGCCACGCAAACAGCAGGTCGTGACGTTGACCGAACTGCCGCCGATCAGCATCGGCTGAGTACGGTTTCAACGCCAACACCATACAAATGTGGGAGGGGGCTTGCTCCCGATTGCGGTGGGTCAGTCATTGAAGTATCGACTGACCCACCGCAATCGGGAGCAAGCCCCCTCCCATATTTGCTACACGACAGGACTTACGACTGAGCGCGAGCCTGGTTACGCAGGGCTTTTACCTGGTCGTGATTGCGTTGTACGCCGTGGTACTGACGCTCAACCAGATCACGAATGCCCAGCAGGTTGTGCTTGTTGATCTTCTCGATGGCTTCTTTGTAAGCCTTCAGTGCGTGGTCTTCACCGCGCTCGGCTTCGTTCAGAACAGCCTCTTCGTCCTTACCGGTCAGCATCGATTTTACGTCGACCCAGCCACGGTGCAGGGCGCCGGCTACGCTGCCGGAATCTTCCGGATCACCGCCCAGGGCACGTACGGCGGTTTTCAGTTCGGCGGCGGCAGTGGCGCAATCGGCCGAACGCTTGGCGAACAGAGCCTTGAGTTCAGGGTGCTTGATGTCTTCAGCGCACTCTTTGAAGCCCTTCTGGCCGTCGATGCTGGTCTCGATCAGGTCGTTCAGTACGGAGATCGATTCTTTATTGATATCAGTCATTTTTCAATTCCTTGTACGGGTTAAGAAGGTTGTCTTAGTTATTGCAGTGCCCGTGCCAAGCTTTCAAAAAGAATATTATTGTTTAAATTCAATAACTTATAAATTATTGAACCATCTGTATCGACGTTATTTGCATGATCTGTCATTTGGCCTTCATGCAGAATGCCTGTATTTTCGAAAATCTCGCCTTACTCCCACGAAGCTCATGAATCCTGAAAAACTTGAACTGCTGATCACCCGCGAAATGCCCTTCGGCAAGTACAAGGGCCGGATCATCGCCGACCTGCCTGGCCCTTACCTGAACTGGTTCGCCCGTGAAGGCTTTCCTCACGGCGAATTGGGCGGCTTGCTGGCATTGATGCAGGAAATCGACCACAACGGCCTGTCCGAACTGCTGGAACCGCTGCGCGTTAAACACGGTAAACCCGCCCCCCGCCATTAAGAGACGCGCCATGCCAAGGAATGCTGATAACGAACTACACTGGCAGGCCATCGCCCAGCGTTATGCGCTGGAGCCCGGCCCGATCAACCTGGAGAACGGCTACTTCGGGCGCATGAGCCGCGAGGTGCAGGCGCAGTACCTGGAGCACGTGGCGTTTATCAACCGCAGCAACTCGCTGTATGTGCGCCAACGCTTCGAGCAAGGTGAAAACGTCAAGATCCGTCGCCAACTGGCCGGGCTGATCGATGTCGACCCCGAGGCCGTCGCCTTCACCCGCAACGCCACCGAAGCCTTGCAATCGCTGATCCGCAACTACAACCGCCTGCAACCCGGCGATCAGGTGCTGATCAGCGACCTGGAGTACGACACCGTCAAAGGTGCGATGCGCTGGTTGGCAGGGGTTCGCGGGGTGGAGGTCGTGGAGTTGTCCCACAAGCACCCGGCCAGTTTCGACAGCCTGCTGCAGACCTATCGCGATGCGTTCGCCCGCTACCCGCGCCTCAAGCTGATGGCACTCACCCATGTAACCCATCGCACCGGCCTGGTGATGCCTGTTGAAGCCATCGCCCAGGCTGCGCGTGAACGTGCCATCGACGTGATCCTCGACGGCGCCCACGCGCTCGGCCAAATCGAGTTCAACCTGGCCGAACTGGGCATTGCCTTCGCCGGATTCAACCTGCACAAATGGATCGGCGCGCCGCTGACCCTGGGGTTTCTCTATATCGCCCCCGAGCGCCTGGCTGACATTGACCCGGACATGGGCGAGTTCCACTACCCCGCCACCGACGTGCGTGCGCGTACGTCGTACAGCACACCCAACTTTCCGGCACTGATGACCTTGCCACTGGTACTGCAGGAACATCGCGCTATGGGCGGCGCGGCGGCCAAGGGCGCGCGGGTGAACCACTTGCGCGACGTGTGGGTAAAACAGGTGCGGGCATTACCGGGGATCGAGGTGCTGACACCGGATGATCCACGGCTGTATTGCGGGATTACGGCGTTCAAGTTCAGCGGGCGGGACCAGCAGGTGATGGTGGATCGCATGCTCAGGGACTACAGCCTATTTACCACCACGCGCACAGGTGCTGCGTTTGGTACCTGTATCCGCGTGACGCCGGGGTTGGTGACGTCAGCGGCGGACATCAATGTCCTGGTCAACGCCATTACCGAACTGGCGCTCAGCGGCCCGGGGGGCGGGGAAGTTTTTTAGGCAAAAAAAAGCGGTACACCGACCAAGTGCACCGCAAAAATGCCGTTAAGCACAGCAACAACGATTCGATAAATCAGATCAATCCAGCAGCGCCAACGCCTGCGCGGTCACTTCCTGGATGCGGGCCCAGTCGCCGTTCTTGATCCACTCAGGGTCGAGCATCCAGCTGCCGCCCACGCACATCACGTTTTTCAACGCCATGTAGCTCTTGATGTTGGCCGGACCGACGCCGCCGGTCGGGCAGAACTTCACTTCGCCGAACGGGCCGCCCAGGGCCTTGATCGCAGCAACGCCACCGCTGACTTCGGCCGGGAACAGCTTGAAGCGGCGGTAGCCCAGGCCATAGCCTTCCATGATGCCGGAGGCGTTGCTGATGCCTGGCAGTAAAGGAATCGGGCTGTGCACCGAGGCTTCCAGCAGGTCGCGGGTAATGCCGGGAGTAACGATAAATTGCGAACCAGCCACTTCCGCCGCTTCAAGCATGTGGCGGTCGAGTACGGTACCGGCGCCGGTGCACAGTTCAGGACGCTGCTCGCGCAGGACCTGAATGGCCTTGAGGCCGAACTCGGAACGCAGGGTCACTTCCAATGCGGTCAGACCACCGGCTGCCAGGGCATCGGCCAGCGGCAGGATGTCCTGTTCGCGGGCGATGGTGATCACCGGCAGGATCCGCGCCTTGGCGCAGAGGCTGTCGATCAGGGCAACTTTATCCGCCATGGACACGGTCGGTTGAGGGCTTTTCATAGCGGCTGATCCTTGGCTCATGGGCACCAGTAAATCTCTAAAGTAGGTTGCAAAAACGCGCGAATCGGCATGGCAGCAACGTCGTCACTGGCCAGCGCGGCGCTCAAGGTAGTCAACTTCGAACTGCCGGAAATCGACAGCACGGTGTAGTGGGCCGTGGCCAGCAACGCGCGACTCATGGTCAGGCGCTGGTGCGGCACGGTCGGCGCCAGCATTGGCCAGCAACGGCGGGTACCGTCGGCCTGCAGGGCTTCGTTGAGGTTCGGGCTGTCGGGAAACAGCGATGCGGTGTGGCCGTCATCGCCCATGCCCAGCACCAGCACATCAATGGCTGGCAACTCCGCCAGCAGGCGATCAGCCTGCTCGGCAGCGTCATCAAGATTGGCCGCAGCGCTGTACAGGCTGAGAAACTTGGCCTTGGCCGCCGGGCCTTGCAACAAGTGCTGCTTTAGCAGGCCGGCATTGCTGTCGGCGTGTTCAACCGGCACCCAGCGCTCATCGGCGAGGGTGATGGTGACTTTTGACCAGTCCAGGCCTTGCTTGGCCAGGTTCTGGAAAAACGCCACGGGGCTGCGGCCACCGGACACCACCAGGGTTGCCTCGCCACGGGCACTGATGGCCGCGCGCAGTTGTTCAGCCACGTCATTGGCCAGGCCGTCCGCCAGCAGCACAGGCGTGCGGTACTCGTGGGCAGTCACGCCCCGAGGCAGTTTCAATTCAGATATCGCCATACCAAGACCTCCCATCCCGCGTGATCAGTGCAATCGAGCTCATCGGCCCCCAGGACCCCGCCGCATACGGCTTGGGCGCATCACCGGATTTTTTCCACCCGGCGATCAACTGGTCACACCACTTCCACGCGGCTTCGATTTCATCTTTGCGAACAAACAGGTTCTGATTGCCGCGCATCACTTCCAGCAACAACCGCTCGTAGGCATCGGGGATGCGTGCGCTGCGATAGGTGTCGGAAAAATTCAGTTGCAGAGGTCCGCTGCGCAGTTGCATGCCCTTGTCCAGGCCCTGCTCCTTGGTCATCACGCGCAAGGAAATACCTTCGTCCGGCTGCAGGCGGATGATCAACTTGTTGCTGATCTGCAAACGCTGCTCGGGGGCGAAGATGTAATGAGACGGTTCCTTGAAGTGGATGACGATCTGCGAAAGCTTCTGCGGCATACGCTTGCCAGTGCGCAGGTAGAACGGCACCCCGGCCCAACGCCAGTTACGGATATCGGCCCGCAGCGCGACGAAGGTTTCGGTGTCGCTCTGGGTGTTGGAATTCTCTTCTTCCAGGTAACCCGGCACCGGCTTGCCAGCGCTGTAGCCGGCGATGTACTGGCCACGCACCACCTGAGTGGTAAGGCCATCCGGGCTGATCGGCGCCAGGGCCTTGAGCACCTTGACCTTCTCGTCACGGATGCTGTCGGCGGACAGGTCGGCCGGCGGGTCCATGGCGATCAGGCACAACAGCTGCAGCAAGTGGTTCTGGATCATGTCGCGCAGCTGGCCGGCCTTGTCGAAATAGCCCCAACGGCCTTCGATACCGACCTGCTCGGCCACGGTAATTTCCACGTGGGAGATGTAGTTCTGGTTCCACTGGGTTTCGAACAGGCTGTTGGCGAAACGCAGGGCGATCAGGTTTTGGACGGTCTCTTTGCCCAGGTAGTGGTCGATGCGGTAAGTGCGGTTTTCCGGGAAAAACTGCGCCACGGCGTCGTTGACCTTGCGCGAGGATTCCAGGTCCGAACCGATGGGTTTCTCCAGCACGACGCGGGTGTTTTCCGCCAGGCCGACCTTGGACAGGTTCTCGCAGATTGCGCCGTACACCGCCGCAGGCGTGGCGAAGTAGGCGATCAGGCGCTGTTCGGTGCCGGCCAGTTCAGCCAGGGCCACGTAGTCGTCGGCTTTCATGAAGTCGACATGGACATAGGTCAGGCGCGCCAGGAAACGCTGGGCGATGCTCTCGTCCAGTTCCTTGTCGACGTATTTACGCAATTCTTTTTCGATATGGGCCAGGTGTTGCTGCTCGGAACCGGCTTCACGGGCCAGGGCCAGGATGCGGGTGTCGTCGTGCAGGAGCCCGGCGCCATCGAGTTGATAGAGGGCAGGAAATAACTTGCGCAGCGCCAGATCACCCAAGGCGCCAAACAGGGCAAAGGTGCAGGGTTCTACGGTTATCGAAGGCATGATGTTTGTTCTTTTATCAAGTTAAGCTACAAATACCTTTTTTCAAGGCATCACTCAAGGAAAAATGTAGTAATAACCACAACATTTTCCCGAAATACGCATTCCGAGTGGTGGTGTTCAGCTACCCTCAGTAGGATAGGCCACCGCAAAGGGCCACTCGTCGATTGGTTGCCGCCCTTTATTTGCATCGTCGCCCGAAGGAAAGACTGAATGGACCGCGTGCGAAATCTTCTGGAACAGATCCGGAACCGCCTCGAAGAATTGAACAAGGCTGAGAAAAAAGTGGCCGAGGTCATCCTGCTCAACCCGCAGCAGGCGACCCGCTTCTCCATCGCAGCCCTCGCCCAAGCCGCCTCGGTCAGTGAACCGACGGTCAACCGTTTCTGCCGTTCGTTCGGCGTCAGCGGTTACCCTGAACTTAAATTGCAGTTGGCGCAAAGCCTGGCCAGTGGCGCAGCGTACGTCAGCCGCGCCGTGGAGGCCGATGATAACCCTGAGGCCTACACCCAGAAGATCTTTGGCAGCGCCATCGCCTCCCTGGACAGCGCCTGCCAGGCCCTGGACCCGGCCCTGATCAGCAAGGCCGTGGACCTGTTGATCCAGGCGCGGCAGATCCACTTCTTCGGCCTCGGTGCTTCGGCGCCGGTGGCCATGGACGCGCTGCACAAGTTTTTCCGCTTCAACCTGGCGGTCACCGCCCACGCCGACGTGCTGATGCAACGCATGATCGCCTCGGTGGCCCACACGGGCGAGCTGTTCGTGATCATTTCCTACACCGGTCGCACCCGCGAACTGGTGGAAGTGGCGCGTATCGCCCGGGAAAACGGTGCGTCAGTGCTGGGCGTAACCGCCGAGAACTCGCCGTTGGCCAAGGCCAGTACCGTAAGCCTGAATATTCCGCTGCCGGAAGACACCGACATCTATATGCCGATGACCTCGCGGATCATCCAATTGACGGTGCTGGATGTGTTGGCGACCGGCATGACTTTGCGCCGTGGGGTAGATTTCCAGCCGCATCTGCGCAAGATCAAAGAGAGTTTGAATGACAGCCGGTATCCGGTTGGGGATGAGTTTAACTAAGCCAGCCTGTGTGTTGGCTTCACTGGCCTCATCGGCGGCAAGCCCCCGATGAGGCCATCAACCACACCGCTAAACCCCAGCCCGCGCCTGCAAACTGAGATGCGCCCTCTCCCCCGGCGCCAGACTCGCCCCGGCCATCGCCGACTCGACACACACAAACCCCGACGCCTCGTTAAAGCTCACCCCCAGCAGCGGCCGGCTGCCGGGATGCCATACCACGGTGTCGGCGCTGTCGCCGGTGTCGATGCACAGTTCGCGCTGCCAGGCATGATCCTTAAGCTGTAGTTCGCCGTCGTGCTGGAACACCCGCTGGCACCCGCCGTCGACGCGCAACTCGCCTTCTTGCTGGCACGCCTGGCGATTGAGCTGGTCGTAACCGTGCGCGCCGTCGAGCCCAGACAGCGCTATCTCATCGACGTGACCAATACGCCAGTAGGCGTGCAAAGCGTGGCTCAATTGGCACGGCAACTCGTCCTGATGCTCGGTGCTCAGGCGCAGCTCCAGGGTATCGCCCAGGTGCGCGTGCAGGTCGACCTGCCAATCGCACAGCTGCAATTGCCAGTGCAGGCGCACGCCGTCGTCGTCGGTGCTGCTGTCGAGCAGTTTCCAGTCGATCAACCGCGCCCAACCATGGGACGGCCACGCGTTTTCGCTCGGATGGCGGCCATACCACGGCCAGCACACCGGCACGCCGCCACGGATGGCGCCGACTTGCGGCCACTTGGCCGCGCACCACAGCCAGGGTTTCTGGCCACGGGGTTGGAAATGCAACAGTTGCGCGCCCTGGCGACTGAACACCGCCTGGCACAGCGGATGGTCGATCACCAACACGTCGCGCATCTGAAAGCGCTCCCAGGCGAACACCGGACGCTCGCGCAGGGATTTGAAAAAGCGTTGCAGCGGTTGCTCATGCATGTGCCACGGTCCTGAATATCGTCACAGTGCCACCCAAAAAAAAGCGGATAGCCATGGCTATCCGCAAAATGCGCACAGAGAGAAGGAGCTTATCGCAACAGCGTTAGAACGTAGACTGAATTTTCAGGCCCGCCACCAGCGCGTTGTCGACTTTATCCACGCCGCCCGGTTGGACAACGTATTGCAGGTTGGGACGCACGGTCAGCCAGTTGGTGACGTGGAAGCCGTAGTTGATTTCGAAGTTGTACTCGGTTTCGCGGATCGGCGAGAACAGCGGGTTGTCGTAGTCGGCCACGCCATTCGCGACGTTAAGCAGTTCGGCGTTTTTCTTCACGTCATCGTTGACGTGCAGACGCGCAGCGCCAATGCCGACGTCATCTTTTGGACGCGCGTCGAATGGGCCCTTGTACACCAGCATGATCGACTGATAGTTGTCGACCAGGTTGGTTTCCTTATCGTGGAAGGTCGCGTTGGCAGCGATGTTCAAGCCACGGGAAGCGTCGCCGTTATGGCTGGTGAGTTGCTGTTGGGCAACGAACCAGTAGCCTTTTTTGCTGCTGTGGGTACGGTAGGCCGCGCCCGTGGTGGCAGCATCGTTGCCATTGACGTCTTCACGAACGTCAGCAGCGTCGGCGGCGCTCTTGTAGTAACCCACACGGTATTCGCCCGGCAGGTTATTAACCTTCGGCGACCAGACCAACTCAACCGGAATCACGGTGCCCTTGGTGCCGCTGCCGCTGAGTTTGAAGCCGTTGCCGTGCTCCAACTGCGATGGATTCTGGTTGTACGCACCGATCTGCGCATACAGCTCAGGCGTGATGTTGTACTTCACGCGGATCGCGGCCTGGCTGACCGGCCAGTTGTACCAGGTGTTTACATAGTTACCGACCTGGGAGCCACAGAACGACAGGTTCTGGAAGTCGCACGGGAAGGTGTTGAAGTCTTCGCCTTCACCGAAGTAGCCGAGCTTCACGTCCAGCTTGTTGTCGAACATCTGGTGCTGAATCCAGAACTGGGTCAGACGGACCATGTGGCCGCGACCGTAGACTTCCATGGACGAACTCAGCGTGCCGGCACGCGGGTCGCCAATGCGGTCGTTGGAGATGTTCTGGCCATTACGGTTAGTCAGTTGGATCTTGGCCTGGGTGTTATCCCAGCCCCACAGCTTTTGCAGGTCCAGCGCTACGCCCAACCCGAACTGGTCGGAGTAACGGCCGGTTCTGTCGTTGTTGTAGCCGCCGCGCAGGTTGGCGCCCATTTCCCCTACGTAGTCAGCCTTGATGTCGATACCTTGCTCGATCAGCTTGGTACGCTCACCGCCCCAATCGCCGGTCATCCACTTGGAATCGGCACTGAATGCATCGGCCGCCATCGCATTGGCGGACAGTACAAGGGCTGCTGCTGCTGACAGTTGGCAGATCAGCCGGGTGTTGTTGTGTTGCTTTTTCATCCCTACATCCTCGTCTTTATTGTTATTAAACTGTTTTTATCTAACGCGGGTTACATTTTTTAATTAAAACAACTACTTATCTCGTTCGCCCTACACCTGTAGGAGCGAGCTTGCTGGCGAAAAACTCAAGGTCAACGCGTTTATCCAGGATGCCCGCGTTATCGTTGACGACCTTCGCGAGCAAGCTCGCTCCTACAGTGTTCAGCGGCCCTTGAACTGAGCCACGTTATCGGCATGCCCTTGCGTTGGCACTGAAGCAGCAGTGCCCAGGCGCTCGCCCGTCTTGGCGTCGAACAGCAACACCTTGGCCGGATCGAATTGCAGCGTCAGGGTCTCGCCCACCTGCGGTGCCACATCGGGCGCCAGGCGGCAGCAGACCTTGGTGTCATTCAGTTGCACGAATACCAGGGTGTCCGGGCCGGTGGGTTCGGTGACCTGGACTTCGGCACGAATACTCGACGAACCATTGCCCTCACCCGCCGCCAGCATGATTTGCTCCGGGCGCAGGCCGAGGATTACATCGCGGTCTTCCAGGCCGGCGTCGTTCATCGCCAGCGGCAGTTCGCAACGGGCCTGACCGCTGTCGAGCAGGGCTACCAGGCGGCCGTCCTTGCGTTGCAGGCGCAGGGGCACGAAGTTCATCGGCGGCGAACCGATGAAGCTCGCCACGAACTGGTTGGCCGGGTTGTTGTAAATCTCTTTCGGCGTGCCGAACTGCTGGATGATGCCGTCCTTCATCACCGCCACCTTGTCGCCCAGGGTCATCGCTTCGATCTGGTCGTGGGTCACGTAGACGGTGGTGGTTTTCAGGCGCTGGTGCATCAGTTTCATTTCGGTACGCATCTCGACGCGCAGCTTGGCGTCGAGGTTAGACAGCGGTTCGTCGAACAGATAGATCTTCGGCCGACGCGCCAGGGCCCGGCCCATGGCCACACGCTGTTGCTGGCCACCGGAGAGCTGGCCTGGCTTGCGGTTGAGCAGGTGTTCGATCTGCAGCAGCTTGGCCACGCGCGCAACTTCGGCGTCGATGTCGGCCTGGGGCATCTTGCGGATCTTGAGGCCGAACTCGATGTTCTCGCGCACGCTCATGGTCGGGTACAGCGCATAGGACTGGAACACCATGGCGATGTCACGGTCCTTGGGGCTCATGCCGCTGACGTCCTGGTCGCCGATCATGATTGCGCCGCCGGTGATGGTCTCCAGGCCCGCGATGCAGTTCATCAGCGTGGACTTACCGCAACCCGAAGGGCCGACCAGGATCAGGAACTCACCTTCCTTGATCGACAGTTCGATGTTCTTCAAGGTGTCGGGCAGGCCGGCGCCATAGGTCTTGTTTACATTGCGAAGTTCAAGCGTAGCCATGATTACCCCTTGACCGCGCCGGCCGTCAGGCCGCGCACGAAATACTTGCCTGCGATCACATAGACCAGCAGGGTCGGCAGCCCGGCGATCATCGCCGCCGCCATATCCACGTTATATTCCTTGGCCCCGGTGCTGGTGTTGACCAGGTTGTTCAGCGCCACCGTGATGGGCTGGGAGTCGCCACTGGAGAACACCACACCGAACAGGAAGTCGTTCCAGATCTGGGTGAACTGCCAGATCAGGCAGACCATGATGATCGGGGTGGACATCGGCAGAATGATCTGACGGAAGATCGTGAAGAAACCGGCACCATCCAGGCGTGCCGCCTTGATCAGCGCATCCGGAATGCTCACGTAGTAGTTACGGAAGAACAGCGTGGTGAACGCCAGGCCGTACACAACGTGCACAAACACCAGGCCAGTGGTGGTGCTCGCCAGGCCCATCTTGCCGAGGGTGAACGACGCCGGCAGCAGCACGGTCTGGAACGGCAGGAAGCAGCCGAACAACAGCAGGCCGAAAAACAACTGCGAACCACGGAAGCGCCAGAACGACAGCACATAGCCGTTCAACGCGCCGATGGCGGTGGAAATCAGCACGGCCGGCACGGTGATCTTGATCGAGTTCCAGAAGTAGCCATCCACCGTGGCCCAGGCCTTGACCCAGCCGATGCCGCTGACCACGGTGGGCCAGCTCAGCAGGTTGCCGGTGCTGATGTCTTCCGGGGTCTTGAAGCTGGTGAGCAGCATCACCACCAGCGGTACCAGGTACAGCAACACAGCCAGGATCAACACCGCGTAGATCGCGATGCGGCTCAGGCTGATGGCAGGTTTGGCAGCGAGACTAGTCATTACGCTTGGTCCTCAGCTCGGAGTAGAGGTAAGGCACGATGATCGCGAGGATCGCACCGAGCATCAGGATTGCACTGGCCGAGCCCATGCCCATCTGGCCACGGCTGAAGGTGAACGAGTACATGAACATCGCGGGCAGGTCGGACGAGTAGCCCGGGCCACCAGCCGTCATGGCCGCCACCAGGTCGAAGCTCTTGATCGCAATGTGCGCCAGGATCATCACCGCACTGAAAAACACCGGACGCAGGCTGGGCAGCACCACGCTCCAGTAGATGCGCGGCAGGCTTGCGCCGTCGATCTGGGCGGCACGGATGATCGACTGATCAACGCCACGCAGGCCGGCGAGGAACATCGCCATGATGAAACCGGAGGCTTGCCACACAGCAGCAATCACCAGGCAATAGACCACGCGGTCCGGGTCGATCAGCCAGTCGAGACGGAAGCCTTCCCAGCCCCAGTCACGCAGGAGTTTGTCCAGGCCCATGCCCGGGTTGAGCAGCCATTTCCAGGCGGTACCGGTGACGATCATCGAGAGCGCCATCGGGTACAGGTAAATGGTGCGGATAAAACCTTCGCGGCGGATTTTCTGGTCGAGGAAAATCGCCAGGGTCACGCCGATCACCAAGGTGATGCCGATAAACATCCCGCCGAAAAGCGCCAGGTTCTTGCTCGCCACCCACCAGCGGTCGTTGTCGAACAACCGTTCGTATTGCGCAAGACCCGCCCATTTGTAGCTCGGCAGGAACGTAGACGTGGTGAACGAGAGCACAAACGTCCACAGGATGTAACCGTAGAAGCCCACCAACACGATGAACATGCTGGGCGCCAGCACCAGTTTGGGTAGCCAGCGCTGCAGTGCATCGAACGGCGAGGCTTTGCTGAACACAGCAACAGAACTCATGGGAAAATCCAATACAGGGAAAAAGGACTACAGAAGCACGCCTTGTGAGGGGTCAGGGGGCCCCCTCACAAGGTCAACCGTTACTTGGCAGACTTGATCGCAGCGCCGAGTTTCTTGGCGGTGTCGGCCGGGTCGGCTTTCGGGTCGTTGATGTAGTTGGTCACGACATCAAAGAACGCGCCTTGCACGGCCAGGGTAGTGGCCATGTTGTGTGCCATGCTTG
Source organism: Pseudomonas sp. SH10-3B (assembly GCF_019891415.1). Taxonomy (NCBI): domain Bacteria; kingdom Pseudomonadati; phylum Pseudomonadota; class Gammaproteobacteria; order Pseudomonadales; family Pseudomonadaceae; genus Pseudomonas; species Pseudomonas sp. SH10-3B. The sequence goes on along the minus strand of NZ_JAFLXD010000039.1, from coordinate 34,872 downwards.
GCTGCAGGCCGCCGCTCTTGGCGTCAGCCAGGAAGTCCTTGGCCGCAGTCTGGGCGCAGGAGTCGAAGCCGAGCTTGTCCATTTCATTGAGCATGTCGGTACGAACCGGGATCGAGCCCTTGTTGATGCTGAAGACTTTCTGGAAGTTTTCACCCAGCACGACTTTGGCGATGTCCTGCTGGCCAGCGGCAGTGCCTTTGTCTTTCTGCTTGAACACCGCCAGGGAGTCGATGTTGTAGGTGAAGGCTTTGTCGGTGCCCGGGAAGGCTACGCACTCGTAGTCTTTGCCGGCGACTTTCTTGGCGGCGGTCCATTCGGATTTGGCCCAGTCACCCATGATCTGCATGCCGGCCTTGCCGTTGATGACCTTGCCGGCTTCGAGGTTCCAGTCCTGGCCTTTGCCGTCGACGTCCATATAGGTCGCAACTTTCTTCAGCTCGGTCAGGGACTTGACCATTTCAGGGCCGGTCAGCGCAGCGTTATCCAGGTCGACCAGGGCTTTCTTGTAGCCATCGGCGCCCATTACCGACAGGACGACCGCTTCGAAGACGGTGCTGTCCTGCCAAGGCTGGCCACCGTGGGCGAGCGGAATGAAGCCCGCGGCCTTGAGCTTGTCGCCGGCTGCGTAGAATTCTTCGAGGGTGGTTGGGTTCTTGGTGATACCGGCTTTCTTGAAGACTTCCGGGTTGATCCACAGCCAGTTCACGCGGTGGATGTTGACCGGTACGGCGACGTAGTCACCGTCGAACTTCACGGTGTCGGAGACTTTCTTGTCGAGCAGGGAGTCCCATTTTTCTGCCTTGGCCACGTCTTTGAGGACGTCGGTGTCAAGCAGGCCGGTGGACGCCCATTCCTGGATGTCAGGGCCTTTGATCTGGGCAACGCCTGGCGGGTTGCCGGCAACCGCGCGGCTTTTCAGCACGGTCATGGCCGTGGCGCCACCACCACCTGCGACGGCACCGTCTTTCCAGGTAAAGCCGTCTTTCTCTACTTGGGCCTTCAGGACATCTACAGCCGCTTTTTCGCCACCCGAGGTCCACCAATGCACAACTTCAACCGTACCTTTGGAGTCGGCGGCAAATACACTGAGGGGAAACAACGAGGCAACGGAAATAGCTACGGCGAGGCGATTAATCGCGTTCATCTGAATACCTTTTCTTGTTGTTATGCATGCAAGTCTAGAGCTTGCGCTGCACGGAGTTTAAACATGGTTTTTTCGAGCGCAGGTAACAAAGGGATGCACAAATGTCACCACTTGGTGACATAACCCCCAGCACTTAAAGCGCTGGCCATGCTTGGCGCCAAAGGCAGTGCAGGCAGCACTACCGCTTGCCAGGCATGGTACAGGTCCGGTTTGCCGCCCCAGATGTTGCTGCTGGGCTGGTTGTGCGGGCTGAGTTCGTGGTGCCAGCTGCCGTGGATACGGTCGATGAAATGGGTGTCGCAAAACTCCCAGAAACGCCGGTACCAGGTTTCGTAATGCAACTCACCCGTGCGTTTAAGCAAGGCCTGGGCAGCAGCGCTGGCTTCAGCGTGGGTCCAGTGCAGACGCTCACGCACGACCGGGCGCTGGTTCCAGTCCAGGGTGTAGACGATGCCGGGAGCGCCATCCACGGCCCAGGCATATTCGCAGGCGCTGGCGAACAGGCCCTTGGCGTCGCTCACCAGCCAATCCGGCGTGGCCAGCCCGGCCTGCTGGCGTGCCGCTTCCAGGTGCAGCACCAGCCGCGCCCACTCAAAACCGTGGCCGGGGGTGATGCCATAGGGGCGGAAGCCGTCGGCGGGGTTGTCTTCGTTGTAATCGAGCAGGGATTTCCACTGAGCGTCGAAATGCTCGATCACCATGAACTGATTGGCGGCGGCGTGGGTATGAATCACCCGCTCGACGATGCGCAGGGCGCGGTCCAGCCAACGTGTGTCAGCGGTGACATCGGCCAGGGCCAGGAAGGCTTCGGTGGCGTGCATGTTGCTGTTGGCGCCGCGATAGGCTTCAACGCCGCTCCAGTCCCGGGCAAACGATTCGAGCATCACGCCTCCCTCTTCGCTCCAGAAGAACTGGTCGATGATATGGATAGCGTCGTTGAGCAGGTTTTGTGCCCCGGGCGCGCCCGCCACCACCGCTGAGCTGGCCGCCAGGGCGACAAAGGCGTGCAGGTAGGCAGCCTTGCCGGTGTTGCCATCCAGGGCCTGGGGCGTGGCAAACCAGCCGCCGTGTTCGCTGTCGCGCAAAGGCCCGCTCAGGGCCGCAACACCGTGCGCCACCAGGTCGGCATAACCCGGCAACCCCATGGCATGGGCCATGGCGAAGCTGTGGGTCATGCGTGCGGTATTCATGGTTTCGGCGTGGGCATCGGCCGGCAATTGGCCTTTGTCGTCGAGATTGCCAAAACCCTCAGGCAGACAAGAGGCCTTGGCGAATGCCAGCAGGCGCTGGCCTTCGGCGGCGAGCCAAGCGTGATGGGCAGGTGCATTCAGCCAACTGCTGGCAGGCAGTGGTTGCGTGGTCATGGGTGGCCCTTATTATTTTTTGTGGGATGACCCGGAGTCTAAACAAGGGTGAGGTGGGGGCAAGTAACGAAGGGGATGGGAAATGTCACCAGACGGTGACATTCAAGCCGCTTAGGCGGCCTGTGGCGAGCAAGCTTGCCACAAGCCCGATATTACTGGCCGAGCGGCGTGACGGCCGCAGGCGCATTCAGGCGCTGGTTCAGGTTCTGCACCTGGCTTTGCAAGGTGGTGATATTGCGGGTGGTCTGGATGCGAAACACGTCGAACTCTTTATTCGTCGGCGCATCGCTGTTGGCCGGCTGGCTGTCCTGGGCGCTTTTGAGTACCACCAGATCCTGCTCAAGACGGGCTATGGCCGCGCTCGGGTTACCTTGTTTTTTCAAGGCGGCAACATCTGCGACCAATTCCTTTATCTCGGCATCGTGCTTGCCGGCATCACCCTGCGCCGCCTTCAGGCTCGCCACGGCATCGGTCAAGGCTTGCACCTGGCCTTGCAGCTTGGCATTGGCGCTCGACAGCTCAGTGGTGCTGGCGGTCATTTTCGCCAGCCGCGTGTCCAGCTCGGTGGCCTGGCCAGCAACGCCGAGCTGCTGTTTACCCTGCTCCAGCAACTGACTTTCGAGCTGTTTGATCTGCAGTTTCAGCGCTTCGCTGCCGTTGTTCACGCTGGCTTCACTGGCGACGACCTTGCCGGAAATGTCCTGCAGGCGCCCCGCCGCTTCTTCGCTGATGCGCGCAAAACTTTCCTGGGTGGCGACCAACTGCTGGCCCATCAGCGAGATCTGCTGGAAGCTCCACCAGGCCAGGCCGGTAAACGCGATCAGCAGTGCGCCGATCAATGCCCACAGCGGGCCGGTGCTGGGCCCCTTGACCTTGACCACAGGCGTCGTGCGCGAACGTACGGAAGTGGCTGGGGAAGGCTCGAAATCATCGTCATCCCCGTGATCAGCCCGCAGGCTGGGAACGTTGTCGAAATCGTCTTTAGCATCGTTACGCATGAATCAACCCTGAATCGGTGAGTTAGCTGGCTGCAAAGCCGAGCGGCGGGAGTATAAACCGCAACCCCGCCGCACTGATCGACCCGGAACCTGGAATTCGGTTCCCGATGTGTTGCCTGTTGTGACCTTACTTGAGCCCGGGATCCTGGGCCTTCCACCAACTGCAAAACTCGTCGAGGGCGGTCCACAGGCTGACTTTAGGCTCGTAATCCAGATAATGCCTGGCTCGGCTGATGTCGAGGGTGAAATCTTTGTTCATAACCTGCATCCCCAGCCGCGACAACGACGGCTCCGGTCGTCCCGGCCACAGGGCACAGACTGCCTCGTTCAATGCCGCCACGCTGTAGGACAAGGCGTAGGACCGATACCGGGTGACCTGGGGCAGCTCCATCTGGCGCATCACGTAGTTCACCACATCCCACACCGGCACCGGCGCGCCGTTGCTGATGTTATAGGCCTTGCCCAGCGCAGACCCTGGGGCCAGCAAACTGCTGAGCAAGGCTTCGTTAAGGTTGTGAATGCTGGTGAAATCCACCTTGTTCAGGCCATCGCCGACGATGGCCAGACGGTTTTTGCGCTGCATTTTCAACAGGCGCGGGAAAATGCTCATGTCCCCGGCGCCGGTCACAAAACGCGGGCGCAGGGCCAGCACTTCCAGGCCGAACTCCTGGGCGCCGAACACCTTCTGCTCGGCCAGGTACTTCGTGGCGGCGTAAGGGTGTTTGAAACGCTTAGGGACTTGCTCTTCCGTCAGCCCGAAGTGATCGCGCCCGTCAAAGTAGATCGACGGCGACGACAGGTGGACCAGACGGCCAACGCGCTGCTTGAGGCAGGCTTCGACAACGTTTTCAGTCACCAGCACGTTGCCTTGATGGAAGTCCTGATACTTCCCCCACAGCCCAACAGCACCGGCGCAATGCACCACGGCTTCGACATCGCGGCACAGGTCGCGCACCAGGTTGGCATCATTCAGATCACCCTGGATAAACTCGGCACCGCGCCGGACCAAGTGCTCCACCCCTTCGGCGCGTCGCCCGTTGACCCGTACGTCGAGCCCCTGCTCCAGGGCGAAGCGCGCAAAGCGCCCGCCGATGAAGCCGCTTGCGCCGGTGACCAGAATCTTCATGTATTACCCCGTGTTCTTTCATTTTTCATCGCTGTTGCCTTGACGACCGCCGTCAGTCCAACGGCACCAACCATTGTCCACAGGCCTGGGCCAGATGGTTGGTCAACAGGCCCAACAGCTGCCCACCGCTGCGCCAATGATGCCAGTACAACGGCACATCGATGGGCTTATCTGGCAATAACTCGACCAGCACGCCCGTTTCCAACTGGTCGCGCACCTGCAATTCAGGCACCAGCCCCCACCCGAGCCCAGCCTCCGCCAGGCGGATAAAGCCTTCGGACGATGGGCATAAATGGTGTTCGAAACCTCCGTCCACGCCCAGGGACGCCAAGTAGCGATGCTGCAGGAAATCATCCGGGCCAAACACCAGTGCCGGTGTGCGCGCCAGTTGATCGGCGCGCACGCCTTGGGGGAAATGCCGGGCAATAAAGGCTGGGCTGGCCAGCGCCCGATAACGCATGGCCCCCAGCAACAGGCTGCGAGCGCCGGCCACCGGGCGTTCGCTGGCACAAATACAGGCGGCCACCTCACCGGCGCGCATGCGCTTGAGGCCCACCGTCTGGTCCTCTACGACAAGGTCCAGGAGCAGATGCTGCTCGGCACAAAAATCACTGACCGCCTCGGCCCACCAAGTGGCCAGGCTGTCGGCATTCAGGGCGATGCGCAGGCGCTCGGGCATGCCTTCGTCATCCAACGCCGGCACCTGGCTTTGCAGGTCGCGCTCCAGCAACCGCACCTGCTGCACATGGTTAAGCAGCCGCCGACCAATATCGGTGGGCGTCGGCGGTGTCACCCGCACCAGCACCGGCTGGCCGATGCGTGCTTCCAACAGTTTGATGCGCTGGGAAATCGCCGATTGCGACAAGCCCAATACCTGGGCACCGCGCTCGAAGCCGGCCTGTTCCACCACCGCCGCCAGGGCGGAAAGCAATTTATAGTCGAACATCAGTTTCTCTAATGAGCGATCAGCAATATTGGTTTTTCTTATACAGCCTGGCCCGTGAGAATAGCCAGCCTTGCTTCTCTCTTCTTATTAAGGATCCCTTGCATGGCTGGCGAAACCGCCCTGGCAACCCTGCTGCGCAGCATGAGCCCGCAGCTTAATGAAGGTGACTACGTGTTCTGCACCCTGCCTGACAATCGCATCCCGACCGATTGCGAGGTGATCGGCAGCTTTCGCGAACAGGAAGGGCTGACGCTGATCCTGGAGAGGCAGCAGGCGGAGAAGGCTGGCCTGGCGTTCGACTACATCGCGGCGTGGATCACCCTGAATGTGCATTCGGCACTGCAAGCCGTGGGCTTGACGGCGGCGTTCGCCAGCGCACTGAGCAAAGCCGGCATCAGTTGCAACGTGATTGCCGGCTATTACCACGACCACCTGTTCGTTGGCCGCGCGGACGCCCAGCGAGCCATGGACGTATTGCGTCAACTGGCAGCGACTTCGGAGTAATGGTTATGTGGCAAAGTTATCTGAACGGACTATTGGTGGCCCTGGGGTTGATCATGGCCATCGGCACGCAAAACGCCTTTGTATTGGCGCAAAGCCTGCGCCGTGAACATCACCTGCCGGTGGCGGCGTTGTGCGTGGTGTGTGACGCCTTGCTCGTGGCGGCCGGGGTATTCGGCCTGGCCACGGTGCTGGCGCAAAACCCGTTGCTGCTGGCAATTGCCCGCTGGGGCGGCGCGGCGTTCCTGTTGTGGTACGGCACCCTGGCGTTGCGCCGGGCGTTTTCGACACAGAGCCTGGAGCAAGGAGGCAACCTCAAGGTCCGTTCATTGCGCGCCGTGTTGCTCAGCGCATTGGCGGTAACGTTGCTCAATCCTCATGTGTACCTGGACACTGTTCTGCTGATCGGCTCACTGGGGGCGCAACAGACCGAACCCGGCGCCTACGTGGCCGGGGCCGCGAGTGCATCGTTCCTGTGGTTCGCCACCCTGGCACTCGGCGCAGCCTGGTTGGCGCCGTGGCTGGCACGCCCGACGACATGGCGCCTGTTGGACCTGTTGGTAGCGGTGATGATGTTCAGCGTGGCCTATCAATTAATAAGCGCGCCGTGAACTTATTCCAAAAGGCTCTGGAACCTCTATCCCACACAGTTGTTGCGTGGTTTTGCCGCACCCCCGGTGCTATGATCCTGCCCCTGCGCCGCAAAGAGTACAAACTCCCCGGCGCTTGTTTGGCCGCCCGTGATCGGCCTTGCGCTCACCGCAACTGACCTGATTAGGAGAATCATCATGGCTTTCGAATTGCCGCCGCTGCCCTACGCACACGATGCCCTGCAGCCGCATATCTCCAAGGAAACCTTGGAGTTCCACCACGACAAGCACCACAACACCTATGTCGTGAACCTGAACAACCTGGTGCCTGGCACCGAGTTCGAAGGCAAGACCCTGGAAGAGATCGTTAAATCCTCTTCGGGCGGCATCTTCAACAACGCCGCTCAGGTCTGGAACCACACCTTCTACTGGAACTGCCTGGCGCCAAACGCCGGCGGCCAACCGACCGGCGCGCTGGCTGAAGCCATCAACGCTGCGTTCGGTTCGTTCGACAAGTTCAAGGAAGAATTCACCAAGACGTCCGTCGGTACCTTCGGTTCCGGTTGGGGCTGGCTGGTGAAAAAGGCTGACGGTTCCCTGGCCCTGGCCAGCACCATCGGCGCCGGCAACCCGCTGACCAGCGGCGACACCCCGCTGCTGACCTGCGACGTGTGGGAACACGCCTACTACATCGACTACCGCAACGTGCGTCCAAAGTATGTGGAAGCGTTCTGGAACCTGGTCAACTGGAAGTTCGTGGCTGAGCAGTTCGAAGGCAAGACCTTCACTGCCTAAGCCCCCCTTGCAGTAGAAAGAGCCCGGCGATTGCCGGGCTTTTTTTGGGTACTGTCCCCAAGGCAGTCGGACTATTGGAACTCAACGGTAATAATTCCCCACTCAAATTGCCGGAGGGATAAACCTCTCAACTAAAGGTGGAGAATTACGATGGTTCCGTTATTGAGTGCAATTCCAATGGCAGCGAAGCTTTTTGGTACCGGTATGGATATAGCAAAAGGTGCAGCGGATCTGGCAAGCAAAGTCATGGATACAACAGATGCCGTCAAAAAGGTCGCAGGAGAAGTGCCAAAACCGCTGGGTCCGTTTAATTTTTAATATCGCCTCCTGACAGAAGGCGGGGCCTGCTCCGCCTTCGCTCCCGTCAATATTTGCGCAGTACGCCCACTCTTTATTCGCACCTGCCAGGTACCGACCTGCGTTGGCGCGACTCAATGCCGGTCAAGCCAAAGCGTCAATTGAGCTTTTGCCCCAATGTCCCTTTGACTGCCATCACTAGATTGCCAATACTCATGGCATATTGAAGGCCACCCGCATGAGACAAGGAATGCCCCTTTGAAGCTGGAACTCAAGAACAGCTTGTCGGTGAAGTTGCTACGGGTTGTGCTCCTGTCGGCGTTGATCGTGGGCGTGGCGCTGAGCGTGGCGCAGATCGTTTTCGATGCCTACAAGACACGCCAGGCCGTGGCTGGCGATGCCCAGCGCATTCTGGACATGTTTCGCGACCCCTCGACCCAGGCCGTCTACAGCCTGGACCGTGAAATGGGCATGCAGGTGATCGAAGGGCTGTTTCAGGACGATGCGGTGCGCATGGCATCCATCGGGCATCCCAACGAAACCATGCTGGCGGAGAAAAGCCGCACCTTGCAGCAATCCCCCAGCCGCTGGCTGACCGACCTGATTCTTGGCCAGGAACGCACGTTTACCACCGCATTGGTCGGCAAAGGCCCCTACAGCGAGTATTACGGCGACCTGAGTATCACCCTCGACACCGCCACCTACGGTCAGGGATTTATCGTCAATTCGGTGATCATCTTCATTTCCGGCGTACTGCGCGCCCTCGCCATGGGCCTGGTGCTGTACCTGGTCTACCACTGGCTGCTGACCAAGCCGCTGTCACGGATTATCGAGCATCTGACCTCGATCAACCCGGACCGCCCCAGCGAACACAAGATCCCGCAGCTCAAGGGCCACGAGCGCAACGAACTGGGGTTGTGGATCAATACCGCCAACCAGTTGCTGGAGTCCATCGAGCGCAATACGCACCTGCGCCATGAGGCGGAATCCAGCCTGCTGCGCATGGCCCAATACGATTTCCTCACCGGCCTGCCAAACCGGCAGAAACTGCAGGAGCAACTGGACAAGATCCTCATCGACGCTGGCCGCCGCCAGCGCCGCGTAGCGGTGTTATGCGTAGGGCTGGATGACTTCAAAAGCGTCAACGAACAGTTCACCTACCAGGCCGGCGACAAATTGTTGCTGGCCCTGGCCGACCGCCTGCGCGCCCACAGCGGCCGCCTCGGCGCCCTCGCCCGCCTGGGTGGCGACCAATTCGCGCTGGTACAGGCCGATATCGACCAGCCCTACGAAGCGGCCGAACTGGCGCAAAGTATCCTCGACGACCTGGAGGCAGAGTTCGCCCTCGACCACGAGGAAATTCGCCTGCGCGCCACCATCGGCATCACCTTGTTTCCTGAAGACGGCGACAGCACCGAGAAGCTGCTGCAAAAAGCCGAACAGACTATGACCCTGGCCAAAAGCCGCTCACGCAACCGCTATCAGTTCTATATCGCCAGCGTCGACAGCGAAATGCGCCGCCGCCGTGAACTGGAAAAAGACCTGCGCGACGCCCTGGGCCGCAGCCAGTTTCACCTGGTCTATCAGCCGCAGATCAGCTATCGCGACCAACGCGTGGTGGGCGTGGAAGCCCTGATCCGCTGGCAGCACCCGGAACACGGCCTGGTGCCGCCGGACCTGTTTATCCCGCTGGCCGAACAGAACGGCACCATTATCCCGATTGGCGAGTGGGTACTGGACCAGGCCTGCCGACAACTGCGTGAATGGCATGACCAGGGCTTCACCGAACTGCGCATGGCGGTCAACCTGTCCACCGTACAGTTGCACCACACCGAGTTGCCACGGGTGGTCAACAACCTGATGCAGATCTACCGCCTGCCGCCGCGCAGCCTGGAACTGGAAGTCACCGAGACCGGCCTGATGGAAGACATCAGCACCGCCGCCCAACACCTGTTGAGCCTGCGCCGCTCCGGGGCGTTGATCGCCATCGATGACTTCGGCACCGGTTACTCATCCTTGAGTTATTTGAAAAGCCTGCCGCTGGATAAGATCAAGATCGACAAGAGCTTCGTCCAGGACCTGCTGGACGACGATGACGACGCCACCATCGTTCGCGCGATTATCCAACTGGGCAAAAGCCTGGGCATGCAGGTCATCGCAGAAGGCGTGGAAACCGCAGAGCAGGAGGCTTACATCATCTCCGAGGGCTGCCATGAAGGTCAGGGCTACTATTACAGCAAACCCTTGCCGGCGCGGGAGCTGGCGGCATTTTTGAAGCAGGCCGAGCGCAATAGCGCGGCGATTCTCTGATCGGGCAAAACGAAACTGAATATTTCCCGCGCATAACCCTTTACACAAAATGCAAATCTTTCGCATTATGTCGCAGTTTTGCGCGACCCCCGCGCGCCCATCAACAACCGAAGCAGGATGTTCGCCATGATTCGTATGCCCCTGGCCACCGCCAGTCTGCTGGCCATTGCCATTTCTCTCGCCGGTTGCGGCGAAGGTAAAGACAAGGCCGCAGCCAACCAGGCGCCGACCCCGGCTGCCAGCACTACCGCTCCAGCGGCTGCCACCCCTGCCGGCCAGGTCGACGAAGCCGCTGCCAAGGCCGTGGTCGCGCATTACGCAGACATGGTCTTCGCGGTCTACAGCGATGCCGAGTCCACGGCGAAAACCCTGCAAACCGCGATCGACGCGTTCCTCGCCAAGCCGAACGACGAAACCCTGAAAGCCGCACGCACCGCCTGGATTGCCGCTCGTGTGCCGTACCTGCAGAGCGAAGTGTTTCGCTTCGGCAACACCATCATTGACGACTGGGAAGGTCAGGTTAACGCCTGGCCCTTGGACGAAGGCCTGATCGACTACGTCGACAAATCCTACGAGCACGCCTTGGGTAACCCAGGCGCTAACGCCAACATCATCGCCAACACCGAAGTTCAGATCGGCGAAGACAAGGTCGACGTCAAGGACATCACCCCGGAAAAACTCGCCAGCCTCAATGAGCTGGGCGGTTCCGAAGCCAACGTCGCCACCGGCTACCACGCCATCGAATTCCTGCTCTGGGGCCAGGACCTGAACGGCACCGGCCCAGGCGCCGGCAACCGTCCTGCGTCGGACTACCTGACCGGCGACGGCGCAACCGGCGGCCACAACGAGCGCCGCCGTGCCTACCTGAGCGCCGTGACCCAACTGCTGGTCAGCGACCTGCAGGAAATGGTCGGCAACTGGAAACCCAACGTCGAAGACAACTACCGCGCCACCCTGGAGGCAGAACCTGCCACCGACGGCCTGCGCAAAATGTTGTTCGGCATGGGCAGCCTGTCCCTGGGCGAACTGGCCGGTGAGCGCATGAAGGTTTCCCTGGAAGCCAACTCGCCGGAAGACGAACAGGACTGCTTCAGTGACAACACCCACTACTCGCACTTCTACGACGCCAAGGGTATCCGCAACGTCTACCTGGGCGAGTACACCCGCGTCGACGGCACCAAAATGACCGGCGCCAGCCTGTCCTCCCTGGTGGCCAAGGCCGATCCGGCTGCCGATACCGCACTGAAAGCGGACCTGGCAGCGACCGAAGCGAAGATCCAGGTCATGGTTGATCACGCCGCGAAGGGTGAACACTACGACCAACTGATCGCGGCCGGTAACGAGGCGGGCAACCAGATTGTGCGTGACGCGATTGCCTCGCTGGTCAAGCAGACCGGTTCGATCGAAGCCGCTGCTGGCAAGCTGGGCATCAGCGACCTGAACCCGGATAACGCTGATCACGAGTTCTGATCCGTGCCGCGTTGAATGAGGCGACCTTCGGGTCGCCTTTTTTTTACCCCCCCTCCCACATTTGATTTGCGTCGCTTTCAAGGCCCGGTTTACATGCCCTGCACCCCAGGTAGAATGGCGCCTCTGCCCTATCCCGAGCGAACTTCATGGCGTTGCCGACTCTCCGCATCATCGGTTTCATCATCGGCATCTTCCTGATCACCCTCGCGATCGCCATGGTCGTGCCCATGGCCACGCTGGTGATTTTCGAACGCACCCGCGATCTGCCCTCATTCCTGTGGGCCAGCTTGATCACCTTTGTCGCCGGCCTGGCCCTGGTCATCCCCGGTCGCCCCGAGCATGTGCACCTGCGCCCGCGGGACATGTACCTGCTTACCGTAACGAGTTGGGTAGTGGTGTGCGTGTTCGCTGCGCTGCCGTTCTTGCTGACCCAGCACATCAGCTACACCGACTCGTTTTTCGAAAGCATGTCCGGCATCACCGCCACCGGATCCACGGTGCTGAGCGGGTTGGACAACATGTCGCCAGGCATTTTGATATGGCGCTCGCTGCTGCACTGGCTCGGCGGCATCGGCTTTATCGGCATGGCGGTGGCGATCCTGCCGCTGCTGCGCATTGGTGGCATGCGCCTGTTCCAGACCGAATCCTCGGACCGCTCGGAAAAAGTCATGCCCCGCTCGCACATGGTGGCGCGGCTGATCGTGGCGGCCTACGTCGGCATCACCATCCTCGGCAGCCTGGCCTTCTGGTGGGCCGGCATGGGCTTGTTCGATGCGATCAACCACGCGATGTCGGCGATTTCCACCGGCGGATTCTCCACCTCCGACGAGTCCCTGGCGCACTGGAAACAACCGGCAGTGCACTGGGTTGCAGTGGTGGTGATGATCCTCGGCAGCTTGCCGTTCACCCTGTATGTGGCCACGCTGCGTGGCAACCGCCGGGCGCTGATCAAAGACCAGCAGGTGCAGGGTCTGCTCGGATTGCTGGTCGTGACCTGGCTGGTGCTCGGCACCTGGTACTGGTGGACCACCAACCTGCACTGGCTGGATGCGTTGCGCCATGTAGCGTTGAACGTCACCTCGGTGGTGACGACGACTGGTTTTGCACTCGGGGACTACAGCCTGTGGGGCAATTTCTCACTGATGCTGTTCTTCTACCTGGGCTTTATCGGTGGCTGTTCGGGCTCCACGGCGGGCGGTATCAAGATCTTCCGCTTCCAGGTCGCCTATATCCTGCTCAAGGCCAACTTGAACCAACTGATTCACCCGCGTGCGGTGATCAAGCAGAAGTACAACGGCCATCGTCTCGACGAAGAGATTGTGCGGTCGATCCTGACCTTTTCGTTTTTCTTCGCTATCACCATCTGCGCTATTGCACTGGCGCTGTCACTGCTGGGCCTGGACTGGATGACCGCACTTACCGGCGCCGCCAGTACCGTGTCGGGTGTCGGCCCGGGGCTTGGGGAAACCATCGGTCCGGCCGGCAACTTCGCCAGCCTGCCGGATGCAGCCAAGTGGATCCTGTCGCTGGGCATGCTGCTGGGCCGACTGGAAATCATCACAGTCTTTGTTCTGTGCATTCCTGCGTTCTGGCGTCACTGACCGTCGACGCTTCCTGCAGCCGCGCCCGGTACTCGCCGGGCGTGGCATCGAACCAGCGGCGAAACGCGCGAAAGAAGTTGCTCGGGTCGGCAAAGCCCAGCAGGTAGGCAATTTCCAGCAGGGTCATGCTCGGCTGCGCCAGGTACTGTTCGGCCAATTCGCGGCGGGTGTCGTCGAGCAGAGTCTGGAAACTGGTGCCCTCTTCCTGCAAGCGCCGCTGCAACGTGCGCTGTGACAGGTGCAGGGTCTGGGCCACCACTTCGCGCTTGGGTTCGCCCTGGGGCAGCAACCGGCACAGCACCTGCCGGGCCTTGTGGGTCACGCGGCTTTCCGAGAAGCGCGCCAGGTACTCACCGGCAAATCGATCGTGCAACAGCGCCATGGCTTCGTTGGCCGTGGGCAGCGGCGCGTCCATGTCGGCGCGCTCGAAGATCAGCGCGTCATACGCCGCATTGAACTCCAGCGGGGCATGGAACGCCTGTTTGTAAGGGGCCAGGTCCGCCGGTTGCTCGCCTTGCAACAGCACTTTGCGCGGTTGCAGGGTGCGTCCGGTCAACCAGCCGCACAGCGCCAACGCACTGGCCAGGGAGGCTTCGGCGCTTTGTCGGGTCGGCGGAAGATGATCGCCATGCACCGTCAGAATCAGCGCATAACCTTCGGCTAATAGTCGAAAACTCAAGTCGGCGCTTTCAGCGATGATCCGTTGGTAACGCACCAGGCGCATAAAACCTTCGGCCAGGGTGTTACTGGACATCAGCGCATACCCAGCCACATGAAACGACGCCGGGCGCACCACCTTGCCCATGTTCAGGCCAATCGCCGGGTTGCCCGACAGCTCGACCGCACGCGTCCACAGGCGGGTCATAGCGTCTTGGGGGAACCGTGCATCGGGGTCACTCAGCGCGGAGTAGTCCAGGCCCAGTTGCTTGAACAAGGCGCGGCAATCCAGGCCGTCCATTTCCAGTGCCTTGACTATCCCCATCGCCCAGCTTGCAGAAGTTGTTCGTTCGCTCATGGCGTCTTCTTAATAAAGCAGGCTTAAAACGGCAGCCAGGAAAGCCAAGGATACTAAAGTGGCATCTATTGTCACTGGCTGTTACCACTGATCACTCTAGACTCAAATAAGCTCCCCGCCGAACATCTGTTGGGCGGCACAACAATCAAAGGGCCGGCCGCAGTGGAAAACCTCAAGCGATTCAATAGCTTTGCCGAGTTTTACCCCTATTACCTGACTGAACACGGCAACAGCACCTGCCGACGCCTGCACTTTATCGGTACCACCATGGTGATCGGCATTCTGGCCTATGCCATCGGCAGGGGTTCCCTGGGGCTGTTGCTGGCCGTGCCGATTGCCGGTTACAGCTTTGCCTGGATCGGCCACTTCTTCTTCGAAAAAAACCGTCCGGCGACCTTTCAGCACCCGTTCTATAGCCTGCTGGGGGATTTTGTGATGTACCGCGACATGATCCTGGGCAAGGTGCCCTTCTGAACGGTGTGACCTCTTGTCACTTGCGTAAAAACGATAAAAGGTTCGTACACCCGGCCATATAAAAGTCTTTTTGTCATTTACAGTGCTGTATCCTGCCAAGGCTTTTTGAGAGCGCGGAATCACCTGCGATTGAAAAAACAGACTTTGCAAGGAGCGACGACGATGCACGAGATACCTAATCTCCCCTTCCCAAGCCTGCACGAAACTGAGCAGCCAACACCGCAGCAGGCCAGCGCACAGCAGCCTGAGGCCAAAGAAGCAAAACCAGTCGACAGCAAGAGCCAGGACTGACGCCGTACCAGACCGTGTGGAAAGCGTACCTTTGAACGCTTTCCACACTGCCTGAATCACCCCGAGGTACCCGCCATGACAGACACCCTCCCGGACACCGCTGTACTCGACACCGCCCTGCAGATGGTCGAAGTGTGGAACCGCCTCAGCGCGGACAAACAAGCCTTGCTGCTCAAGCGCTTCGGCACCCAGGAAAACGCCCTGGCCGCCCTGGTCACCACCCAGTTACTCGCTCCCCTTCAAGCCTGACGTCTTTTTGATCTGACGTTTTTGCGTTTTACCGCCCTGCGCAAGCCCAAGCCCCGGTATCATTAGCAGCCTATCTTTACCTGCTGCGACAGTGGACCTCTCCCATGCCAGATACTCAGCGCCCCCTGGCGGTAACGCTGCAAGTTGTTTCCATCGTGTTGTTCACCTTTATCGGCTACCTGAATATCGGCATTCCCCTGGCCGTGTTGCCGGGCTATGTCCACAGCGAACTGGGCTACGGTGCGGTGATCGCCGGGCTGGTGATCAGCGTGCAATACCTGGCCACGCTGTTGAGCCGTCCTTATGCCGGCAAAATCATCGATAACCTGGGCAGCAAGCGGGCGGTATTGATCGGCCTGGTGGGCTGCGGCTTGAGCGGCGTGTTCATGTTGCTGGCCGCGTGGTTTTCAAGCGTGCCGGCCGTCAGTCTGGCAAGCCTGCTTATCGGGCGACTGGTGTTGGGCAGTGCGGAAAGCCTCGTGGGCTCAGGCGCCATCGGCTGGGGCATCGGTCGGGTGGGCGCGGCCAATACCGCCAAGGTCATTTCGTGGAACGGCATCGCCAGTTACGGCGCGCTGGCCATCGGCGCACCGTTGGGGGTGCTGCTGGTGAGGAATTTCGGGCTGTGGAGCATGGGTGTGAGCATTATCCTGCTGGCGGTAGTCGGCGTGTTGCTGGCCTGGAACAAAGTGGCCGCGCCGATTGTGGCCGGTGTGCGCCTGCCGTTCATGAATGTACTGGGCCGGGTGCTGCCCCACGGATGCGCGCTGGCCCTGGGCTCCATCGGCTTTGGCACCATCGCCACCTTTATCACCCTGTATTACACCACCCAACACTGGGATAACGCGGTGTGGGCCTTGAGCCTGTTCGGCGCCAGCTTT
Organism: Pseudomonas sp. SH10-3B; assembly: GCF_019891415.1. Classification (NCBI taxonomy): domain Bacteria; kingdom Pseudomonadati; phylum Pseudomonadota; class Gammaproteobacteria; order Pseudomonadales; family Pseudomonadaceae; genus Pseudomonas; species Pseudomonas sp. SH10-3B. Next base: position 18,820 of record NZ_JAFLXD010000039.1, on the reverse strand, counting down.
ATCGGTGCGCGCCTGCTGTTTGGCAACTTGATCAACCGCATCGGCGGCTTTCGCGTGGCGATTGCCTGCCTGTCGGTGGAGATCCTCGGCCTTCTGCTGTTGTGGCTGGCGCCGGATGCCAACCTGGCCCTGGCCGGCGCGGCGTTGAGCGGTTTCGGCTTCTCCCTGGTGTTTCCGGCGCTGGGGGTGGAGGCGGTCAACCTGGTGCCCGCGTCCAGTCGAGGTTCGGCGGTCGGGGCTTACTCGCTGTTTATCGACTTATCGCTGGGCATTACCGGGCCACTGGCGGGGGCCGTGGCGGCAGGCTTCGGCTTTGCGTCGATCTTCCTGTTCGCCGCCCTCGCCGCGCTTGGCGGGTTGCTGCTGAGTGTGTACCTGTACCGGCAAGCGCCCCGGGCCCGCGCAGCGCGCGACGCCTAGAAGTCGACTTTGCCACGCCCGGCCTTGATGCTGCCGCGCTTGGTCTTGGATTCCAGACGGCGCTTTTTCGAACCCAGGGTGGGTTTGGTCGGGCGGCGTTTCTTCTCGACCTTGGTGGCGCTGAGGATCAACTCCACCAAGCGCTCCAGCGCATCAGCGCGGTTTTGTTCCTGGGTCCGATACTGCTGGGCCTTGAGCACCAGCACGCCTTCGCTGGTGATGCGGCTGTCCCGCAGCGCCAGCAGCCGCTCCTTATAGAACTCCGGCAACGACGACGCCGGAATATCAAACCGCAGGTGCACCGCGCTCGACACCTTATTGACGTTCTGCCCACCGGCGCCCTGGGCGCGGATCGCGGTCAGCTCGATCTCGGCATCGGGCAGGTGCACGTTGTTGGAAATTACCAGCATTGGGACGGATCCGTGGTTCAGAGTCGCCAGCATACTCGAACGCAACCCGCTCCTCGCTGCAAACCACTACCCATAGGGCCTGCGATCAAATTACTCGCCCATCCGCCGTGACCCTCGCTCGATTGCCGCCCTGCAGGTCATGGCGAAATTTCTCATAATGGGTTTTCACCGGCGGCTGCGTATTCAGGGCATCCATAACGTGTGAATTGGAAACAGTGAAGTCATTGGCCCTGATCGGCGCGCTGAAAGGCTCGCGATAAAGTGACGCGCCCCATTGCACCGCAAGGCCATGGTTGGCCGCTCCCAGGTTGACCTCAATCATCGAGTGGTGGTTGTCATCCACCAGGTAACCGGTGGCCATCCAGCGCACTAATTCCTTCATTTCCCGCTGCCCCCTCAGCGCAGTCTGTTCACTCGACTCACCCGCCTTGGGCTGGCCAAGCCCCAGTTCATTGACCAGTCCATTGCCCAGTAACCGGGCGGCCGTCATAAAGCGGTCGGTGGTCCCAGACGGTCCTGCTACCACCGGCTTTTGTTGCAAGGCAGCATCTTTGGCGAAGCCGGTGTTTTGTTTGACTTGCCAGACCGCAAAGCCATTACCCCGGGGAATCACGGTTTGCTCAAGCGGCAGGGCCGCCCGGCTTTTAATCGGCCCTTGGTAGCCGAATTGGCCGTCATCCCGATCAAAGCGGTTGCGCGGGTTAAGGCGTGCAAAATCAAGTTCACGCGAACTCAGGCGCTGATCGGCTTTCAGGTCAGCAGCCGACACCCAGACGTTGTTTGCCAGCGGCGCTGCTTCACGGAAGTCGCTCTGCACTTTGGTCAGGCTGGCGCCGGCTTTTGCCGGATTGCTCACTACAGGTCGACCGCCTAGCTCCTTGGTGGATTCGTACAAGTGCGCATTCTGCGAGGCATCCTGAGTGTTTTCATTACTGAAGGTATAAAGCATCAGTTGCTCGGGTAACGGACGCTCTTCGGTGCTGCCGCGGGCAGGTCCGAAACGCTTGGACTCCAGATACGGAACATCAACAATTTCTGCGACATGTTTTTTCAATTCGCTGGAGCCGTGAATGCGCTCCAAAGTCTCGCGAAAATACGCGGAGTTACTCAAATTGAAGAATGCGGTGCCCTTTTCTCTCAGTGTCAGGGGTTCGTCACCGCCACGGTGCGCGCGCGGTCCACCTTGGCGTGCTTCATCCAGGATCCGGTTTAACCCACCCGCCCCCAACTGGCCGATCACGCCGAAGTTAGGAACATCGGACGAGTAACTGCTGAACATTTTGGCGGTGGCCTTCAGCTCGCTTCCTTCAACCAACGTGAACAGCCGAGTCAAGCTGACAAGTAAGGCGTCAATCGTTTTATGAGCGGCAGGGCTTTCACTGGCGAGCCGACCCAAGTTGGCTTCTATCTGAACGTTACTGCTCTGAAAGGCGGCGGGGTGAGCCAGTGGCAGCCTCGACGTCTGTAGCGCAGGGTAATGCACTCCGATCATGATGACCCCTCATTGAAAACAGTTGAATTCTCAACGTTGAGTGAATCCCCGCTAAACAATCGTTCCTATCATCTTTTTCTGATTCGCAATGATGGGCGCCAAACACGCAAGACCAGACATCCTGCTACCACAAACCTGAAAGCCTTCAGGCAACGGACAAGCCCAACTCTGACAACAACATCGACGCCTGGGCTTTGGAAATCACGGCGCCTTTGAAAAGTTTGGCATCATTGAGGCGAAACCCGCTCAAATCCGCACCGCGCAGATCCGCCCCAGCGAAATTGGCACCGTTGATGCGGGCGTGGGCGAGGCTGCAATCGGCAGGCGATCTTGTCGGAGCAGATCTGCGAACCATTCCTGGAAAAACAAACCCGACTCAAGGTCGGGTTTGTTTTTCCAGGTAGGCTATCTCACTCGGCGACTGAAGCCACCGCGCCCAACTGCTCACCCGCTCTGCGCTTGTTCTTGATCCAGTAACACACCGCCATAAACGCCACCCACACCGGGATCGCGTACACCGATACCTGAATCCCCGGAATCATCAGCATGATCACCAGGATAAACACCACGAACGCCAGGCACACGTAGTTGCCGTATGGATACCACAGCGCCTTGAACAACGGCACCTGGCCGGTGCGGTTCATGTGCTGGCGGAACTTGAGGTGGGAAAAGCTGATCATCGCCCAGTTGATCACCAACGTGGCCACGACCAGGGACATCAGCAGTTCCAGCGCATGTTGCGGGATGAAGTAGTTCATCAGCACTGCTACCAGCGTGACCGCCGCCGAGGCGAGGATCGAACGCACTGGCACGCCGCGCTTGTCGATCTTGGCCAGCGCCTTGGGCGCATCACCCTGCTCGGCCATGCCCAGCAGCATGCGGCTGTTGCAGTAGGTGCCGCTGTTGTACACCGACAACGCGGCCGTCAACACTACGAAGTTGAGGATATGTGCAGCGGTGTTGCTGCCCAGCATCGAAAACACCTGCACGAACGGGCTGCCGCTGTAGGCATCGCCGGAGGCGTTAAGGGTGGCCAGCAAGCTGTCCCATGGCGTCAGCGACAACAGCACGACCAGGGCGCCGATGTAGAAGATCAGGATGCGGTAGATCACCTGGTTGATCGCCTTGGGGATCACGGTGCGCGGCTGATCGGCTTCGGCGGCGGTGAAACCGAGCATTTCCAGGCCACCGAAGGAGAACATGATGATCGCCATGGCCATCACCAAGCCGCCTACGCCGTGGGGGAAGAAGCCGCCGTGTTCCCACAGGTTGCTCACCGAGGCTTGCGGACCGCCGCTTCCGCTGACCAGCAGGTAGCTGCCCAGGGCGATCATGCCGACGATGGCCACCACCTTGATGATGGCGAACCAGAATTCGGCCTCACCGAAGACTTTGACGTTGGCCAGGTTGATCAGGTTGATCAGCACGAAGAATGCCGCCGCCGAGACCCAGGTCGGGATCTCCGGCCACCAGTAGTGCACGTATTTGCCAACGGCGGTCAGCTCGGACATGCCCACCAGGATGTACAGGATCCAGCAGTTCCAGCCCGACAGGAAGCCGGCGAAACCGCCCCAGTACTTGTGGGCAAAGTGGCTGAAGGATCCGGCGACCGGCTCTTCGACGATCATTTCGCCGAGCTGGCGCATGATCATGAAGGCAATGAAGCCGCAGATGGCATAACCCAGGATCATCGACGGGCCGGCGGATTTGAGCACACCGGCCGAGCCGAGGAACAGGCCGGTACCGATAGCGCCACCGAGGGCAATCAACTGGATATGCCGATTTTTCAGGCCACGTTTCAGCTCGCCTGAAGAGGAATGGGGTCCACTCATGAAAAGGTCTCACGCAAGGTTTGAGAAGATTGATTGCAGGTTGCTGCCTTGAATTACCGACTCAAGCAGCGCCGCTCAAACCCCAGCGCAGGCACCAGGAGTACAGCGTCTTTCTAGCGGTCATGCGTCACCTGTTTGTTTTTATCTGTGACGAAATCGAACCCGTCCGGCTCGTGGCCAGGCGGAATGATCAGGGCGGGTAAACCCTGAGGTCTTGGCCTTTTGCGTGGTTACGCAAGGGGGTCACAGTAAAACGCGGCGCATTGTACACCGCTCGACCGCATGAAGCCGCACTCGAACGGTGCGTGCGACGATCTGTCAGGTATTCCTTACAGCCTGGGTTAAAGCAGTAATGCCAGGGATCATGCGTAAACTAATCGTTACAGAGCGGAAATCAGGCGTTACAGCTGTGATCTGAAGAAGAATTGACGGTAAGAAAACTCCGACGCACTGGCGACGCCAGCGCCCTGTATTTCCTCAGGAAAAAATACGCCTGGAAAAACAGAACAAAAAATCCAAATGAGACGGTGTCAATAAATATTTTGCATTAAACAGCCGTGTCTCCTAGGTTCATTCCACTTGCGCAGCGAAGCTCGCTGGCAAGCCGTTCTCAAACAACGTCCTCTAGGAGATACACCATGCAAGCACTGGAAAACGACCTGGAAACCGAACTGCAACTCGACGATTGGTTTGAAGCGCCGACCCACGAGGCCGCCGTTGAAATGATGCAAGCCGATGCCGTTGTGCCCTTTGGCACGGCAATGTGGCCATTCTGATACCCGGCACGTATTCGGCAGGTGCTGTGCACGGCACCTGCCTCCTTACCCAAGGCACAGAAGGACATACGTCATGGACAAGGCCCGCGCCGTAGAACACTTTCTCTACTACCTCGCCCACCACCCGGCCCTCCAAGGCCTGAGCTGCCCCACCGTACTGCTGGGCCACACCGAGCGCTACGACGCCATCGCCCAGGCCATCACCCAAAGCAGCGCCGCCCGTTTCAACTTCCAGGTGCAGCGCCTCGACCTGGCCGACAGCGACCATCTGGCTTTGGCCATCGATGCCTGCGACCTGTACCTGTTTCTCTACGATTCCTCCACCCTGCCCAACCCGCGCGCCGAAGGCCCGGACTTTATCCGTGCCCTGCAAGGCGTGATGGCCGAACACTGGAAGAAATCCCTGCTGTTCAAGGATTACGGCGACTATTTCTACGACACCTTCAGCGTCGAGCCGCAGCGCATCGCCGACCTCAACGCCACCCTGATCCGGCGCATGTCCCAGGCCACGGTGCTGAGCTTTACCGACAAACACGGCTCACGCCTTCAGGCGCCCATGAGCAGCATCAAGAAGTGGACCAATATCAACGGTATCGGCAACCACGACCTGGCCCCCGGCGAAATCGCCACCCACAGCGAAGCCATCAATGGCCAGGTGCGGTTTGTCGGCACCTTTCTCAGCACCATCCCCTTCGCGCGCAAATACGGCGTGCTGCAGTCACCGCTGGAACTGTGGATCGAGAACTCGACCATCTGCAGCGTGGCCAGTGACGTGCCGGGGCTGGCGGAGGACTTCAACAAATACCTGAATGCCAATCCGTCCAACCGTCGCGTGGAAGAACTGGGGATTGGTACCAATGAGGGGGTGAAAGACCTGTATGCGCGTAATGCCGGGTTCGAGGAGCGCCATTGCGGCTTGCACCTGGGCTTGGGTGGCGGGCAGAAAGGCAGTCATCATCTGGACCTGATCTTTGCCAGCGGGGTGTTGGCGTTGGATGACAAACCGGTGTTTGACGGCACCTTTGCGTTCTGAACACCGAACTTGAAAGCAATGGGGATCCGAATGTGCAGTTTGCTCGCGATAACGGTGCCTCTATAAGCCGAGAATCCCCCTATCGCGAGCCGGCACTTTTTCGATGCCAAGCAGGTTGAAGAATGTTACGTGAGCGCATCACAGACGGGTGGCACCGGCGTGCAGGTGGTTATCGAGGTAAATAGACCGTAGGTATAGTCCAGCGCTTCAGAGCTGATCACTTGATCAACGGTCCAAGTACCCGGCCAAGGCGCGGGATCGCCCGGCGCGTGGAAAACCAGCGTGGCTTCACGATCCAACCCTGGTGCGCCGCTTACCGGATAGTAAGCCTCAGAGCTTGGATGCTGGCGCTTCCAGCGTTCCCACAACAGATCAATGTAACAGTGGTGCAGGAAAAACACCGGATCGTTGGGCGAGGTGGGCAGCGACATGTTACCGCCCACCCAACGGTGCACAGGATCATGCAGCATGCCTTCGCAATAATTGACCCAACTGTTCGGCCCTGGCCCATAAGGTGTCTTGGACAGCGCGCTTAGCACTTGCTCGGAGTTCGGCAGGTGCGCGCCGGGTTCTGTGCCCAGCTCGCGGCGCAAGCCCGCATCGCCCAACTCCATGTCCCATAGACGAACTTCGAAGCCACCTCCCCGTGAGGCAAATGGACCAGACGTAATACGCTGGTCTTGGGCACTGTCGCCATTGCCGCCCAAAAAGCCAGGAGTGAATGGATTACTCGGGCCCTCCAACGACCAGTCCCAAAACGGCAGGGTGAGAGAGGGGTCGCTGACGGCGCGTTGCAAATCCTGCTCGAACTGGCGCAGGAATACACGGTGCCAGGGGAAAAACAACGGTGAGCGGTGCGGCATCGGCATGAAAGCGCCCGGACCGCCCATGGCGCTGCGGTGAATCTGTACGTAATCGTCATAGCGCTTTTGACGGCCGGGACGCAGGACACTCTCGACGTCGTTTTTCAGCAGTAGGATAGCCTGGATAAGAACGTCTTTCTGGATGCGGGTCATGTGGCGATGATTGATACGAATATCCATGGAAATAGTCTCGTGGCAAAAGTGAGTACGAGGCCCAATCTAGTGCCCTCGCCACCAAAGCCGGTGGTAACTGTTTAGCCTGGGCGGCACAACAGTCACTCGGCGAATGAAGGTCCAACTGGGCACTCAGACGTAAATCCAACTCAAAAAAAAACGCCAACTTCGAGAGTTGGCGTTTTTTTATGCAGTGCTTAAAACATCACTGCGGCTTCTTACGACCAAAACCAGGACGCTGACCCGAACCGGCCGGTGCGCCACGGCGCTTGCCCGACGGCTCGTCCGCCACCAGTTTCAGGCCTGGGCGCTTTTTCGGCGCTGGCTTGGCTGGGCGCTTGGTGTTGGCGCTGTCGGCTGGGCGATCGGATGCCGGAGCACCGCGACCGGCTTCACCGCGATTACCGCGACCACCGCTTGGCGCGTCGCCACGACCGGCTGGGCGTGGGGTGCGTGGAGCACGCTCGCCTTCCTGACGCGAGGGCGCGGTTGGGCGACGCTCGCCTTCGATATGCGGTTGACGCGAGATACGCCCGCCAGTAGCCGGTGCATCCAGCGCCGGGCGCAGGGTGCGGGCAACGCGTTCGGTGCGGGCCACAGGGCGCGACGATTTACGCTGCATGCGATCGAGCTTGTCTTTGCTCTTGGCGTTCATCTGCGGCATGGCGACCGGCGTCAGGCCGACTTCGGCGCTGAGGATGTCGACTTCGTACTGGCTCATTTCGCGCCAGCGGCCCATCGGCAGGTCGGAGTTGAGGAACACCGGGCCAAAACGCACGCGCTTCAGGCGGCTGACCACCAGGCCCTGGGATTCCCACAGGCGACGTACTTCACGGTTACGCCCTTCCATCACCACGCAGTGGTACCAGTGGTTGAAACCTTCACCGCCCGGTGCTTGCTTGATGTCGGTGAACTTGGCCGGGCCGTCTTCCAGCACGACACCGGCCTTGAGGCGTTCGATCATCTCGTCATCGACTTCACCACGTACACGCACGGCGTATTCGCGGTCCATCTCGTAGGACGGGTGCATCAGGCGGTTGGCCAGTTCACCGTCGGTGGTGAACATCAGCAAGCCGGTGGTGTTGATGTCGAGACGACCGATGTTGATCCAGCGGCCTTCTTTGGGCTTGGGCATCTTGTCGAACACGGTCGGACGGCCTTCCGGGTCGTCACGGGTGCAGATCTCGCCATCGGGCTTGTTGTACATGATCACGCGGCGCACCGATTCGGCGGCCTCTTCACGCTTGATGACCTTGCCATCAATGGTGATTGCATCGTGCAGGTCGACGCGCTGGCCAAGGGTGGCCTCGACGCCGTTGACCTTGATGCGCTTCTGGGTGATCCAGGCTTCGACGTCGCGGCGCGAGCCCACGCCGATACGCGCCAGCACCTTTTGCAGCTTTTCGCCTGCAGGGCCGATTTCCTGGCTGTCGTTCTGGTCTTTGTCGTTCATCTTAAGCACCTCCCGGTGGGTCGATTCAGGCGTGGCCTGAAGAGTGTTGAAAGCGGGGCTTTGGCCGAATAGGTCGGCAAAGGGTCGCGAATCATACGCGCATGGCGCGCGTTGCGCATCAGAGACTAGTCGATAAGCGCCAGGTCATGGTTTTTTCCGCCGACCGGTGGTACCCAGCGCACCGCCCCTCCCACATTGGACTGCATCAGTCTTCGAACTGGCGGCGTTCGGCCTCGATGGCTTCGGCCAGGGCCCGGGCTTCGTCTTCCTCGTCGCTCAGGGGCGGTTGTTCGAGGGCGGCGACGGCGGCCAGGAGTTTTTCGCGGGCTTCGGCCACGCCGAGGATATCTTCCTCAGGTTCAGGTTCAGGTTCGACCTCCACGCTCACCTGGGCTTCCGGCTCGGCTGCACCATCGCGCAGCAAGTCGTCAAAGTCGGTCTTGATGCCCTGCTCCATGTCGTCCAGTTCCAGCAACAACGTGTGGAAACTGGTTTCGTCCTTCGGCTCCTCCGGCTCGGCCGTGGCGTCGGCCAGTTCCTGCAAGCTCGCCGGGACCGGGGCGTCGTCGAAGTCGAGGACCGGCTCGGCCTCCATCTCGCGCAATTCGGCCAGGGGCGGCAGGTCGTCGAGGTTTTTCAGGTTGAAATGGTCGAGGAACACCTTGGTGGTGGCGAACATTGCCGGTTTGCCGGGCACGTCGCGGTAACCGACGATGCGGATCCACTCGCGCTCCAGCAGCGTCTTGACGATATGGCTGTTGACCGCCACGCCCCGCACGTCCTCGATTTCGCCGCGAGTGATGGGCTGTCGATAGGCAATCAGCGCCATGGTTTCCAGCATTGCCCGCGAATAGCGCTGCGGGCGCTCTTCCCAGAGGCGGCCGACCCACGGGGAAAACTTCTCACGGATCTGCAGGCGATAACCCGACGCGACCTCGCGCAGTTCAAAGGCACGGCCGTCGCAGGATTTGCGCAGAATTTCCAGCGCCTTCTTGAACACCGGCGGTTCAGGGCGTTCGGCTTCTTCAAACAGTTCGAACAGACGCTCAAGGGATTGCGGTTTACCCGAGGCCAGGAGAAAAGCCTCCAGCAACGGGGCCAGTTCGCGGGGTTCAGTCAGATTCATCGATTCAGCTCTTTATTCGGCTCGCGCCCGCACGTGGATAGCCGCAAAAGGCTCATTCTGGACCAGCTCGACCAAGGACTCCTTGACCAGTTCGAGGACCGCCATAAAGGTCACCACCACCCCCAGGCGCCCCTCTTCTGCCGTGAACAGCTCGACAAACGGCACAAATCCGCCACCCTTGAGGCGTTCGAGTACATCGCTCATGCGCTCGCGGGTGGACAGGGCCTCGCGGCTGACCTGGTGGTGTTCGAACATATCGCCCCGGCGCAGCACCTCGGCCATGGACATCAGCAACTCTTCCAGGCTCACGTCCGGCAGCAGCTTGCGCGCGCGGGCCTCGGGAGCGTCGAGCTTGGGTACCACCACGTCGCGGCCCACGCGGCTCAGGCCGTCGATGCCTTCGGCGGCGGCCTTAAAGCGTTCGTACTCTTGCAGGCGGCGGATCAGTTCGGCGCGCGGATCGTCCTCTTCGGCCTCGACCGTCTCCGCGCGCGGCAACAGCATGCGCGACTTGATCTCGGCGAGCATGGCAGCCATCACCAGGTACTCGGCAGCCAGTTCCAGGCGTACCGACTGCATCAACTCGACATAGCCCATGTACTGGCGGGTGATTTCCGCCACCGGGATGTCGAGGATGTTGATGTTCTGTTTGCGGATCAGGTACAGCAGCAAGTCCAACGGCCCCTCGAAAGCCTCAAGGAAGACTTCCAGGGCGTCCGGCGGAATGTACAGGTCCAGCGGCATTTCCAGCACCGCCTGGCCGTAGACCATGGCAAACGGCAGCTCCTGCTGGGCGCCCGCCTGGCTGTCGACGGTTTCCACAGCTGACATTCAGGCCTCGGCCATAAAGGGCGCAGGATCGCCGCAACCGACACGGATCACTTCAGGTTCGCCGTCGGCCAGGTTGATCACGGTGGAGGCCTTGTTGCCGCCGAAACCGCCGTCGATGATCAGGTCGACCTGCTTTTCCAGCAATTGGCGCATTTCGTAGGGGTCTTCCAGGGGCTCGGTGTCGCCAGGCATGATCAACGACACACTCATCAACGGCTCACCCAGCTCGGCGAGCAATGCCAGGGCGATGGGATGCTCCGGCACGCGCAGGCCGATGGTGCGTTTTTTCGGGTGCAGCAACAGGCGCGGCACTTCGCGCGTGGCGTTGAGGATAAAGGTGTAGGGCCCGGGTGTATGGGCCTTGAGCAGGCGGAAGGTGCCGGTGTCGACCTTGGCAAACAGGCCCAACTGGGACAAGTCGCTGCAGATCAGCGCGAAGTTGTGCTTGTCATCCAGCTGGCGCAGGCGCCTGACACGCTCGACGGCGCCCTTGTCGCCGATCTGGCAACCGATGGCGTAGGACGAATCGGTTGGGTAGATCACCACGCCGCCGGCGCGAATGATCTCTACGGCCTGCTTAATCAAGCGCGCCTGGGGGTTTTCCGGATGAATCTGGAAGAATTGACTCACGGGTTCTACCTGTTCAGACGGTGGCAATAATGGGGTCATGCTTGAATCTCCCCCACAACAGCGGCAAATCTTCCGGGACCGCGCGGTACTCGCCGATCTCGGACCAGCCGCCTGGGCCATGAAAGTCACTGCCGGCGCTGACCAGCAGACCAAATTCGCGGGCAAGGATCGACAGGCTGCCCACCTGTTCGGCGGGTTGAAAGCCGTTGACCACTTCAATCGCGTGACCGCCCGCTCCAATATAGTCGCCAATCAGCTTGCGACGCTTGCTGCGGGTGAAATCGTAATGCCAGGGATGCGCCAGGCTGACCCAGGCCCCGGAGGCCCGCAGGGTCTCGACGGTGTCTTCAAGGGTCGGCCAATGTTGCTTCACATCCCCCAACTTGCCGGCGCCCAGCCATTTGCGAAAGGCTTCGGCGCGGTCTTTGACAAACCCTTCTCGCACCATCCAGTCGGCAAAGTGCGGACGCGCCGGCGCGTTGCCGCTGTCACCCAGTTCCTGCTGGATGGCGCGGGCGCCGTCGAGGGCGTTGGGCATGCCTTTGAGGCTGAGCTTTCGGCTTATTTCTTCGGACCGCAGCCAGCGGCCATCGTGCAATTGCGCGATAGCCTCCACCAATGGCGGCGCTTTTTGATCGAAACCGTAGCCGAGCACATGAATGGTGGCGCCGCCCCAGGTGCAGGACAATTCCACCCCGTTGACCAGTTGCATGCCCAGGGCATGGGCGGTCGTACGGGCTTCGTCGAGGCCTTCGAGGGTGTCGTGGTCGGTCAACGAGAGGACTCGCACGCCTTTTTCAAACGCACGCGCAACCAGTACCGCAGGCGCCAGGGCGCCATCGGAGGCCGTGCTGTGGCAGTGCAAATCAACATTCACGGGGGTGTGTAACCTCAAGTCAGCTGGCGCTATCGCAACCAAGGATGTTTGTTATTATGCCGCCACATCCAGCTTCTGGCTCTTACTGTGAAACAATTCATCGACTTCATCCCGCTGTTGCTGTTTTTCATCGTTTACAAACTCGACCCCAGGGTCATCGACCTGGCCGGCCATGAGCTGACCTTCGGCGGCATCTACAGCGCCACGGCGGTGCTCATCATCAGCTCTGTCGTGGTCTACGGCGCCATCTTCATTTCCCAGCGCAAACTGGAAAAAAGCCAGTGGCTGACCCTCGTCGCCTGCCTGGTCTTCGGCAGCCTGACCCTGGCCTTCCACAGCGAAACCTTCCTTAAATGGAAAGCACCGGTGGTGAACTGGTTGTTCGCCCTGGCGTTTATCGGCAGCCACTTCATCGGTGATCGCCTGCTGATCAAGCGGATCATGGGCCATGCGCTGACCCTGCCGGAACCGGTATGGACACGCCTGAACGTGGCCTGGATCGTGTTTTTCATCTTCTGCGGCGCCGCCAACCTGTTCGTGGCGTTTACCTTCCAGGACTACTGGGTCGACTTCAAAGTGTTCGGCAGCCTGGGCATGACTGTGCTGTTCCTGGTCGCCCAGGGCATCTACCTGTCGCGCCACCTGCATGACACCGAGCCTACTACGCCGAAAACCGAGGACTGACATGCTCTACGCCATCATTGCCACCGATGTTGCCAACTCGTTGGAAAAACGCCTGTCCGTACGCCCGGCTCACGTCGAGCGCCTCAAGGTGCTGCAAGCCGAAGGCCGCATCGTGCTGGCCGGCCCGCACCCGGCCGTGGACAGCAACGACCCGGGCGACGCCGGTTTTACCGGTAGCCTGATCGTCGCCGAGTTTGCGTCACTGGCCGATGCCCAGGCCTGGGCCAAGGCTGATCCCTATGTCGCAGCCGGTGTCTACGCCGACGTGGTGATCAAACCCTTCAAGCAAGTCCTGCCTTGATCCTGGTTGCGCCGAACCTATTGAGGCCGGCGCACTCCTAATTGCTCATTATTCTCGGTAACCTGCCGACAACGTTCTGAATATTCGTGTGGAATCAGGAGTTCCGATGCGCTTACGTCAGTTGTGTCTGTTGGCAGTGTTAATGATCGGGGCTACGGCCCACGCTGAAGAAACCTCGAACACCGGCAGTTCCACGCCCCTGTCCTTGAGTGTCGGCGCCCAGATCACCGAGTTGCAGCAACGTTTGAAAGAAAGCGAACGGCAGCGTCAAGAACTGAGCAAGCAACTGCAGAGCGCGGATGCTGCCCGCGAAAGCGCTCAATTGAGCCGCCTTCGCCAAGAGAACCAACGCCTGGCCCAGCAACTCAAAGATGCACAGGGCGGCGCCTTGACCCGATGGCTGACCGAGCAACAACAATGGTTCGTCACCGGTGGGGCCGTCGCACTGATCGCCTTGCTGTGCGGGATCTTCGCCAGCGGTGGGCACCGTCGCCGTCGACAATGGCTAAATTGAGTGAGTCATGAGCGAGCTGTTACTGATAGATGATGACCAGGAGCTCTGCGAGCTGCTGACCAGTTGGCTGAGCCAGGAAGGCTTCCAGGTGCGCGCCTGCCACGATGGCTTGAGCGCGCGCAAGGCCTTGGCCGACAGCGCCCCGGCGGCGGTAGTGCTCGACGTGATGCTGCCCGACGGCAGCGGCCTGGAGCTGCTCAAGCAATTGCGCAACGACCACCCGGAGCTGCCGGTGCTGATGCTCTCGGCGCGAGGCGAACCCCTGGACCGCATCCTCGGCCTGGAACTGGGCGCCGACGACTACCTGGCCAAACCCTGCGACCCTCGCGAACTCACCGCGCGCCTGCGCGCAGTATTGCGCCGCAGCCACCCGGCCGCCGTGTCCAGCCAACTGGAACTGGGCGACCTGTGCTTCAGCCCAGTGCGCGGCGTGGTCAGCATCGACGAACAGGAATTCACCCTCACTGTCTCCGAAAGCCGCCTGCTGGAAGCGTTATTGCGCCAGCCCGGCGAGCCACTGGACAAGCAGGAACTGGCGCAGATCGCCCTGGGCCGCAAGCTGACCCTTTACGATCGCAGCCTGGACATGCACGTCAGCAACCTGCGCAAGAAGATCGGCCCGCACCCGGATGGCCGGCCACGGATCGTGGCGTTGCGCAGCCGCGGCTACTACTACAGCCTCTAGCCCCCCTCGCTCCTACAGGGTTTTGTCAGTTCGCGACAAAACCCTCTTTACCCAAGCTTTACCCACACCTGACCGCCGCTGACCTTGATCTCCGTAATCTACTCACATCCGGACTCACCGGAATAGAGACAGGAGAATCACCATGCGCAAGACCCTTATCGCTTTGATGTTCGCCGCTGCCCTGCCGACCGTTGCCATGGCCGCAATGCCTGAAGGCCCAGGCCCGATGGGCGGCCCTGAAGGCCACATGATGGGTGGCCCGGGCCACGGCGGTGAACACGGTCCGCGTGGCAAAGGCGGCCCCTTCAGCCAACTGGACCTGAGCCGCGAACAGCGCGAGCAGATCGGCAAGCTGATGGGCGACCAATGGCACGCTCGCAAAGACCTGGTCAAAAAGTACCTGGACAAACTCCCGGCCGCCGACCAGAAAGCCATGCAGGATGAAATCGCCGCCGGCAAGCAGAAAACCCAGGCCGACATCCGTGCCGTGCTCAAGCCTGACCAGCAGAAGAAGTTCGACGAGATCGTCAAGAAGCAAGAACAGCGTCGTGCCGAATGGAAGGAATTCCAAGCCTGGAAAGCGCAGCAGCCGCAAAAAGCGCAATAATGTCCCCGCGTTAACACTCCCAGCCCAGTGGCCCCCGCCACTGGGCTTTTCCTGTTTGAGGGTTTCCTGTGCGTTCATTGTTCTGGCGCATCCTGGCCAGTTTCTGGCTGGCCATCGCCTTGGTTGCCGGGTTGTCGATCCTGCTTGGGCACATGCTTAACCAGGATGCCTGGATTCTCAGCCGTCACCCCGGCCTCAATAACCTGGCGCAAGAGTGGACCCAGCTCTACGAAGCCCAGGGCGAGGACGCCGCCCAAGAGCTGCTGCAACAGCGCAAGCGCCAGTACCACATCGACGTGCAAGTGCTGAACGAAAGCGGCGAGCCGGTGGTACGCGGCACCTTCCCGCGCCGCGCCGCCGCCTTCGAAGCCCGGCAGAACGACAGCAAGGAAGGCCATCTGCCCTGGCGGCGCCTGACCGCCGAGTACACCAGCGAGAAGACCGGCGACACCTACCTGTTGATCTACCGCATCCCGCACCCGGAACTGGACGAATGGCATCGCAGCAGCCTGGCATGGCCGTTGAGCGCGCTGGTGATTGCACTGGTGGTGCTGACCTTGTTCAGCCTGTTCGTCACCCTGTCCATCACCCGCCCACTAAGCCGCCTGCGCGGCGCCGTGCATGACCTCGGCCAGGCCACCTACCAACAGAACAGCCTGGCGCAACTGGCCAACCGCCGCGATGAATTCGGCGTACTCGCCACCGACTTCAACCGCATGGGCGCACGCCTGCAAAGCCTGATCGGCAGCCAGCGCCAGTTGCTGCGCGATGTGTCCCATGAACTGCGCTCGCCCCTCGCCCGCCTGCGCATCGCCCTGGCCCTGGCCGAACGCGCCAGCGCCGAAGAACGGGAAAAACTCTGGCCCCGCCTGACCCGCGAATGCGACCGCCTGGAAGCCCTGATCAGCGAAATTCTGGTCCTGGCCCGCGTCGACGCCGACAATGCCAGCGCCGAAGACGTCGACCTCATCCCACTGCTCAAAACCCTGCAAAAGGATGCCCAGCTCAGCGCGCCGGACCAGGTGGTGCAACTGAGCAGCGACCCGGACCTGCAACTGAAGGGCTGGCCGACCATGATCGAACGAGCGGTGGATAACCTGCTGCGCAATGCCCAGCGCTTCAACCCGCCGGGGCAACCGATCGATTTGCACGCCCAGCGCCACGGCGACCGCATCCTGATCAGCGTGCGCGACCATGGCCCGGGTGTGGACGCCGAACACCTGAGTCAACTCGGCGAGCCGTTCTACCGCGCTCCCGGCCAGACGGCCCAAGGGCACGGCTTGGGCCTGGCAATTGCCCGACGCGCAGCCGAACGCCACGGTGGCAGCCTGATCCTGGCCAATCACCCCGACGGTGGTTTTATCGCCAGCATCGACTTGCCGTTGACGCCCGGGGTTGTCACACCGGTGTGATGATCTTCTATAGTGGCCCTTCTCTTACGGAGGGCCTTTGATGACTGACCTGCTGACCCCCATCCAAGCCGCACTCGACCTACCCCACACCCCGCTGACCTTCACCGAGGCCGGCGCCCTGCCCTCAACCTACGCCGTCACCGAACTGGCCAGTGCCAGCATCGGCGCCGCCGGGCAGGCCGTCGCCCAACTGATCCAACAACAGACCGGGCGCTTACCCAGCGTGAGTGTGGACCGACGCCTCGCCTCTTTCTGGTTCTCTTCCTCGATCCGCCCGCTGGGCTGGCAAGTGCCGCCCCTGTGGGACCCGGTGGCCGGCGACTACGCCAGCGCCGATGGCTGGATTCGCCTGCACACCAACGCGCCCCATCACCGTGCCGCCGCCGAACGGGTGCTGGGCAAGGTCGCCGACCGCGCCGAGATGGCCAGCAAGGTCGCGGCGTGGAACGCCGCAGAACTGGAACAGGCGATTGTCGACCACGGTGGCTGCGCGGCGCAGATGCGTACATGGCAGGCCTGGCAGCAACATCCGCAAGGGTTGGCGGTGAACGCCGAGGCGCTGGTCCAACGCCAGACCTTCGAAACCACCACCGATAAACCCTGGCGCGGCTCGGTGGCACGCCCGCTGGCCGGCCTCAAGGTGCTGGACCTGACCCGCGTATTGGCCGGCCCGGTGGCCAGTCGTTTTCTGGCTGGTCTCGGCGCGGATGTAATGCGCATCGACTCACCCACCTGGAACGAACCCGGCGTAGTCCCGGAAATGACCCTGGGCAAACGCTGCGCGCGGCTGGACCTTAAGCAAGCCGAAGACCGCCAGGTTTTTGAAGGCCTGCTCAAAGCGGCCGACATTCTATTCCACGGGTATCGCGCCGATGCCTTGGAGCAACTGGGCTACACCGCCGACAACCTGCAAGCCCTCGCCCCCGGCCTGATCGACGTCAGCCTCAACGCCTACGGCTGGAGCGGCCCGTGGCGTAACCGCCGGGGCTTCGACAGCCTGGTGCAGATGAGCAGCGGGATCGCCGCGGCAGGCATGGCCTGGAAGCAGGCAGACAAACCCGTGCCGCTGCCGGTGCAGGCGCTGGACCATGCCACTGGGTATTTGATGGCGGCCAGCGCGATTCGGGCATTGAGCGAACGGTTCACATCGGGTCGTGGCGGTTCGGCGCGGTTGTCGTTGGCGCGTACGGCGAGGCTACTGGTGGACGCCGGACAAGTGCCCGAGCAGCCGGCGTTGCGAGAGGAAGAACCAGAGGATCAAGGCCTGGTCGTCGAACAGACCGCCTGGGGCCAGGCCCACCGGCTGCTGCCCCCGCTGACCATCGGCGGAACGCCATTGCAATGGGATTTGCCGGCTGGAGAGTTGGGCTCGCACAGGCCGCAATGGTGACTTGACTGCCGCTATCGGGAGCAAGCCCCCTCCCACACTTTGATGAGTGAACATATTCAAAATGTGGGAGGGCGCTTGCTCCCGATGAGGCCAGTACCTTCACCCCATCACAACGACAATACCCCGCTGTACAACCCATACGCCGCCAGCCCTGCACCGGCGATCACACAGCTGAAAATGCCTTTCTCAACGTGGGTAAACAAAGGCTGGCCCTGTTCGCGCTTGGCGAGGGCGAACAGGATCACGCCCGGCGCATACAACAGCGCCGACAGCAGCAGGTATTTCAGCCCCCCGGCGTAGAGCAACCATACGGCGTAGCCCAGGGCGATCAACCCCACCAGCAGGTCCTTGATGCGATGGCGGTGGGCACCTTCATAGGTTTCACCCCGCCCGCTCAACAGCACCGCATACGCCGCCGACCACAGGTACGGCACCAGAATCATCGACGACGCCAGGTAAATCAGGGTGGTGTAGGTGCTGTGGGAAAACAGCGTGATCACCAGGAAGACCTGGATCATCACATTGGTCAGCCACAAGGCGTTCACCGGCACCTGGTTGGCATTTTCCTTCTTCAGGAAGGCCGGCATGGTCTTGTCATGGGCGGTGGCGTAGAGGATTTCGGCACAGAGCAGCGCCCAGGACAGCAAGGCGCCCAGCAATGAAACCGCCAGGCCGATACTGATCAGCAACGCCCCCCAGGGCCCGACGATATGCTCGAGCACACCGGCCAGGGACGGGTTTTGCAGTTGGGCCAGCTCCGGCTGGCTCATGATCCCCAGGGACAACAGGTTGACCAACACCAACAACGCCAGCACGCCAAGAAAGCCGATCACGGTGGCCCGCCCCACGTCCGCGCGCTTCTCGGCCCGCGCCGAATACACACTGGCACCCTCAATGCCGATAAACACAAACACCGTGACCAGCATCATATTGCGCACCTGGTCCACCACACTGCCGAATTGCGGCTTGCCCAGGCCCCAGATGTCAGCCGTGAAGATATCGGCCTTGAACGCCACGGCGGCGATGACCACGAACATCAGCAGCGGCACCAGCTTGGCCACGGTGGTGATCTGGTTGATGAACGCGGCTTCCTTGATTCCGCGCATCACCAGGAAGTGCACGGCCCATAGCAGCAACGATGCGCAGCCGATGGCGACGGGCGTGTTGCCTTGGCCGAACACCGGGAAAAAATAGCCCAGGGTGCTGAACAGCAGCACGAAATAACCGACGTTGCCCATCCACGCGCTGATCCAGTAGCCCCAGGCAGACGAAAAGCCCATGTAGTCGCCGAAACCGGCCTTGGCGTAGGC
>NZ_JAFLXD010000038.1:0-60789 GCF_019891415.1 Pseudomonas sp. SH10-3B | reverse complement strand
GGCTGACACCGTCTTTCGGGTTATGCAGGTAAACGACCAAGTCGCTTTCTGTATGCCGCAGGCCAATCCCCCCATGCGCGCCCTCGGTATCGCCGTCGACAGGCGGTTCAAGAAGCGGTACGTAAATGGGCGGCAACAGCGCCTTTGGGGAGGTTTTTTTCTTGGCCATGGCGACAGTCCTTCCGCGTTCGACTGGAGGTTTCCCCTATCAAACGCCTGAAGAGATTGATTGGCTACTGTCAGAATTAACAGGTGGCGAAGCGATTCCTGAAACTGCCGAGCCACTGGCGGCGCCATCGTCAGCACCTGTTAATTCTGACAGTAGCCAACAGAAGGATTCAGATGTTTGATGGCTCAAACAGCACGAATGCTTGCAGCTACGTGCGACGTTTTCGATCAGGAGCGCGATCATGCCAGCCAAAAAACCGCCTGCCGCACCGGACAAGACACCGCCCGAACCCAATACCCTCTTGAGACTCGACAAACAAAAAAAACCGAAAAACCTGGATCGACTCTACATCCCCGGTATGAGCGAGAACGTCCCAGGCTACGAGGCAGGTGTCCCCAAATGGCTGTTCGAGTCAGGCATGACGATACAGGTGGATAAAAACTGGGATGCCAAGACGGGCGATGTCATTACCGTCGGCAAGCTGCTCAACACAGGAACGGTGGAAGTCCTTGCAGTCAAGCAGCTTCTGCCGGGCGAGGAGCAGCGCAACAGCTACTTCTTTTCCGCAGATCAAAAGAACCTGCGAGATGGGAAATATGCACTGGTGTATGTCGTTCACTATGGGGGTGGCGCCGAATACGGCATCTCCTACCCGCTGGTGACGTTGGTCAAAACCAGCCTCCCGGGCGGGGACGATCACGATCAAATGGAGCCGGGGCATTCAGAGCTGAAATTCAGTCTTTCAACGACGGTGATTGTCCCCGGCAATGCTGCCGAAGGCGTGACCGTGTCCCTCCTGCCTTATCCCAACCGCAACCCCAACGACCAGGTGATTCTCCACTGGGGATCGATCACCCTGACCAAAAACGTCGGCGGCGAGGTGACGCCAACGGTGCTCCACGTTACCTACCAGGACATTGTCGAAGCGGGTGATAGTGACCGCTTGAACGTGTGGATTGAGGTCGTCGACCTTGTGGGGAATATCTCCACGCCAGGCTCAGCAACTGCGCATGTGTCAGTCAACCTGGACATGACCAAAACTGATGGCCCGATCATCGTGAACGGTGGGCCACTGGGCTATATCGACCTGGAAGTGCTCGGCGAGCAACCGCTGGAATTGCAGATGTTCACCCCGCCCAATGTCGGCCTCAGGGGTGACCTGTACGATGTAATGTTCCGCTCCTACCCGCCCAAAGGCGGCATGAAGATCGTGCACAAATTCGTCCCAATCGCCACGCCAGGCAGGCCGCACTCAGTCCTCATCGACTACCTCGACGTGCGCGCTGCTGCGGCAGGCAGGGTGGAGACCAGCTTCGTTTTGCGAAAGTCCGGTCCTCCCTTCGAGGTCTATTCCAAGAAAACCAACGCAGAAGTCAGAGGATCGATTGTTCGTCTGGAGGCACCATCTGTCGAAGGCTATCCCACGGATTTCATTGCTGATAATCCCGAGCATGTGGTTGTGAGCATTCCCTATTACGCCTGGCGCCAACCCACCGACAAGATTTCGTTGATCCTGCGCTATGTGAAGTCGCTGAACGATATCATCCTGCATATCGAAACACTGGAAGTCGGCCAGGCCTGGCCCGAAGGCTCGCCGGTCAAGCGCTTGATCTACCGTGCGCAATTGCAACCGTTCAAGGGCTACCGGCCGCAGCTGTATTACGTCATCTCGACCAACTTCACTCGCGCACGAGCGGTCGACCTGAACGAATCACTGCGGCGCGTACTGACCATCAGTTGATTGATGAGGTTGTGCCAGATCAGCGCTGGGTCTTGTGATCCAGGGCCGCATAGAAATTGGCGCTTTGTTGCAGGTATTTCTGGGTGTAGGCACTGGTGCTGGATTTTTTGCCGGTGACGTCCACGCTGGCGGCAGCAGGCAAAGCCACGGTGGCGGAAACGGCGGAGGCGGCGATGATGGAGAAGAGATTCAAATTCATGTCGGTAACCCTTGTGTGCGTTTGGTTGGGTGGCCGGGGAAGGCCTTGGAACCCAACTTACGCCCGAGGGTTGAACCTTAGAAATGCTTTGAAACAGTAGCCGCTATTAATACAATTAATACAACGAGTCAGGCCCCGCACGGCGGGGCCTGTGGCTTATTGACGCACCAGGAACTTGAGGTCGCTGGGGGCATCAATCGCCAGTTTCTGCACGGTTTTACCCAGCAGGCCGGTCTTCGGGTCGCGTTCAACCACCACGATTTCATTGCTTTTCTGGTTGGCGATCAGCAGGAACCTGCCGCTCGGATCCAGGCTGAACTCCCGTGGGTGGTCGCCTTCCACCGACCGCCGCTGCAACTCCTTGAGGTGCGCGGTGGCCGGGTCGATGCTGAACACCAGCAGTTGGTTGGCGGTGCCGCGATTGCTCACATACAGGAACTTGCCATCGCTGGATGCGTGCAGCGCGGCGCCGGCCTTGTCGGATACCGGTTGCCCGGCGGCGAACTCCACGAGTTGGGTTTGCGTGAGCTTGCCATCGGTGTAATCGAATACAGCGACCTGGGCGCTCATCTCAGTGGTTGCCCAGGCATGTTTGCCATCGGCGCTGAACAGCAGATGACGCGGGCCGCTGCCCGGCGGCAATTGCACAAAGGCCGGATCGGCGGGCGTCAGCGGCAGCTCGTGGTTGGCCTTGGGGTCGTAGCGGTAGGCAAAGATCTTGTCTGCCCCCAGGTCCTGCACAAACACATACTTGCCATCCGGCGACGACACCACCGAATGCACATGGTTGGAGGCCTGGCGCTCAGGGTTTACACGGCTCGCCGGGTGCCCGCTCAACTGCACCGGTGCCGACAGCTTGCCCTCGGCATCCACCGGCAGGATGGCCAGGCTGCCGCCCGGATCCTGCAGCACCGAATAGTTGGCAACGAACAGGTAACGCCCATCAGCCGCCACACTGGAGTGAGTCGGCTCGTTGCCCAGGCTCTGTACCTGGTTGACCAGGGTGAGCTGATGGTTCTGCGGATCGATGCTGTAGCTGCTCACGCGGCCAACCGGGTCTTTCTGGCCCGGGCCGTTTTCGTTGACCACGAACAAGTGCTTCTGGTCCTTGGACACGGTCAGCCACGACGGGTTGGCCGCCTTCGCCGCCAGCACCGGCTGGCCCTGGAAATGGCCGGTACGGCTGTCAAACTGCAGGCGGTAGATCCCTTGGCTGGTGCCAGCGGTGTAGCTGCCCACCAGCAGTTCGTAGGTGTCGGCCGGCGCGGCCTGTACCGACATCGCGCCGACACTGCCGGCCATCAGCAAGGGCCAGAATTTACGCATCATCATGCTCGTCTTCCTCGTCGTTATTGTTGCCGGTGAAGGCGGCCATGCACACCAGGCGGTGCTCGCCCGAATCACCGGTGAGGGTCCAACTTTGCAACGCGTCATCAAAGGTGGCGGCCTGCACTTGCGCCAGGCTGAAAGACCAACGTTTCTCAACGCGGCCGTCCATGGAGATGATCGACAGTTTTTGATCGTCGAGGGTGAAATCAAAGGCATGCAGGCCGTCGATTTCGAGCATGTCGCTGGCGTGAAGTTCAGTAAGCAGGGAGGCGGCAGTCATCAGGATCATTCATCACGGGAAAAAACGTTGATGATAGGCCAATCCATGGCCGGCGTCGTGTCGCGTTAACGGGCTACCGCACCCGGCCAACCACGGCTTGCCATTCTGAGGGCTGACCCTCCACAGAATGGATTCGCTGATGCCGGACACTTTATCCGCCCCCCTGCTGCTCCCCCATCGCAGCAACACCCAGGCCATGGCGGTGGCCCAACAGTTTGCCGGGCGCCCTACGTTGCGCCAGGTGCTCGAACGCCAATTGCATGAACGCCTGCTGGAACAATTCCCGTCGCTGGTGCTGGACATCTCCACCGTCAAGCTGGCGATCCCCAACCAGCGGCGCGGCTGGGACCTGCGGCGACTGACCGATGTGGTCCTCGACTACCTGGGCAACGGCACGCCGTTGAACCTCACCGAGGCGATCGACGAGCGCCGCTGCTTCCTCTCCCAGCGCCCACCGGCGCGCTTGACCTATGACACCGACGGTCCTCGCGAACCGGACATGGCGATTATCGAACAGTTGATTACGGACCTGCCCGCTACCCTGCCCGTCGGCTTTCAAGACGCCCTGAACACGTATTGGAACGGCGCCGGCGACACCGGTGCCAGCCGCTGGCAATGGCTCGGCGACCTGCTGGCCGACAACCTCAACAGCAGCGCCAGCCTGCTGCCGGCTGGACCCGCCCAGGACATGCTGTACGCCGTGAGCCGGCAACCGGATCGTCGCGAACGCCAGACCGTGCGCGCCTACTGCCTGGAAGGTTGTGTGATCCACCAGGGCCGCACCACACGCCTGCTGAGCACCGACCTGCTGTTGGTGCAAGCCAACCAGGTGCTGCTGTGCCAGGCCTCGGGCAATGTGGAAGGCTTTGCCTCACTGGACGCGTTCAATCAGGCCTGGGGCCAACGCCTGGCTGGCGGGTTGCTGGCCGACAAGATCCTGGTCAAGCACTACGAGCCTGACGGCAACGTGTTCGACATCCAGGCCGCTCTGCTGCTTAACCAGCAACTGGACGACCTCGACGCCATCCATCTGCCTGCCGCTGACGGTGTACGCGCCCTGGAGCAACGCTTCGCCGACGCCACCGACCCGGTACCGATGTTCGTCGACGCGCCGGCCCCCGACCCGACGCACCAGGAACGCATTCGCACAGCGCTGCCTGACTGGCTGAAAACGGCCAGCGCCGACCAGCGCTTTGCCTATCGCCAGGCGCTGGTGGACCAGGCGCGGGTGCAGCGACAAACCGGCGGCGCGTCGTTTGCAGACGGCATCGAGAGCCTGCAGGACTTCACCCTGCGCAGCTTGCGCGAACAGATGCGCCGCGATCATCCCGAGTCCAGCGTGGAACCCGGCAATCTGCAACTGACCTTTCATGTGCCAGTGGGCGATCTGCACGGCGGCTACCTGGCGCCGGTGAGCATGAGCCTCAGCGAATTGGCGATCAATAACCTCGCCGCCGCGCCACAGGGGCGCCTGACCCTGCACGACACCTCGGGCGCAGCCCTGCCCGCCTGGCTCAACGAAGACTATGTGCTGGGGGAGAAAGGCCTGTTAAGTAGCACACCGGGGCTGATTCGCCAGGTGGACATTGGCCGCCACTACCCACAAACGATCCGCGAACTGCTGCTGGGCGACAGCCCCGAGATACGCGAACGCGAAACGCTGTTTGGCGAGCAACTGGAGGTGCAACTGCCACGCCAGGCCCTGGAACACACGATGCGCCGGGAACACGGCTTCACCTTCGAGGGGTATCGCTACGTCAAGGCCGTGCTGCAGCGCAGCGCACCCGGGCGGGTGGTGGATGGCCAGGACATCGTCATCCGTCCGCTGGCCTTCGCCCGGGCTCCCGGTGCGCTGCCGGACATCGTCGCCCATATGTTTATCATCGAGCCCCGTGCCTCGGGCAGCGGCCCGCACCTGCTCTATCGGCCGTTGTACCAGGACGCGTTGCGGCAGTTCGCCAGCCGCCAGGCGCTGTTCGACGCCATTGCCGAGCCAGGCGCCCTGCAGGACAGTGTGCTGGCCTGGCTGACGGACAAGGCGCGGCCGATCTACAGCCATGGTGGCTTTCATAGCCCGCATATCCTGCGCTTCGGCCAGGGCGACGACACCGTACAGTGGCCCGCACCGCCGCCCGCGCAGTTGGCGCAGGACCCCAATGGCGGCGAAGTGCCGGGCTCCCTCGCGCAATCACTGGCGTCCGGCAACCTGACGCAATACCTGTACGGCAGCAATGCCCGGGCCCTGGTGGACCTGGCCGACCGAGACTCGGTATCGAATGCCGAAAGCCGCTGGGCGGTGCTGCTGGAAGGCGGCTGGTTGCTGTTCAACGCGCTGTTGATGCCGCTGTTGCGCGGCCCGGCGATGGCCGCGGGCTGGATCCTGCAACTGGCCGTCAGCCTCAAGCACGACATCACCGGCCTGCGAAGTGATGACGCGGCCGCCCGTGAACTGGCCTGGGTCGATGTGCTGTTGAATATCGGCTTGTTGGTGTTGCACGTGGCCTCTCCTACCGAGATCGCCCCGCGCATCCCCGCCGCGAGGATACGCACTGAACCCTCGCTGCCGACGTTGATAGAGCAAGGCCCGGTGGGCCTGCCGTCGGAGCCGGTGGCCGGCGACAACACGCAGGTGGACTTCGTACATTCCAACGCCCGCGATGCCTCACGCCGACGCCTGCTGGATGCCCTGCGCGAACTCCACGTGGCCTGGCCGGTGCCCGCGCCTTCGCCGGTGCAAGTTGGCCCGCACCGTGGTTTGTATGCGATCGGCCAGCGCTGGCATGCCTCCGTGGCCGGCTTGCTGTTCCAAGTGAAGATCGATGCAGAAACGGATGCCGTGTTTATCGTGCATCCGCAAAAACCTCTGCATCCAGGCTTTGAGCTCAAGACTGATGGCCAGGGCCACTGGTCACTGGAGCTGGGTTTGAAACTGCGCGGTGGCGGGCCCAAGAACCGGCTCAAGGCCAAACTGGCACAGATTGAACAACAACGCGCCCAGGCACGGGAGAACGCCCACCGCATTGAAGGCCTGATCGCGGCGGTCAGCGGCGAGCAACTGAGCTTTATCGACGGGATATTCCCCGCCAAGACCCTGCTTGAAACCCTCGACCAGCAACTGCTGGTCACCCACAGAGCGCTGCGGGCGTCGCCGGACAACCCGGTGCTTATGCAGGCGCACGCCACCACCGCGCGCTCCAGGGCCCAGGCCAAGGTGAGTTTCCAGGTGCTGCTGGAGCGCTT
This sequence comes from Pseudomonas sp. SH10-3B, assembly GCF_019891415.1. Taxonomy (NCBI): domain Bacteria; kingdom Pseudomonadati; phylum Pseudomonadota; class Gammaproteobacteria; order Pseudomonadales; family Pseudomonadaceae; genus Pseudomonas; species Pseudomonas sp. SH10-3B. The sequence goes on along the minus strand of NZ_JAFLXD010000038.1, from coordinate 53,831 downwards.
CGAACGCACCGCCGGCCCCCAACAGCAGCAGCGCCGCGACCTGCTGGAGGCCTACCGGCAAATCAAGGTGGCGGACGGCAAGTTCGACTATGAAGCCAATGCGCTGGAGCAATACACAAGCATGCTGGCCAGTGACGAGTTACGCGTTGCTTTCCGGGATGCCTTGCACCGAAGCACTTTCGTCTCTGACCAGGGTGAATCCCTCAGCGAGCTGGCCGGCGGGCCGGGCGACGCCCAGGCCATACGGTATGTCTACGACCTGGTGCAAACCAACTTTGCCGCCAGTGAGCGGCATTTAGAGGCGGTGATCGACATCGAAAACCTTCTCGAAACACTCGCCGGCGACCTCAAGAGCGGGCCGGCAGAGCGTTTGAAGTACCTCGGCGCAGAGCCCCACCGGCGCTTCTACAACAGCGTGAGCGGGACGCTGGAAAGCCTGGATCTGCTGTCACTGTTGAGCATCGACCTGGCATTCGAACCGACCACCGCAGAAGAGCTGCATTTCTTCCAGAACCAACGACTGCTGCACACCATCGAGTCCTCAAGGGTGGACACCCACCTTGAACTACTGAGCACCGAGGGCTTCACCGCCGCCGAACGCAAGGCGGTGCTGCTCAATCTGATTGACCATTACAGCCGGCGCCTGCAGATCTACCGCGCGCTGACGGACATCAATTCCCCGTTGGTCATGCCGCGTTATATGCCGCTGCTGATCGAACGCCTCGAGACCGTACGCAGCGCGGCCGAGGCTGACTTGGCCGAGGTGTTGCGCGAGGATGAGTTCCTGCCGCCGCAAACCGGTGCACTCAAGCGCCTGAAAATCGCCGCGCCGGGCAAGCGGGTATTCAAGTCCCGGGACAAGGGTGCACTGGTCGGCGAGTTGCAAGCGCCTGACGCAGACACGCCCTTCACCACCATCATCACCCGCAACCCGATCACTCAGCAGCCCAGTGGCCGCTTCATCGAACACCCAGGAGAAGGGTGGGTCGAGATCGTTGAGGCCAAGCCCAGCCACCCGGTAGCCCCCGCCCCGGCCCGTTCCCTGGCCAGCTTACGCACCCAGGCCCAGCAGTTACTGGACGACGTCGGCTCGATCGAGAGTTCCATCAAGTTCCAGAAAAGCAAACTCAAGGACCCACTGCGCCGCGACGACCTCAACCCCCACGACTGGGACGACATGCTCCAGTATCAGGCCCAGCGCATCGAGTCGATTGCCGATGAGATCCACCGACAGCACCAGGAGCCACAGACGGTGGAGCGCCTGCGCCAACGTGCCGGCGAGCTGCGCAACCAAGGTCGGCAACACTGCATCGAAGGGCTCAAGGCACAGCGGCCGCGCCAGGAAAATATCGACTACCTGCGCACCCACGCCGCCGTGGATATCGGCCTGGTCCACGGCCCGCAACGCACCGCCGCCGGCGACTATGTGAGCGAGTTTGCGGTGCGCGAGAAAAACGCGCTCACGGTGCTGTGGTACGCACATTTTCACTACGCGCGTGTCGGCGCACCGGCGGCTGAGTACACCAAGGCTCACCTCAAACGCCCCGAACACCGCTTTATCACCCTCAAGGATTTACTCGCCCAGGCCGGGCCCGACAGCCGCACCATCGCGCGCAACCTGTACAACCCGATCACCGCGCCGCTGGACCAGCGCCTGTTCCTGAGCCTGCAGCCCGCCTAGAACCTGCCATGAATGGCATTGAATTGCCAAAAGGATGTTTATGCAATCCCATGACTCTATTGCGCACGCCGTCAGCGCGCGCTTTGCTGATCGCCCCCTGCTGGAAAGCGTGATTCGCCAGCAACTCGCCACCGCCATCAGCGCCAGCTACCCCAGCCTGACGCTGGACCTGAGCCGCACGCGTCTGGCGAGGCCGCAACGCCGCAGTTGGTTGCTGCAACCGTTTATGCCGGTGGTCCAGGACGCCCTGGCCAGCGGCACGCCGCTGGACTTCAGCGATGTCGGCAACCTGGCCTGGTACCTCTCCGACGAACCACCCAAGCGCCTGAAACTCCCGGGTTTGACCCAGGAAAAACTCGATATGCAGGTCATCGCCAAGCTGGTGGGCGAAATCCCCCAGACCTTGCCCATCGCACTGCAAAACGCCCTGGCGGCCTATTGGGATGCTGGCCACTGGCGCTGGCTGGCCGATGTATTGAAGGACACCTTGCGCGCCGCCGCCCTGAGCCAGGCCGACCTGGATCACACGGCCCGCGAGACCCTCGACCAGTTATTGACCACCCCTGAGCGCGAGCCCCGCCTCGCTCGCCATCGCGAAGGTGCGGTGTTCGCCTACGGGCTCGAGGCCACCCTCAAGCGCGAGGCGCACAGTGTCAGCCTGCTGGGTCCGCAGCTGGTGCTGGCCCGCGCGCTCAACGGCAAGGTGTCGGTGTTGCTGTGCAGCCCGCAGACGGGTATCGAGGTATTCGCCAACATGGATGCACTGATCCAGACCGTGGGCCAACGCCTGGGCCATCAGTACCAGGTCGACGATATCGTGCTGCAACGCTATGAGCCCGACGGCGATCTTTTCGAGCACCAGGCCTCGTTGATCCTCAACCGCCAGCTCGAAGACCTCGGCAACCTGAGCCTGCCAACCGGCCAGCCCTTCAGGGTGTGGCAGGCGTTGTATAACGAGATCACCGACCCTGGGCGGTTTTTCCGTGACGCCCCGGCCACCCCGATCCTGGCGACCTTGCGCACCCATTTGCCGGCCTGGCTGCAAGGTGCCAGTGCCGACGACCAGGCCGCTTATCGCCGCTACACCCTGGCGCTGGCCGCAGCGAAACAGCGTGCTGCGGGCCGCACCGTGTTCAGCGGTATCGACGACCTCCACACCTACACCGTCAACGCGCTGTTGCAAGCCCTGCAAGGGGATGCAGTGACGTTTGAAAAGCTCGTGCCGACTGCGCCTTCCGTCGCGGCCCTGCATCCCGACGACCTGCTGCTGACCTTTTCCGTGACAGCCGGCTACCCAGGAACCGTCGGGATCACTCGCAACGAACGCATGAGCCTGACCCAACTCGCCATCGACAACCTGTCCAGCCGTCCCAGCGGCAGCGTAACCCTCGCCCACCGGCATGGCCTGCCCTTGCCGGCATGGCTGACCACAGAGTACCTGATGGGTGCCGGCGGCCTGGTGGAGCGGGTGGACATTGGTCAGCAGTACCCACGCCTGCTGGAAGCCCAACTGCTGGGTGACAATCGCGAGGCGCGCGAGCGTGAAGTGCTGTTCGCCGCACAGCAGGCCGTGCAATTGCCGTTGCTGGCCCTGGAACTGAGCCTGAAACAGCAAGGCGGTCTGAGCCCTCAGGGCGCGCGCCTGGTCGCGGCGGTGATGGAGCATGATATCGCCGACCAACAGGTCGACCGGCAGCCGGTGGTGATCCGCCACCTCGCCCTGCTGCAGATGCCTGGCGCCCAACCGGACGTGGTCAGCGCCATGTACCTGATCGAAGCCCAAGACCCCCGCATCGGTCCCCATGTGCTGTACCGACCGTTGTATGCCGAAGCCCTTCAGGAATTTGCCAGCCGCGGCGCGTTGTTCGAGGCCATCGCCGAACCGGGGCCGCTGCAGAACAGCGTCTTGACCTGGCTGAGCGACCCGGCCCGGCCGATTTACGCCAACGGCGGGTTCCGTGAGCCCCACTATGTGCGTTTCGGCCAGGGCGATGAGTTTGCGCCCCTGGGCAAACCGACGCCGGCGACGCTGTCCGCCGATGGCATCAACGACGAACTGCACCAATGCCTGGTGACCGGGCGACTGATGGCGTACTTGTTCAGTGACCATGCGCGAGCCTTGGTGGAGCAAGCCAACCGTGAGTCGGTGTCCAACAGCGAGAGCCGCTGGCAAGTGTTGCGCGAAGGCAGCAGCCTGTTGTTCGGTAACCTGCTGCTGCCCCTGCTGCGCGGCCCGGCCATGCTCACCGGCTGGCTGTTGGGGTTGATGGCCAGCCTGGGCCAGGATATTCCGGCGCTGGCCGCCGAAGACCCGCATGCCCGGGAGCTGGCGACCGTCGACCTGCTGCTCAACCTCGGACTGCTGTTACTGGAGGCCGTGCCGGTGGTGATCCCAACGCCCGCGCCGCTGGCAACGGGGCTCAAGCAGCAGGCGATGCCCTCGGCTTTGCGCCCGTGGATCGCCGAGCAATGGCCGCAACCGCCCGCGCCGAGCATTCGTGAAGGTGCAGTCCTGCTGCCCGAAGCACTGGCGCAGAAAGACAACACCGTGCTGGATTTCAGCTTTGCCCAGGCACGCCAGCGTCTGACCCCGACCCAACGCAACCGGCTGGCCACCTTCAAGGCCCCGCGCCCGGCACTCCTGCCCCAGCCGGTATTGAACGGACCGCGACGCGGCCTCTACCTCATCGAGAACACATGGCACGCGCTGGCAAACGGCGAGTGGCTGCAGGTCTCACTGGAGCCTGAGGGCGACATCCGAGTGGTGATGCCGAGCGATGCACGTGTGAATGGCCCTTACCTGCGCAGCGATGCCCAAGGCGTGTGGTCGGTGGACACGCGCCTGCACCTGCGCGGGGGCTTGCCACCCAAGCGGATTGCTGCCGAACGTCAACGGCGGGCGCAGCGCATCCGCGAGCTGCAGGACAGTTATGAACGGTTCATCCAGGGCCAGGTGGCGCGGCAAACCCGCATCGAAGTGATCCTCGGGGTCATGACCCGCGCTGCTGACGACCCGCGTTTCAGCGAGGCGCAACTGGCTGACAGCCGCCGGCGATTCGACACCGCCCTGCAAGAGCAGACCGAGGAATACCAGCAGCAACTGGACAACCTGAAAGAACGCAACGAGTTGGACATCGCCCTGCCGCCACAGTCCGTCGCGAGCCTGTTGGAAAATATGGTCAACAACGCGCGCAAGCATGTGGTGGTGGCCGAGAAAGACCGGGGCGCGCTGTACCGCACCCACGCTCATTTCACCTCCAAAGCCCCACGCCTGGCCGAAGCCATTCTTGGCGACTTCCCCGCTTACCAGCAGTTTATCCGCAGCATGATTGCTATCAATGAACGCTCGATCCGTTGGCTTGAGGTGCGTGATCGCTACCTGGACCAACTGTTCAAACTGGGCCCCGCCGGCAGCGACCATTACCGCCGCTTGACCTGGGAACGCCCGCAGGAAATCAGCGCCCTGGCGGTCAAGGACCTGCTGATGCGCAACTTTGAGCTGATGACCCACAAGCACCCGGGTCACGCCTTGGTCAGCGTGATGATCGATATCCTTGAGCCGCTGCAGGAGCACTTGCGCACCCACAGTGACCTGAACGAGCTGGAGCTGACGGCCGAGGAACGCATCAGCGTGTTGGAAAGCCTGGTGGAGCACTACGGCCGGGGCCTGGACGCTCTGGAGGGGGTTGGCATCGTGAATGCCGATGAGCTGGACGGCGAGTATTTCGCCAAGCTGGTCAAGCTGGTGGATGGGTTGTACCAGCAAGCGGCCCAGCAGTTGGCCAGTGAAATCAAGCCCGTCGCCCAAACCGCCCCGCGCCCAAGCCGGCGCCCTCCGGTGGTCGCCGGAAAACCGCCGAAAAAGGTCATTCGCACGGCGAAAAAGGGCACCTTTATCGGCGAGGTCAAACCCGTAGGCACACTGGAAACCGTCGAGCTTCGTTCAGAGGTCACCGGCGAGGTGTTGAGCACGTATTCACAACGAGGCGAGCAATGGATCGAGTTCAAGGACGCGACCCCGCCGCTTTCGCCCTTGACGCCGCGCAGTTTGAGCCTGGTCAAGGGTGAGGCGCGCAAGCTGCTGGGCATGCTGGAGAAACACCTGCTGCGCGGCGAGCAGTACAAGAAAGTGTCCCGGCACCCGCAGGAAGTCCAGGAGGTGCTGCAGTCTGAATCGGTGCGCTACGACAAGCTGGCCACCGAACTGCACCTGGCAATCCAGGCCCAACCCGCCGAAGCCCGCACGCCGGCTGACCTGGCCCTGGAAAATGACATGCGCCAGGCGGCAGTGCGCCTGAGTGAACGCGGCCAGGCGCTGCGCATTCAACTAAGCCTGGAACTGCCACCGACCCACGGCAACCTGGAATACCTGATCGAGCAGAAGCGCGCAAACATGGCGTTGCTCGGAGAGCGCATTCAACTGAGCGGCGAGCGCCGGGATTTTGTCCAGGAGTATGCGGTCAACGACTCGGGTGGCTATCCATTGTGGTACGCCCACTTCCACTACCCGGCCGCCGATACGCCCAAGGAAAACTACACCGCTGCCCACCTGAAAACCATTGAGCAACGCCGGGTCAGTTACTACTCGCAACTGGCCCGTGCACAAAGCCCACAGGCGGTGGTAGATGTGCATCGCGGCTTGCTTGGCAAGGCACTGGCCGAGCGCTGGTTCCTGCCGCTGGCCCGCTGAAAACGAGTCAAGGCTTTTTGTAGGAGCGAGCTTGCTCGCGAAGCACTCAGGGCCACCGCGTTTATGGAGCATGAACGCGTTGCCTGGGCGTTTTTCGCGAGCGAGCTCGCTCCTACATGACTGGCGCTTTAGTGGGCAAACAACGAGTTGCCCTTCTGCCCCGCCAGCTTCTCGGGCTTGATCAGGAAATGCGCGAGTGCCGGCAGCAGCCACAGTGCACCGAACATGTTCCACAGCAGCATGAAGGTCAGCATCAGGCCCATGTCGGCCTGGAACTTGATGGCCGAGAAGATCCAGGTGCACACGCCAATCGCCAGGCACAGCCCGGTGAACAGCACGGCTTTACCGGTGGACTTGAGCGTCTGGTAATAGGCTTCCTGCAACGGCAAACCCGCGCGCAGGAAGCTTTCCAGGCGGCTGTAGATGTAGATGCCGTAGTCCACGCCAATCCCCACGCCCAGGGCCACCACCGGCAAGGTCGCGACCTTGACGCCGATGCCCATGAACGCCATCAGCGCATTGCCCAACACCGAGGTCAGCACCAGCGGTAGCACGATGCACAGGGTTGCCGCCCAGGAGCGGAAGGTGATCATGCACATGGTCGCCACGCACAGGTACACCAGGATCAGGATGATCAGCTCCGATTCCTTGATCACCTCGTTGGTGGCCGCTTCGATCCCGGCATTACCCGCAGCGAGGATGAATTCCAGGCCGTCCTTGTTGTTCTCCTTGGCGAAGTCCTGCACCGCATGCACCGCGCGGTCTAGGGTTTCGGCCTTGTGGTCGTTGAGGAACACCAGCACCGGCGCCAGCGAGCAATTGTTGTTGTACAGGCCATCGGCACGGGCGATGGAGTTGTTCAGCACATCAGGGTTACGCGACAGGGTCTCCCACTTCAGGTTGCCCTCGTTCATGCCCTTGATCATCTGCTTGGAAACGGTCACCAGCGAGATCGCCGACTGCACGCCCTCGGTGTTCTGCATCTTCCACATCAACTGGTCGATGGGCGCCATGGCTTCATAGCGCGAGCAGCCTTCGGCCTTGGTCTTGACCATCACCACCAGCACGTCGGAGCTGGTGGAGTAGTTGCTGATGATGAAGTTGTTGTCCTTGTTGTAGCGCGAGTCGGGGCGCAATTCCGGCGCGCCCTGGTCGAGGTCGCCGATCTTCAGGTTCTGGCTGTACCAGAGGCCTCCGCCAAACGCCACCAACGCGAGCAGGACCGAGACCGGCGCGACTTTGGGGCTGGCGAATTTCGACAGCAGGCGCCAGAACGGATGTTCGCGGTGCGCGTCCTTTTTGCTCCGGGCGATGGCCCGCTTGCTGATACCCGCATAGGAAATCGCCACCGGCAGCAGGATCAGGTTGGTGAACACGATCACCGCCACGCCGATGGACGCGCCGATGGCCAGTTCGCGGATCACGCCGATATCGATGATCAGCAGCGTGATAAAGCCCACGGCGTCCGCGAGGATCGCGATCATCCCCGGCAGGAACAGTTGCCGGAAGGTACGCCGCGCGGCGGTCAGCGCGTTGTCCGCCTCGCTGGATTGCAGGGCGATACCGTTGATCTTCTGCACACCGTGGGAAATCCCGATGGCGAAAATCAGGAACGGCACCAGCATCGAATACGGGTCCAGCCCGAAGCCGAAGAAGTGCATCAGGCCGAGTTGCCAGACCACCGCCACCAGCGTGGTGCTCAACACCGCAATGGTGCTGCGCAGGCAGTTGGTGAACCACAGCAATAGAACCAGGGTGATGATGAACGCAACACCGAAGAACAGCACCACCATCACCAGGCCGTCGATCAGGTCGCCGACCTTCTTGGCGAAGCCGACGATGTGGATCTTGACGTTGGGGTTCTGGGCTTCGAACTTGTCGCGGATCTTGTCTTCGAGCTCATGGGAAAACTTGCGGTAATCCAGGGCCAGCAACTTGCCTTGGTCCTGCGGGTCCGGGTAGGACTCCAGCAGCGGGATATCGACGATGCTCGATTTGAAATCGTTGGCCACCAGGCGCCCGACCTGGCCGGACTTGAGCACGTTGTTGCGCAGTTGATCGAGGCTTTGCGCCGAGCCGTTGTAGCTCTGCGGGATCACTTCACCGCCGGCGAAGCCCTCTTCGGTGACTTCGGTCCAGCGTACGCTGGGGCTCCACAGCGACTTGAGGCCCGAACGATCGACGCCCGAGATGTAGAACACCTCGTCGTTGATCTGGCGCAGGGTCTCCATGTACTCCTTCGTGAAGATGTCACCGTCCTTGGCCTCCACCGAGATGCGCACCGTGTTGCCCAGGTTGGCCAGGTCGTTGCGGTGTTCCATCATCTTTTCGATGAAGGGGTGCTTGAGCGGGATCATCTTTTCAAAGCTGGTGGACGGGCGAATCAACGTCGCCTGCCAGAACAGGAAAATACTGACCAGCAGGCAGATCACGATGACTGCCGGGCGGTTGTTGAAGATCAGGCGCTCAAGAAAGGTCGCTTTATCGTTGTGATGACTGCTCATGCTTTCCCCGCCTTCTTATTGTTTTGTCGGTTCGGCGCCAGTGGCTGTAGCGACGCGAACACCACCCTGCCCGACCAGAATCAAGTTGCCATTGCCTGCCGCCGTGACGGCCGATAACGAAATGCGGTCCGGGCGGTTGAACACGCTGAAGGTCTGGCCGTCGTCATGGCTGACCACCACGCTGCCACCGTTACCGACGACCACGATGGCGCCGTCCTCCAGCAACGTCGCCCCCGACAGGCCGAACTCCAGGGCGCCGCGTGCGGCATTCAGTTCGACCTGTTCCCAGGTGCTGCCGAAATCCGTGGAACGGTAGAGATTGCCGCGCAAGCCGTAGGCCAGCAGGGTTTGGGGTTGTGCGGTGCTGATCACGCCAAACAGCGAACCCTCGTAGGGGCCTTCGAGTTTTTCCCAGGTCTGGCCGTCGTCGCTGGAGCGGAACATGCTGCCCTGCTCGCCGACGATAAACAGGCCGGCGTCCTTGATCTGGGCGATGGCGTTGAGGTGGAACTGGTCTTCGTTGTCGAGGCGGTCGCTGACGTCTTCCCAGGTCTTGCCGCCGTCGGTGGTTTCGATCAGCGCACCGTAGGCGCCGACGGCCAGGCCGTGGCTGGCGTCCTTGAACCAGATGTCGAGCAGCGGGGCTTCGCGCTTGAGGTCCTGGTATTGCTGGGTCCAGGTAGCGCCGCCGTCGGAACTGGCGAGGATTTGCGCATCATGGCCGACCGCCCAGCCCTGCTTGTCATCGACGAAATACACCGCCGTGAGCAGTTGCCGGGTGGGGACCTTGGCTTGGGTCCAGGTACTGCCCTGGTCATCGGAATAGAGGATGTGCCCGCGATCACCGACCGCCACCAGGCGCTTGCCGACATGAACCACATCGATCATCAGGCCTTTGGCGGCCTTGGGGGATTCAATCGCAAAAGGGGTATCGCTGGCGGCCTGGACGACGGTCGGCAACGCGACAGCCCCAAACAGCGAGAGCGCTGCGGCCAGCAACGCAACCTTGCGTGCGGCGCGTGGGCGGCAAACAACCCAACCCATGACAGGCTCACTCATAGACCTTTCTCCCATTTATTATTGTTAGGTCGTCTCGCCTTCCCGGGCCCTGAAACCTGCAATCTAGAGCGCCTGGAGGAAGCAGGGGCCATCCTATCGGGCTTTCGAATCGTCTGACAATCGGTGCTACGTTATCTTTTGTTAACTGGCGGCGTTTAGCCATGCCTGAATAGGAGGACATTAGCCAGACTGATTAATGAATTTTTATTCCATATCTTGAGTTATGCGAATTTTTATTCCATTAATAGCCTTCCTGAAAACAATAATCCAAAGGACCACGGCTATGCGTGAACTCGGAATCGGCTTGATCGGCACAGGCTTCATGGGCCGCGCCCATGCCCTGGCGTTCAACAACGCCCGGGCGGTTTTTGAACTGCCGGTACACCTCAAGCTGGCCGCCCTGGCCGATGCCGACACCGAACGCGCCCAGCGCTGCGCCACGGCCTGGGGGTTTGCCCAGGCCCACGGCGACTGGCAGGCGCTGATCAACGACCCGTCGGTGGACGTCGTGGCCATCACCACCCCCAACCACCTGCACTACCCCATGGCGATGGCGGCGATTGCGGCGGGCAAGGCGGTGTATTGCGAAAAACCCCTGGCGGTCAGCCTCGAACAGGCCGACGCGATGCGCCGCGCCGCCAGTGCGGCGGGGGTGGTGACACGGGTGGGCTACAACTATCAACACAACCCGATGGTCGGCCTGGCGCGGCAACTGATTGCCAAGGGCGACCTCGGCGACATCATCAGCTTCCAGGGCGAGTTCAGCGAAGACTTCATGGCCGACCCGGCGTCACCGTGGTCGTGGCGCTGTGAAGTGGAGCATGCCGGTGGCGCCCTGGCGGACCTGGGCAGCCACTTGCTGTCGATGGCGCGTTACCTGGTGGGCGACGTGACCAGCGTGTGTGCCGACACCCAGACCGTCCACGCCCAACGCCCGACCGTCAAAGGCAGCGCCGAGCAGAAAGCCATCGCCGTGGACGACCAGGTACACGCCCTGCTGCGCTTCGCCAACGGCGCGCGCGGCACGGTGAGCAGCAGTTGGCTCAAGCACGGTTACAAGAACCACCTGAGTTTCGAGATCAGCGGCACGAAGGGCACGTTGGCGTTCGATCAGGAACGCTTGAATGAACTGCGCCTGTGCCGTGTCGGCCAGGACGGTTTCCAGCGTTTGCTGGCCGGCCCTGCCCTGCCCGGCTACGCGGCCTTCAGCCCGGCTGCGGGGCATCAGCTGGGGTACAACGAGCTGAAGACTCTGGAAGTGCAGGAGTTGATCATGGCCGTGACGGGGCAAGGCGCGGATGGCACCGACTTTGAAGCCGCGTGGGAAGTGGAGCGGCTGGCGACGGCGATTCGCGTGGCTGCCCAGGAAGAACGCTGGGTCAACGTGAACTCGCTCTGAAGCACAATGCAAAACCCTTGTGGGAGGGGCAAGCCCTAACGCCAGTCAGTTAAGGAGGAACATCGTAACTGTGGCGAGCGGGCTTGCCCCGCGTTGGGCTGCGAAGCAGCCCCAAAACACAACCCCGGGGCTGTCTGGCACACAGCAGCGTTCTTACTTGGGGCTGCTCCGCAGCCCAACGCGGGACAAGCCCGCTCGCCACAGGGAGATTTGTCAGGGTCTGAAAAGTTGTGTGGATACCCAAGGCCATCGGGAGCAAGCCCCCTCCCACATTTAGATCGCCTACACACATTTAAATCAGCGCAAGGCTCGGCGCAGTACCTTGCCCACCGTGGTCTTGGGCAACTCGGTAGTGCGAAACTCCACATACCTGGGCACCTTGTACCCCGTCAGGTATTCCCGGCAGTGCTCAAGAATCTGCTCCTGGGTCAGGTTCGGATCCTTGCGCACCACGATGATCTTGACCTTCTCCCCCGTCACCCCGTCTTCCACCCCGATGGCCGCCACTTCACCGACGCCGGGGTGCAATGCCACCACGTCTTCGATTTCATTGGGGTACACGTTGAAGCCCGAGACCAGAATCATGTCTTTCTTGCGGTCCACCAGGCGGATATAGCCGCGTTCGTCCATCACGCCGATATCACCGGTCGACAGCCACCCCTCGGCATCCAGCACCTCGGCGGTCTCCTTCGGCCGTTGCCAGTACCCCTGCATCACCTGCGGACCGCGCACTTGCAGTTCGCCCTGCTCGCCGATATCGGCCAGTTCGCCGTCTTCACGCATGAACCGCACCCAGGTCGACGGCAGCGGGACGCCGATGCTGCCGGTGAATTCCATCTCGCGCATGCGCGCAATGTTGATCGGGCTGATGCTCACCACCGGCGAGCATTCGGTCAGGCCGTAGCCTTCGATGATCGGCAGCCCGGTGACTTCCTTCCAGCGCTTGGCCACCGCCGTGTGCGTGGCCATGCCGCCGGCAATCACCATGCGCAGGTCGGAGAAGTCCCGCGCACAGAACTCCTTGTTCTCCAGCAGGCCGTTGAACAGCGTATTGACCCCGGCGATGCCATTGAAGCGTTCCTTGCGCAGGATCATCTGCACCCGTTTCACATCCCGAGGGTTGGCGATGAGGATGTTGCGCCCGCCCAGGCACATGAACATCAGGCAATTCACCGTCAGCGAAAAGATGTGGTACAGCGGCAGCAGGGTAACGTTGGTTTCCTGTTTGTCCTGGTCCAATTGGTCGCCGACCCAGGCCTTGGCCTGCAGCAGGTTGGCGATGATGTTGCGATGACTGAGCATCACGCCCTTGGCGTCCCCCGTGGTGCCGCCGGTGTATTGCAGGAAGGCCAGGTCATCGAGGTGCATGTCCACCGGGAAGTGGTTGAGCGCGCGGCCCTGTTTCAACACCTGGTTGAACCGCACCGAACCAGCCAGATTGAAAGCCGGCACCTGTTTTTGCACGCGGCGCAGGATGAAGTTCATCGCCGCGCCCTTGAAGGTGCCGAGCAAGTCGCCGATGGCGGCCACCACCACGCGCTTGACGCTGCTGCCGGCAATGACTTTTTCCAGGGTGTGGGCGAAGTTTTCGAAGATCACCACGGTTTCCGCGCCGCTGTCCTTGAGCAGGTGCTTGAGCTCGTGGGAGGTGTACAACGGGTTGACGTTGACCACCACCGCGCCGGCCAGGATGGTGCCCAGCAAGCAGATCGGGTACTGCAAGCAGTTGGGCATCATCAGCGCAACGCGGTCGCCCTTCTTCACCCCTTGGCCCTGCAGCCAGGCGGCAAACGCAATGCCTTGCACCTGCCAGTCGGCGTAGGTCATTTCGGTGCCGATGCTGACGTAGGCGACCCGCTCGCGAAACTTCTCCAGGTGCTCCAGGAACACCTCGCGCAGCGACGGGTAATCCTCGATAGCGGCATCGATGTCCGCCGGGACGCCGGGCAGGTAAGCGTTCAACCAGACCCGTTCGGTGTGTTCCAGGCTGATAGCGTTCATGGCAGTCTCCTTATTGTTGTTTTTGATAGCGCTACTTTTCGACGATGGCGGTAATGCCCAGCCCGCCCGCCGCGCAGATGGATATCAGGCCGCGACCGCCGCCCCGCTCATGAATGGCCTTGGCCAGCGCCGCCAATTGCCGGCCACCGGTGGCGGCAAACGGGTGACCGCAGCCGAGGGAGCCACCGTTGACGTTCATTTTGGCGCGGTCGATGGCCCCCAGTGGCGCGTCCAGGCCGAGGCGTTCGCGACAGTAATCGGCGTCTTCCCAGGCCTTGAGCGTGCACAGCACCTGGGCGGCAAACGCTTCGTGGATCTCGAAGAAATCGAAGTCGGCGAAGCTCAGCCCTTCACGCTTGAGCATGCGCGGTACCGCATAGGCCGGGGCCATCAGCAGGCCTTCGCTGCCGTCGACAAAATTCACCGCCGCCGTCTCGCCCGTGCGCAGGTAGGCCAACACCGGCCAGCCATTGGCGGCCGCCCACTCTTCGCTGGCCAACAGCACCACCGAGGCGCCATCTGTCAGTGGCGTGGAGTTGCCCGCCGTCAGGGTGCCGTTCTGGCGATCGTAGGCCGGGGACAGCCCGGCGAGTTTCTCCAGGCTGGCGTCGGCGCGCAGGTTGTTGTCCCGCGCCAGGCCGCGATGGGGGCTGATCAGGTCGTCGAAGAAACCGCGCTTATACGCGGCGTCCAGGCGTTGGTGGCTGGTGAGGGTCAGCTCATCCTGGGCCAGGCGCTTGATCTGCCAGCGCTGGGCCATTGCTTCGCAATGCTCGCCCATGGACAGGCCGGTGCGCGGCTCGCCATTGCGCGGCAACAGCGGCTTGAACAACATCGACGGACGCACCTTCAGCAGCGCCTTCAACTTATCGCCCATGCCCTTGGCGCGGTTGGCCGCGAGCAAGGTGTGGCGCAGGGATTCATTGATGCCGATGGGCGCGTCGGAGGTGGTGTCGGCGCCACCGGCGATGCCCACCTCGATCTGGCCGAGGGCGATTTTATTCGCCACCAGCAAGGCTGCTTCCAGGCCGGTACCGCAGGCTTGCTGCACATCATAGGCCGGGGTCTGCGGTGACAAGGTGGTCGACAGCAGTGACTCACGCGCCAGGTTAAAATCCCGCGAATGCTTGATCACCGCGCCAGCGGCAAACTCGCCCAGGCGCTGGCCGTGCAGGTTGTAACGGTCGACCAGGCCTTGCAGCGCCGCCACCAACAGGTCCTGGTTGCTGTCGTGGGCGTACACCGTGTTGGAACGGGCAAACGGGATGCGGTTGCCGCCGATGATCGCCACGCGGCGGGTCGGGGCCGGATTGAAGCTGTAGTCACTCATGTAGGGCTCTCATTCCAGACAAATAGCCCGCGCATATGCGGTTTGTCGCCGGCGAAATTGCGCACTTCGAATTCGCGGCGCGGGCCGCTCACGGGGTGTTGCCACAGGGCGACCTGGCCGGGCAAAAAGATCGGTAGCTTGAAGTCGCAGTGAGCTTCGGCCTGATCCAGGCCAGCGGGCGGTTGTTGAGCGGCCAATGCGCGGCCGAGGGTCCACATGCCATGGGCAATGGCGCGGCGAAAGCCGAAGAGCCTGGCGCCGATCAGCGAGGTGTGAATCGGGTTGAAATCCCCCGAGACCTTGGCGAAGCGCCGGCCCAGATCGGCGGGCAACACCCAGCGCTGGGTGCGCAACAGGCCCTCCTCCTGCAACGCCAGCGCGTCTTCCCACAGCTCGCCGACGGGGCTTTTCACCTCGCGGCGCAGGTACAGGCTGTCGCTTTCCCACACCAGGGTGCCGTTGCTGTAGGCGCGGGTGGCGATGCTCAGCGCCTGGCCCTTGGCGTGGGCCACCCAGCGTTCGCAAAAGACTTCCAGGCGCAACGCCTGGCCTTCATGCAGGCGCTGGTGCTGCCGGATGCGGTTGGCCAGGTGCACCATGCCGCTGGCCGGGTACGGAAAACTCGGACGGGTCAACAGCATCAGGTGCAGCGGGAACGCCAGCACATGGGGGTAGGACAGCGGCACACCCTGCTCGCGGCGAAACCCACAGGCACGGCCATAGGCGGCGATGCCGCTGGCGGACAATTCCACCACCGAGCGCACCAGGCGCTCCTTGGGCAACGGCGGTGCGCCGTCGAGCTTGGGTTTGCGCAAGCCACGCACGCCGTCCAGCAGCAGGCGCATGCGCGAAGGCGGTGGGTCGATAATCTGCGTCACGTAGTCCATGGCTCAGGCTCCCAGCAGGCTTTGGCCGCACACGCGCACGACCTGGCCGTTGACCCCGCCCGACGCCGGGTGCGCCAGCCAGGCAATGGTCTCGGCCACATCGATCGGCTGACCGCCCTGGGACATCGAGTTCATGCGCCGCCCCGCTTCGCGAATCATCAGCGGGATCTTTGCGGTCATCTGGGTCTCGATAAACCCCGGCGCCACCGCATTCACCGTGACCTGTGCCGCCGCCGCACGCGGCGCCAGGCCTTGCACCAGGCCAATCACGCCGGCCTTGGAGGTGGCGTAGTTACTTTGCCCGAGATTGCCGGCAATACCGGAGATCGACGACACACACACGATGCGACCTCCAGGATTCAAACCCTGGTTGTCCAGCAAGGCATTGCTCAGGTTCAACGGCGCTTCAAGGTTGACAGCCAACACGCTGCGCCAGGCCGCTTCAGTCATCTTGGCGATGGTCTTGTCGCGGGTGATCCCGGCGTTGTGCACCACCACGTCGAAGGCGCCGTATTGGCTGACCTGGGCTTGAAGCTGTGCAGCGGCATCCGCCGCCGTGATGTCCAATGGCAGTGCCGAACCGTCCACACTGGCGGCCGCCTGTTGCAGCGATTCCTGGGCCTGGGGCACATCCACGCAAACCACGTGGGCGCCATCGCGGGCCAGTACCTGGGCAATCGCCAGGCCGATGCCACGGGAAGCCCCGGTCACCAGCGCGCGTCGGCCGGCAAAGGGTTTATCCCAGTTGACGCTGGGGTGGCCGTCCACCGGTTTTTCCAGGCGCACCACCTGCCCGGAGACGTAGGCCGAGCGGCGCGACAGGAAGAAACGCAGGCTGCTGTCCAACGCCGCTTCGGCACCCGGCGCGACATAGATCAACTGCACGGTGATCGCGCGGCGCAGCTCCTTGGCCAGCGAGCGCACCAGACCTTCGAGGGCACGCTGGGCGATGGCCTGGGGCAGGTCCGCGCAGTGTTCGGGCGCCGTGCCCAACACCACCACCCGACCGTGCTGGCCGAGGCGTTTGGCGTTGGCGTGGAAGAACTCGTACAGCTCATCCAACTGTTTCAGGTCGACCACAGCGCTGGCATCGAATACCGCGCCTTGCACCTTGACCGTGGACGGCGCCTTGAGCGTCGCCGGGGTGGCAGTGACCGTGTCGGTAGCGCTGAACACCTGTTGCACCTGCGCAGCCAGGCGCCCTGCCCCGGCGACAATCACCGGGTTGGCCAGGCCAGGCTGGCCGCTGCGATGGCGTTGCAACGGTACCGGTTGCGGTAAACCGACCGCCTGGGCCAGGCGACGGCCCCAGGGGGAATTGACGAACGATAGGTAGCTGTCACTCATAGATAGATCCACTCACAACACAAACTTGCCGTGTAAACCCGATCCATGTCGGAGGGGGCAAGCCCTACATGACTGGCATTGGACCCTCCCCCATCCCACATTGACCGCGTTTGTCCTAGTTGACCGAGGCGTTTTCGCTTTGGCTGCTGCGCCGCTTGGCGACCGGCTCCAACGCCTGCTTGCGCTGCTGCAACGCCTCCAGCAAACCGAAGTCCTGCGGGAAGTCATCCACCTGGATAGCGTGGTCGGCGTATTCCACATAGCGTCCCAGCAAGGCGTCTTCGTCTTCGCTGATCAGGTCCAGCGCCCGCGCCTTGACGCGCCAAGCGGTGAAGGCCGTGGCGGAGATCGGCATCGGGTCGAGCAGGCCCTGCTTGATGGCTGGCTTGAGTCGGGCGTCGATCAGTTCTACCTGCGGCAACAGGCGGAAACCCAACTCGCCGTAGGCCAGCTTGTCGATTTCCGGGCGCGGAATGTAGGAGTTGGCCAGCAGACGGTCGCGGGTTTCGCCGGGGATCTGCACCACATCCGCCACCTGGGCCAGCAGGCGATCCGAGGGTTTGTGCAGGGGAATGCCGAACGGGAAACTCAAGCCACGCACCACAGCTGCTGCGGCTTTCGACGGGTAGTTATCCAGCACTTCGGCCAGGGCTTCATGGGCCCGCAGCAACGCATCCTGCGCCGCCCAATGCACCAGCGGCAGATCCGCCTGGGGCCGGCCGTCGTCCTCAAAGCGCTTGAGCACGCAAGACAGGATGTACAGCTGCGAGAGAATATCGCCCAAACGCCCGGTGATACTTTCCTTGCGCTTGAGGGCACCGCCCAGCACGCCCATGGAAATATCCGAGATCAGCGCCAACACCACCGACAGACGATTGGCCTGGCGATAGTAGGTTGCCAGCGCCGGGTCGGTCTTGGCCGGTGCGGAAATCAGCCGCCCGCCGGTCAGAGAATGCACCGCCGCGCGTACGGTGTTGGCCAGCACAAAGCTCACATGACCGAACATCGCGCTGTCGAATTCCTCCAGCGCCTTGCGCCGATCCGGGTTGCGGGCGGCCTCCATTTCCCGGAACACATAGGGATGGCAGCGGATCAGGCCCTGGCCAAAGATGATCAGGCAGCGCGTCATGATGTTCGCGCCTTCCACCGTAATGGCGATGGGGCTTTGCTGGTAGGCGCGGGCCAGGAAGTTATTGGGGCCCATGCAGATGCCCTTGCCGGCAACAATGTCCATGCCGTCGTTGACGATCAGCCGCGCGCGTTCGGTGACGTGGTACTTGGCGATGGCCGAGATCACCGAGGGTTTCTCACCGGCATCCAGGGACGCCACCGAGACCTTGCGCACCGCATCGCAGGCATACAGGTGTCCGGCCATGCGTGCCAACGGCGCCTGCACGCCTTCGAATTTGCCGATGGGCAGGCCGAACTGTTTACGCATCGCCGCGTAGGCCGTGGTGCCGCGCACCGCGACCTTGCCCAGGCCAACGTTGGCCGACGGCAGGGAAATCGCGCGGCCGGCAGCCAGGCATTCCATCAGCATGCGCCAGCCGTTGCCGACCTGCTCACGGCCGCCGATCACCCATTCCAGCGGGATAAAGACATCCTTGCCGGTGGTCGGGCCGTTCTGGAACACCGCGTTGAGCGGCCAGTGACGACGGCCGCTGTTCACGCCGGGATGGGAGGTAGGAATCAGGGCGCAGGTAATGCCCAGCGAGCCTTTCGGCCCCAGCAAACCGTCCGGGTCTTCGGCACGAAACGCCAGGCCGAGTACCGTGGCGATCGGCCCCAGGGTGATATAGCGCTTGTCCCAGGTCACGCGAAAGCCCAGCACTTCCTGGCCTTCATGGGTGCCTTTGCAGACGATGCCCAGATCGGGAATCGCCCCGGCATCGGAGCCGGCATACGGGCTGGTCAGGGCAAAGCACGGGATGTCTTCGCCCCGGGCCAAGCGCGGCAGGTAGTAATTGCGCTGGGCGTCGGTGCCGTAGTGCAACAGCAACTCGGCCGGGCCCAGGGAGTTGGGCACCATCACCGAAATCGCCGCCGCCGAACAGCGTGTCGAGAGCTTCATCACCACCTGCGAGTGCGCATAGTGGGAGAAGCCTTTGCCGCCGTACTGCTTGGGAATGATCATGCCGAGAAAACCGGCATCCTTGGTGTACTGCCAGCCTTCGGGAGACATGTCCTGCCAGACCTGGGTGGTTTCCCAGTCGTTGGCGATGTCGCACAGGGTTTCCACTTCATTGTCGAGGAAGGCTTGTTCCTCGGCGCTGAGGCTCGCCGGGGCGGCTTGCAGCAGGCGCTGCCAGTTGGGTTTACCGCTGAACAGCTCAGCGTCCCACCACACCGTGCCGGACTCGATGGCGGCGCGTTCGGTGTCGGACATCGCCGGCATGATCGTGCGAAACAGGCCAAGAGCCTTGCTAGTCAACAGCGTGCGGCGCAGCGGTTTAATGGTCATGAGCAAAGCCGGTAACACCACCAGCACCGCCGCGACGGTGGCACCAAAAGCCGCCACCACGTTGAACAGGTAACCAATCGCCAGCCAGACCAGGCCAGCGCCCAACCACAGGGTGGCGGCGGCTTGTCGATACGCCAGGGCAATCGCAGCTGCGAAACCCACCAATAACCAGATAACCATGGGGATACCTCTACTCGATTCAGGGCGTGGTTTACGTGCGGAAGGTCGGATTGACCTTTGGCTTAAAGCCACACTACAAACTTGGAAAACTAAATTCAAATTTTGTTTTGAAATTTTTATTTAATGCTTGGGCGAAAAAATAGCGACTGAACCTATCAGCCGAATCAAAGCGTACTGAACGACTATCGGAACGGGTCGCGTGGGCGACCCGCTCGTTGCGCAAGCGGTGCAAAACCTGCAGAAAGATGCGCTGACTGCGGGTTTTTCATCGGCATGGCGTGACGCGGGATCAGAAGTTGTAGGTGATCCCCAAGCTCACGACATCACCATAGGCATCGGCCTTGCCGTCCAGAGTTGCCCCCCCCAGACGATCCTGGTTATGGGTTTTCAACTTGGCTTTTTCCACGAACTGGTGAGAGTAGGAACCGTCGATACCCAGGCCTGGAATAGCCCTGATTTTGTAACCGAAGCCCAGCGAGGTGAAGATCCGGTCGCCATCGGGGATACGAGGGTCACGGGTGGAGTTACGGGTAGGCGTCTGGTCCGTCGCGACACCGGCGCGCAACGTGAAATCATCGGTGAGCTTGTAGTCGCCACCGAGGGAGACCATCCAGACGTCCTTGTAGTTGTAAGGGATGGCGACGATGGTCGAACCCTCAGACTTCAAGGTCAGGTTTTTGAATGAAGACCATTGGGTCCACAAGACACTGGCACCGAGGGTAAAACGATCATTGAACTGGTGAACCCAATCGATCGCTGCGCTGGCAGGAACGTCCAATTGAGCACTGGCTTTCCCGCTCATCTGAAGGTTCAGACCTGGATACAAAATGCCCGGCAACCCCGCGTCGATCAGGCCCTGGGAGCCTTCGTCAGCGTAGATGTTGTATTTACCTTCGAGTTTGTTCTTGATCTTGGCGTGGTAGTTCAACCCCAGGGTGTCTTGTGGGGTTGGCTTCCAGGCCAGGCCGGCAAACCAGCCCACCGAGGTATTGTCGACTTTGACTCGCATCAACGAATAGCCTATGCCCGCAGGGAATGGGATCGAATTCGGAGCAAGTGCGGCGGCGGCGTAGAGGTCAACGTTCTGGCTGACGAACCCTTTGGTGTGCTGAACAATCGCGCCACCACCGATGGAAAACTCATCGTTGACCTTGAACGAAAGCGACCCCGTCAAGCCAACGGTTTCGATACGCGTGTCAACCGCAAAATCCCTTCCTTTCCAGTCATTGTCCCAGGTGGTACGCGCGCCCATCGGCACAACCTGGCTGAGACCAAAGGCGAAACGGTCACCGATGGGGATGACCATGAACCCAGTCGGCACCCATGCGGTGAAACCGCCTTGTCCTCCATCACCTTCGCGGGGCACGGAATTGAACTCAAAGGTATTAGGGTCAACGGTCGTTGTCGAAGTGGGGTTGCCCGCATAGTCTTTGGCGGTACCCTTGTAGTGGATATTGATCCGCGCGTAGTCAATGTTGAACTGCGAAATATTGTGATCAATGAACGCCATCGCCGCCGGGTTGTTATAGGCCGATGACGGATCATCCTTAAACATCGAACCACCACCAAACGCACGGCCCCAGCCCTCCGCCCCGAACGTCGGAGTAGAGAACCCACCGGCTTGCGCACCGCCAGTTATAACCATCAGGCCGCCGATAACGGCCACACTGATTAACGTGCGTGCGTGTGCTTTCTTATTATTCATGCCCGACTCCTTATTGTTGTATTCCACGCGTGCGATCTATTCAAACAAGTGCCTCTTGCGAGGCACTTGCCAGTTTCAACGTGTGATCATCACGTCAAGTACTCAGCGTACTTATGGGCTAACGGTAAACGCCGGACTTGGAACGGCGGTGAGGGCGGTAATTGTGCAAGAGCCCACGGTTTGAGGACCAGGAATGCTCAACGTGTTGGTGGAGTTCTTCCAGTTCACCGCGATACTCACTGGCGTAGTGTTGCAGTCGGACGCGATTTTGAATTTCACACCCGAAACAGTGCCGCTGAACGCATCAGGACCTGTGCCAGCGACGGTCAGCGGCCATGGCAGGTTGCTCAACACCGGAACGGCGCACAGCGGGTTGGAACCGCTGACCGTCGCGCCGGTAATCGAGGCGCCTGCACCGCCACTCGCCACGGTACCGGTAAAGATAATGCTGCAAGTGACCGGGATATTAAGGGAAGCCGGCGACTTTACGGTGATGGAACCCGCCGTGGTAAAAGCGGCGCCGGCAGGTGCAATGGTCGCCGCATTGGCCATCGAAACGGCGCCAAAGCACAGAGCAAAAGACGTTGCACAAACGAGGGTTTTCAAACTTTTCATTGTTTTTCCTCACATGTAATGGCGAGTCATTTCGCCAGGGGTAATGGCCATGAACGAGAGGTCACGGTGAATCTGCAGAACTTCCCTTTCCAGCCAAATTTCAATTCAATTACCGCAGCACGTTATTCAACAACTTTGAAGTTCGGTGGCATCTTGATCGACACCGTCTTGATCTTGCAGTCTTCGCCAATCGGTACATTGGCGGCTTCCAACTTGCCGGTGGCGTTATCCCAGGTGCCATCGGCGGTAGAAGGCCCGCACTTGCCGCCCAGGCCGAAGGCGTGAACATCGACGCTGATCTTCGACATGGAACCGCTCTTGGTATCTTTGGCGACCAGAATCCACGGCAAGTTGATGGCTTCGACCCGGCTGCACTTGAGGCCACCGTCGAATTCAACTTTGTCGACATTGACCGAGGTACCGTCAGGCGCCACTTTGCCGGCGACCTTGATGGTGCAGTCGGCGCTGATCAGCGCGCCTTTGGAGAAGCTGATCGGGCCTTGGGCGGTAAACGCGCTGCCGGCCGGTTCGATACGTGCGGCCTGGGCCTGGTGATAGGCGAGCAGGCCCAGCACGGCCAATACGATATGGGTGGTGAACTTGGCAGGTGTTTGCATGGTGTACGTCCTTCCCTTTAATTATTTTTGTTCGGGTCAAAGCACTTTCTCTGGGCGATAAAATCCTGCGCGGCAATTAGGCCCCGAGCACACAACGAAACTAAGTGTTACTTCAGATCAAAACGGCTTGGCACTGCCGCTGTACTTTTCCAGGTACTTCAAACGCTGTGAAGGTTGAAGATTGGTCAGGGTGATATCCCCGGCATAGTGGTTGAGGACTCGATGGTCCATGCGTCGTCGCCACAAGTAAGGCACATACGCCCAGACAATCATGCTCGCGTAGCCATAAGGCAGTTGTGGCGATTCATCAAAGTGACGCAACGACTGATAACTACGGGTGGGGTTGGCATGGTGGTCGGAATGCCGCTGCAACTGGAACAGAAAGATATTGGTGACAATCCGATTGCTGTTCCAGGAGTGCCGAGGCGAACAACGCTCATAACGACCGTTGGGCAACTTCTGGCGTTTAAGGCCGTAGTGCTCCACATAGTTCACCACTTCCAGCAACGAGAAGCCGTAGATGCCCTGGATAATCAGGAACGGAATCACCGCTGCCCCCAGCCAGGCAATCATCGCGCCCCACAACACCACGCTGTACATCCAGGCACTGAGCACAGCGTTTTTCCAATGCCAGGCCGGCAGGCCGAGTTTGCGCAGACGCTCGCGCTCCAGGTTCCAGGCTGAGTGTGCGCTGAACCACACCGAACGCGGCAGGAAAGCCCAGAAGCTCTCGCCCAGCCGCGAGCTGGCGGGGTCTTCCGGCGTGGCAACACGTACGTGATGGCCACGATTGTGTTCGGTGTAGAAGTGCCCGTAGAAGGTCGGCGCCAGGGTCACCTTGGCGAGGAACACCTCCAAAGCGTTGGGCTTGTGCCCCAGTTCATGGGCGGTATTGATCGCGATACCGGTGGCGGCACCGGTCGACATCGCCATGCCCAGGTAAGTGAACCAGCTCGGTTCGCCATGCAGTTGAGTGCGGGCGGTGATGTAGCTGGCGGCGTGGGACAGCCAGCTGGAAGGGTCCAGGTTCGCGGCAGCCTGCAACAGGCCACCCTGGATGATCCAGTCGATCCCGCCGGCGGCCAGCCAGCCGGTGATCACCACCGAGGAGATCACGAACAGCACGCCGGTATAGACGATCCAGCGGTAGTAACTTTGGGATTCGAGGTGGCCAACGGCGGATTCGGGCGGGTTGCTCACGTCTTCACCGAGCAGGCCGTCGATCAATGGGATCAGGCCGAAGATCACCAGCACGCCGACCCACCACAGTTGCTGGATACCGGTCGTGATCGCCAGGGTGCCGGACAACAGCGGCGTGGCCAGCGGCATGATGCCCAGCCACCACAGGTGACGCTTGCCGTCGGTCCACACGCTTGGGGCAGCCAATGTCTGATTCATGGCTGCCTCCGGATGAGGCGGGTTGGCAGGGACGCAAAAAACAGGTTCGAGGAATGCTGGGCACCCCAGGAAATCAACCATGCGATAAAAGACGTTTTTTTCATTTTTATTCGCTCTTAGGCATTTCAAAAATCATTTCAAAATAAATATTGAAATATTTTTTTAAATAAATAGCGCGGAATCGATAGGTCGTCAACTACTTTTTCGAGGCCTTTTGGGCGTGACTGAACAGTCGTTTTTTCAGCTGTTGGGTCAGGTCTCTAGGGCAGGCATTTCGGACATTCGATCCAGCAATCGGGGCCATGATTATTTGTTAGCCAGGGCAAAGGGCGCGTGCAACACCGTAGCGCTCTGGGCCGGTCGGACACGCTTGGCTATCTGCTCCACCACCGCCGCCACCCGTTCAGTCGCGGTAATGGGCAACATGTGGCCGCGTCCTTCCACCAGCTGCAATTTAAGCCCCGGCACCTTGCTGGCCAGGGCCTGACCATGTTTCTGGAAGTCCAGCACCTTGTCCCGCGCGCCATAGATCAGCCCGATCGGCAGGGTCAGTTGCGGGTAGCGCTTGACCATGTCCGGCAGGTGATCGTTGACCTGGTTGATCTCGGTGGACGCGGCATAGAAGTTATCCGGCCGCATGCCGAGCAGCCCACCGCCACGCGTGGCGAAATCGGCCGGGGCGGCATCGGGGGCGAACACGCCTTTGACCACCGAGCCTTTGGTCAGCAGGCCGATGGGCACCGTCAAGGTGTGCGACAGCCAGCGCCGCAGCCACGCCGGGCGCACCGCCAATGACAGGAACACCAGTGGCAACAGGCGTTGGGGATGGGTCAGTGGCGCCACCAGGATCAACCCGGACACCGCGTGAGGGTGGTCGAGGGCCAGCGCCAGGGCAATCGCGCCGCCGAGGGAGTGCCCCAGCACCAGCGGTTTTTCCAGGCCCAGCGTTTGGATAAAGGCCGCGATTTGCCGGGCCTGGGCCGGCAGGTCGGCCGGCGTCCCCGCGTGGCGGGTGGAATAGCCCGATCCCGGGCGGTCGAGGGTGATGACCCTGAAGTGCTCACGCAACTGGCCGGACAAGGCGTAGGTCAGGTTGCGGCTGCTGCCCATCAGCCCGTGAATCATCACCAGCGGCGGGCCCTTGCCCTCTTCGTAATAATGAAAGCGCTCGCCATCGACCTCCACAAAGCGCCCATTGCCTGGAACCGCTGCTTCAATCCGCCGTGTCATCCAGGCACTCAAGCCCCAAAACACGACGCTCGCCCCCACCAGCACACCCGCAGCAATCAACCATTGCACAGCCATAGCTCGGTCCTCTGCTTCCCTGCTGCCGCCGACCTGACCGGAATTGGTCAAGGCCTCGGCCAACGTCCACACCCTGGACCTGAACAGCGTGCGTACCTCGCTCGTCCGTCGGACAAGTCGCACATAAGGAACAAGGTCCTAGCGTAGGCGATATTTTCAGGTAGATTATTTAAAATCTTTTTTAAAATAATTAATTCATTTTTTCTTTGCAATGGTGTTCCATCTAAAAGACACAACAAAAACAGGAGCAGATCCGATGCCCAAGAGAACCTGCCTATGAATGCCCACAGCGAATCCATCGACATCGCCATCATCGGCTCGGGCTTTGCCGGCCTGTGCATGGCCATCAAGCTCAAGGAGGCGGGGTTCACCGACTTCTTTATCGCCGAGCAGGCCGACACCCTCGGCGGCACCTGGCGGGACAACCACTACCCCGGTTGCGCCTGCGATGTGCAGTCCCATGTGTATTCGTTTTCCTTTGCCCCCAACCCGGACTGGACACGGCAGTTCGCCCCGCAAGCGGAAATCCGCGCCTATCTGGAGCAATGCGCGGCGCGCTTCGGCTTGGCGCCCTATTTGCGTTTCGGTATGGGCCTTACCCGCGCGGTGTTCGATGAACCGCAGCAACGCTGGCAGTTGAGCTTCAGCGATGGCCGCCACGTCAGTGCGCGGGTGCTGGTGTCGGGGATGGGCGCGCTGGCACGCCCGGCGCTGCCGGATATCCCGGGGCTGGAAAGCTTCAAGGGCAAGCGCTTTCACTCCCAGCAGTGGGATCACGCGTACGCCTTGAAGGGTAAGCGCGTGGCGGTGATCGGCACTGGCGCCAGTGCCATCCAGTTCGTGCCGCAGATTGCACCCCAGGTGGCGCACCTGGACCTGTTCCAGCGCACCCCGCCGTGGATCATGCCCAAGCCCGACCGCGCGATTTCGCCGCTCGAACGCTGGCTTTTCAAACACGTGCCCTTCACCCAGCGCCTGGTGCGTGGCGCGTTCTACTGGGCACTGGAAGGCCGTGTGGTGGGCTTTGCGCTGCACCCACGATTGATGAAAATGGTACAGAAAATCGCCCGACGCCACCTGCACAAACATGTCACTCGCCCTTCCCTGCGCAAGGCCCTGACGCCGGACTACACCATCGGCTGCAAGCGTGTGCTGATCTCCAATGACTACTACCCGGCGCTGTCGCGCAGCAATGTCGAGGTGGTGACCGACAACATCCTGCGCATCGAAGCCGACGGCGTGATCACCGCCGACGGGATCAAGCACCCGGCCGATTGCCTGATCTTCGGCACCGGTTTCCAGGCCACCGACCCGCTGCCCCGCGACTGCATCGTCGGTCGCGACGGCGTTGACCTGATGGACACCTGGCGCGACGGCGCCCACGCCTACAAGGGCACCACGGTGCCAGGCTATCCCAACCTGTTTTTGATCATCGGGCCCAACACCGGCCTGGGGCATAACTCGATGATCCTGATGATCGAGGCGCAGGTCACCTACATCCTCGACGCGCTCAAGCAAATGCAGCGACATCGCATCGCCACCGTGGACGTCAAGCCCGCAGTGGAGAGCGCCTACAACCAGCACCTGCAAGACCAGCTCAAACGCACCATCTGGAACACCGGCGGGTGCCAGAGCTGGTACCTCGACCCACGCACCGGCAAGAACACCACCTTGTGGCCCGGCTCGACCTGGCGTTTCAAGCAGGTGACCCGGCAGTTTGCGCTCAAGGACTACGTGGCCGGCCTGGGGCCGGTCAATGCCCCTACCCGGCCGATGCCGGCGCCCCATTCCACCGCAGAAGGTAGCCTGTCATGAAGTCATTCAACGGCCGCGTGGCGGCGATTACCGGCGCGGCGTCCGGCATGGGCCGCGCCTTGGCCCTGGCCCTCGCGCGTGAAGGTTGCCACCTGGCGCTGGCAGACAAAAACAGCCAAGGGTTGGAGCAGACCCTGGGGTTGATCAAGACCTCGACCCTGTCGCCGGTGGTTGTCACCACCCAGGTGCTGGATGTGGCCGACCGCCAGGCCATGGAGGCTTGGGCCGCACGCTGCGTGGCCGACCACGGTCAGGTCAACCTGGTGTTCAACAATGCCGGCGTGGCCCTGTCGAGTACGGTCGAAGGCGTGGACTACGCCGACCTGGAATGGATCGTCGGCATCAACTTCTGGGGCGTGGTCCACGGCACCAAGGCGTTCCTGCCGCACCTCAAGGCCAGCGGTGACGGCCATGTGATCAACACGTCCAGTGTGTTCGGCCTGTTTGCCCAGCCTGGCATGAGCGGCTACAACGCCACCAAATTCGCCGTGCGCGGTTTTACCGAATCCCTGCGCCAGGAACTGGACATGCAACGCTGCGGCGTCTCGGCCACCTGCGTGCACCCGGGCGGCATTCGTACCGATATCTGTCGCAGCAGCCGTATCGACGCGAACATGACCGGCTTCCTGATCCACAGCGAACAGCAGGCCCGCGCCGACTTCGAAAAACTCTTCATCACCGATGCCGACCATGCCGCCAAGGTGATCCTGCAAGGCGTACGCAAAAACAAGCGCCGCGTGCTGATCGGCCGTGACGCCTATTTCCTCGACCTGCTCGCCCGCTGCCTGCCGGCGGCCTATCAAGCGCTGGTGGTATTGGCCAGCAAACGCATGGCGCCCAAGCCGCGCCCCCCGGTATTTGAAACCCACGACGAGCCCCGACTCTGAACAGGAGCACGCAGCATGTTGCCGATTCGCCGCGATATCCATTTCGACCTGCCCGCCGAACGCATCAAGAACTGGCACGAACAAGGTCCGTTCATTACGCATTTTTTCAATGCCCTGTCGCTGCTGTTCCCCCAGGGCGAGCTGTTTTTCATGGACAGCGTGCGCCACTACCGCCAGCGCATCGAGGACCCGGAACTGAAGAAACAGATCCAGGGTTTTATCGGCCAGGAGGCCATGCACAGCCGTGAGCACGTGGCCTACAACGACCTGATGCAAGCCGCCGGACTTCCAGCGCACACCCTGGACCGTCGGCTTAAATTCATTCTCGACCTGCAGAAAAAACACTTTCCGCCGGCCTTCAACCTGGCGATCACCATCGCCCTTGAGCACTACACGGCGATGCTGGCCGAAATCCTGCTCAGTGACCCGTCACGCTTCGGCGATTCGCTCAAGGGTTACCAGCAGATGTGGTACTGGCATGCCCTGGAGGAAACCGAACACAAAGCCGTGGCCTTTGATGTATGGAACACGGTGATCAAGCCTGGGCCTAAACGCTACCTGCTGCGCACGGGCGCCATGCTCACCACCACGGTGTTTTTTTGGCTGGTGGTGCTGGATTTTCATGTGCGTCTGTTGATAGCCGACCGCAAGGCGGGTGGGCACCTCAAAGGCTTCTGGCGCATGTTGAAATTTCTTTATGGTCCCAAGGGCGTTTTCCCACGGATGCTGGTGCCGTGGCTGCACTACTTCAAGCCCGGTTTTCACCCCTGGGACCACGACAACCGTGCACGCCTGGCGGGTATTGATCGCCTGGTCGAGGACATCGAACAGACCCAGCGCGGCTACTAGACCTGCGCCATGGCCGCACGCTGGCGCACAAAGCCTTCCAGCTGATCGCCCGGCAGCGCCTTGCTGAAATACCAGCCCTGGATAATCAGTTCGGTGCCGGTGTTCAGGAAGGCCAACTGCTCGGCGGTCTCCACGCCTTCCACCACCACGCCCAGGTTCAGCGCTTCACAGAAACGCAACATGCCGGTGAGGACCTGCGCGCCCTTGGGATCGTGCTGGGCCACCACGAAACTGCGGTCGATCTTGATGAAGTCCACCGGGAACTGGTGCAGGTAACTCAAGGCCGAAAACCCGGTGCCAAAATCGTCGATATAGACCTTGGCGCCGATGGCCTGCAATTTCTGGATGGTCTGGCGCGTGGCCGGGATATCGCTGACCAGTGCGTCTTCGGTGATCTCCACCGACACCTGCCCATGGGCCTGGGCGAGGATCTCCACCAGGCGCTCGCCATAGGCGGCGTCGGTCAGGGTCGCGCTGGAAATATTGATGGTCATCGGCAGGGCAAAGCCGAGCTTCTGCCATGTCTGGTACTGGCGGATCGCCTGGGACGCCACCCACATATCCACGTCCGGCATCAACCGCGCCTGGGCCAGCCACTGCAGGAACTCCCACGGTGAATGCACCGCGCCCTGCTCATCGCGGGCGCGCATCAGCGCTTCGCAACCCGTGCACAACCCGGTGCGGGTCGAGACCTGCGGCTGGAACTCAAGATAGAACTCGTAATCGCTGAGCTGTTGGATGTGGTTCAGTTCATTGGCCTGGCGCGCCAGGATCCGATGGGACGCCAGCACCGGGTCTAGCTCGCGCAGTCGGCCTTTTTCTTCCAGGCCGCGAAAGGTCATGTCCAGGGACTTGAGGTACACCGTGCCACCTTCGGTCGCCTGGCGATGAATCGCACGCACATAGGGTGCGTACACCAGCGTGCCCAGGACCAGGAGCGTCACTTGCAGTGCAACGGCCGCCAAGTCGCCGTGGGTACTCAGGTAGGCATTGAGCAGCACCGGTGCGGTAAACGGTACGCTGGCCACCGCCGGGGAAACCCACCCCAGTTGCACAACCGTAAGCGCCACCATTGCGTTCATCGCGGGCACCACCAGAAACGGAATGAACAAGCGCGGATTGAGGATGATCGGCAAGCCGAACAGCAGGACTTCACTGACGTTGAACAATGAGAGCGGCAAGCTCGCCACGGCCACCAGGCGCATGGACTGGCTCTTGGAAAACAGCAGGATTGCCAGCAACAGGCACAACGCTCCGCCCGAGCCGCCGATAAACGCAAAGCTGCCCAGCAGGCCGCTGTTCAACATGTATTTGATCGGCTCACCCGCTGCCAGCGCCGTGCTGTTGAGCACCACGGCCTGGTCCAGCACATCAAACAGCGGCTGCATGGCGTATACGCCGTGGATCCCGAAAAACCACAACAGCGAATTCATCAGGGTGACAAACAACCCGCTGCCGTAGGGCGACTCCAGCGCATCGAGCACCTGGGGGCCCTGCATCTGTGCCACGTAGGGCATTTGCAACAGCAAGGACAGCACCGCCACCAGCGCCAGGGCGGTGATGACCCCAGGCACCACCATATTGATCGTGCCTCGCAGGTTGTGCCCCACCAGGTCTTCATTGATCAGCCGCGTCCAGCGAAAACGGTGCAGCCAGGCCACCGCCGGTACATTCAGCAGCGGCGAAGCAATCGCAATGAACAGCACAAACGTCGCTGACGCCCGGGGGTACTCCCGCAGGATAAACGTCGCGACCACCACATGGGCCAGGCACAGGAACGCTACCGGCAGTTGCGGCAAGCGGTGCTGGATCGCCAGCATGTACCCAATGGATGCGGCCACCAGCAACGGGATCACCGAGCTGATCTGGTTGTGCAGCCCCGCCAGGAAGGTCACCACCTGCGGGGCCAAACCCATCACCCGGGCGCATTCGGACAGAATCAGAAAGCCCGCCGACACCAGCAGGCACGGCAGGATCCATAGCAGTCCTTCGCGGATCGCGCGCAATGAATCGGCACTGGCCAACGCTGCCAGACGCTGGGTAAAGAAAAGTTTGAACAGCGTTTGCGCCATGACCCATCCCTCTGCCCATCGCCCGCGGCCCTTGAAAGGCAGGGTCGGAAACATCGCGGCTAACGCTACACGTCCTGGCACCGGGTGCGAAAGTCTTTTGCCATGGGTATCGTTGAATTTTCAGCAAGGGGTGACAGGCACAGCCCTGTTTTCCCCAAAATAGTTGAATTTTCTGACCTGGACCGATCCTGGAATCTGCTTCAATACCTGTTATCTGTGTGCCGTGTGCCCACAGCGCTCGCCTCGAGCCAGAAACCGAGGCCTGATCCCACATGATTTGGAGTACACCCTTGTCACCTCCCGGCGATAACCACCAGCTCGCGCTGGATCGATTCTTGAACGAACACCCTGATGTGGCTGCAGAACTGAACACCCTGAACCCGCTGGCCGCGCAGGCCAAGGGCGAAACCCTGGAGCAGTACCGCGCCGAGCGGCTGCATGAAGCCTTCGAGGCCGAAGCCGAACGCCAGGGTTTGTTTGCCTGGGAGTTGACCCTCAAGCTGACCGCACAATCCCCCGCAGACTTCGAGACGCAGCGCCTGGAAGTGCACAAGGAAGTCGCCCAGATGGCCGGGCTGAGTTGGATCGAATACTGCCAACTGCATGATTTGAGCGACTGACGCGCCCCTAAAGAAACCAGCGGCGCCTGCGCCCATTCATTGCTTCACACAATTCCTCGACGCACATGGTGCGGTACTCAGGGTCCATGGCCAGCGCAGAATGCAGCGCCGACCAGCACTGCCGAGGCAGTTGCCGGGGCCTGGGCAGTGGCTTATCCGGCTCGCGCTCGCCGGGCCGTCGCCCCTGGGCCAGCGCATAAATCACGCAGGCGGCGGCATACACCTCGGCCCTGGCGGAGATGTCCTCCCCCGCCAGCAGTTCCGGCGCCGCATAGGCTGGGGTCCAAGCGTTCAAACGGCTGCGACTCAAGCTGGGCAACCCCGCAGCCTGCTGTGCCTGGGCATGGCCCAAGCCAAAATCGAACAGCCGCACGCCCTGCTCGCCCACCATGATATTGGCCGGCTTCACATCGCCATGCAGAACGCCCTGCTTGTGGGCATAAGCCAGTGCATCCAACAGTTGCAAGGCGATGGGTTGCAGCTCCTGCCACGGCAATCCGTCCGGATACTGCGGCAGCAGACAGTCCAGGGTCATGCCCTGCAGCAACTCCATGGTGAAGAACGCAATCTGGTGCGGCGTATCGACCTCGAAAGCAAACGTTCTGACCACGTGATCGTGCCGCAGGCTTCGGGTCATGGCGAACTCGCTATACAGCAATACATGGCCGTCGGGGCATTCAGCGAGGGTATCGCCCAACAGCTTCAGCGCCACCCACGCATTGGGCTCACCGAACGCCTCGTGCAACAGATCGCGGGCCCGGTAGACCACACCCATGCCGCCGGTGCCCAATATCCGCTCAAGGTGATAGCGCCCCGCAAGCAGTTTCGGCGGGGCGATGACGGCACTCATGGCTGCACCACCACGGCCGTCAGGTCATCCCGGGCCGGCCCCCGCAATACCTCGGTAAACAAGCGGTCCACGACCTGTCGGGACGTGCCCACACTCAGGGCACTGCCCAACTCGCCATGACTGAGGCCCTGATACAAACCATCGCTGCACAACAAAAACACATCCCCTGGCTGGGTAGTGAACTCCAGCACCGCCAGGCTCAACGGCTGCCGGCCGCCTATGGCGCGGGTCAAGGCCCTGGCATCCGGGTGGGCCAGGGCCTGTTCCAGGCTCAACTGCTGCTTGTCCATCAGTTGCTGCCACAGAGAATGGTCCCGCGACAGCTGGTACAAGCGTCGTCCCCGCCAAAGATAGCAACGGCTGTCCCCGACCCAAATACAGGCAGCGCGATTGCCCTCCAGCAGCAACGCAACCACGGTGCTGCCCATGATGCCGTCAGCAGCCTGCTCAGTCGTTGCTTGCCCCATTTGCCGGTCGAGCCCGCGCAAGCAGCGCCTCACTGCCTCGACCCGCTCGTCAAAGCTGCCCTGACAGGGCAACGACGCCAGGCTGCTGATGACCCAATGGCTGGCCACATCCCCAGCCTGGTGCCCCCCCATGCCGTCGGCCACCGCCCAGCAACCACGCTGGGGGCAATCGAGGAATGCGTCCTCATTGCGCGCACGCGCCTTGCCTCGCGCCGTTCGCCCGGCGCTACGCCCATCAGCAGGTACCTGGCTCACAGTTGCTCCGGCAAGCGGAAGGTGCGCCAGTTCGCCATCTGAAACGGGCTGGGATCGCGTTGACTGGTAAGCAGGAAGCTGGCGCGCATGCCCGAAAGCTCGGCCATGAGCACTTGTGCATCCCGATCACTCGCATGCTCACTGTGCATCAGCTCGATAAACCGGAACAACGACCAGGGGCCGGTGTTTTTCTCAATTCCTAATGGCCGCTCCTCGCCCCGCTCCAACACCAGGCTGCTACGGCCATTGGAGGCTTCGTTGGGCCATTGGAACGCCATGGGCACGATCGGGCCATGACGGTATTCCAGGTGTTGATCGGCAACGCTCAGGATCGCGCGGCTGACCCCCTGATCCAGGCTATAGGGTGCCAGCGTGAAGCGAACCGCCCACTCGCTCTGGTCTTCAGCGAAAAACCCCTGGCGAATCATCTGGGCTTTCGTCAGTTGCTCCAACAGCGAGCGCGACAGCGCCAGGCTACGGCCATCCAGGCCCCTTGGACGGTAGCGACTGCCCTCGACGCTGACAAAGGGCCGCAGGTAGCTTTCATAGAAGCGCACCATCGCGCCTTGGGGCTTGAAAAACGCCTGGAAGTCGCCAAGGGCGACATCACTGTTGGCCCGCGCGTTGAACGGATACCGACGCTGGATCGCCTTGGCGTAAAAGCCATAGACCTCGCTTTGGTAGCGCCGATTGACATACACATAGGCGTCATTGAGCAGCAGCCGCCAACTCTCATCGGCTATGTTTTCAAACCAGCCCTTGAGCGGTAACGGCAAGCGTGCGGACACATCACGCAAATGGCCCAGTAACGGCTGCTGCCCCTCCATACGTTGCTTGACCATCATGAATACCGCCTGCTCTGGCGTGCTCTCACGGTTAAGGGCCGCCAGTTGCAGATGCCATTCATCGAGCAGCCGCAAAGCCTGCGTCAGTTCAGCGCCTGGGTTCTGATCCGCGTCCAGCAATTGGTGCAAGTGCTCGAACCGACGCTGCAGTGCACGGCGGGCAGAATCAGGCGCGGCCTGATCATGCAGCTCGCTGAGCAACACAATGGAGGCCGTAGCGCCCAACTCGTCGGCCTGCTGGCTCACCGCTTCAAGGCGATCATTGGCCGACAGCAAGCGCGTGTTTTCCCGAACCTGCCGCAACAGTTTCAGCAACGGTGACTGCGCTGAGGCCAGGCTGGAAAGCCTGTCTGCATGCTGGCTCAGGCTGTCACTTTCCTGGAGGCGAACCTGGCCAATGGCGTGACTCCAGGTATCGGCGTACTCGTTGAAGTAGCGCTGCTCCAGCTCCTGCATCAACTGGCGCAGGTCCATTGGGCTGAGGTCAACGCTCTCCCCCAGCACCCAGTTATCCTGCGCAATGGCATTGACCAGCCGAGGGCCCTGCTTTTCGAAGTACTGCACATACCTTTTGGTATAGAAGCCGGGGATCGGCTGCTCGGCAACGGCTAATCCCCGCCCCTCGGCCAGCCGATAGGGCTCCAGGATCCGTGCCTGGTTACGCAGCGCCCTATAGACAACCCCCGCCAATGATTCCCCGCGCAGTTCCTTGCGGGCCTCGGCAACCAGCTCAGCGTTCATGGGCGTCACGAAGGGAAGCTCAAGCAAACGTGCGAGATGTTCGTTCAATCGTTTTTGCACGGACGCATCACCGGCATAACGGACAGACCAATGACTGGCCACGCGTTGCGCCAGCCAACCGTTATCGCGACGCTCGCGCAGGCTGAGCATCAGGTAAGCCCGCAGGATATCCAGTAGCCCCTCGCGGTCGCCCAGGCTGGTCCGTACCTGTTCTTCAAGCATCGTGGACACCAGGGGCAACAACTGCTGGTGCAGCAACGTTTCATAGGCACCGACCAGCACCGGCTGGCTCATCGTCCCCTGGTACAAGCCGCCACGCTCGCCCGGTCGAACGTCCGCCAACGCTGGAAACACCTGGGTAGCCGCCAAGCGAACGTCCAGCAGCGGCAGGAGCGCCAGGGTGGCGTCCAAACCGGATGAAGCGGGCAGCTGCGGTTTGCTCAATTGCGCCAGTTGCACCAGGCGCTGGTGATTGACCGAATAACTGTATGCCCATAGCGACCCCGCCCCGCCAATGACCAGGCACGCGGCCAACACCACTAACCCCTGATGTCGACGAATACGTTGTCGCTCCGGTGTCTGCAGCCCCGCAAGATTGGCCTCGGCAAAAATTACCCGGGTGAACAAGCCTTGGACGAAGTGGGAGCGCCGGTCGGCAGTCTGCGCACAGGTCAGGTAAAACCCGCGTAGTCCGTTAATACGCTGAAAACGGTGGGCGGAGAACGCAGACTCCACAAACCCGCACAAACGTTCACCGATTTGCGCGGCCTGCCGAGGGAAATCAAGCATCTGGCCACGGCGCTCGGCATTTCGCTCCTGATGCAAACGCGGGATCAGCTCCGCTGCGAGGCGCTGCAGCATCGCCTCGAACGCCTCGCGGACCTGGTTGATGGCGGTACCGGTCGTGCCCATGACCAAAGGTTCTCCGAGCAACGCTTCGGCACTGTCGCCCTGCGCCGTGTCAAAGAACTCGACAAAGCCTGGCAACCGGTCGGCCTGGGTCAATACAAGATAGATCGGCACATCCACATGCAGCGTCTGCTGGATGTCCTGCAGCCGGGTGTGCACGTGGCGGGCGTGCAGATCCAGCTCGCGCTCATTGCTGCCCAGCAGGGTCTCAACCGCCAGCGTCACCACCACACCATTGAGTGGACGGGCCCTGCGCCGCCATTTGAGCAGCCCCAGGAACGTCGACCACCCCGCGCTATCCACTGCATGGTCAGGCTGGGCCAGGTAACGCCCGGCGCTCTCGACGAGTACGGCCTCGTCAGCGAGATACCAATCAAAATACTGGGTTGCGCCTGAGGCCATGGCCGCGTCCCGGTCGAGCGGGAAGTGCGATCCGCAGGCCGCCAGCAGGCAGGTCTTGCCACTGCCCTGCTGGCCGATCAACAGATACCACGGCAAGTCGCTGCACCAACGCTCGCTGTGTCCACCATAGCGAGGGGAGGTTTTCAGCGTGTGCAACGCCTCTTTGAAACGACCTCGTACCTGCTTCTGCTCGTCGTCAATCAACCCCTTGCGCTGATGGCGCTCCTGGTGCTCAGGTTGATTCAATCGTGCGGTACGGCGCGCGCCCACCATGACCATCGCCAACCCCCACATCAGCAATAGCCCGCTGATGGTCAACAGACGGGCCGGTGCGCCGTGCCAGAACCGGTGGTCATCCACCGCCAGCAATGGCCCGAAAAACCACACCAGCAGCGCGCTGGACAACACGACAATCAGGCTCCAGACCCAACTCTTGCGCAGAACCGTGCCTACGTCCTTGAAGAATGCATTCATTCATCGCTCCCAGCGTTACAAAGGCGACCGTGTCTGATCCGGCGCCAAAGGTTGAAAGGCATGCAGCACCGCCATGCGTTCATTGCCCAATGCCCAGGCAAAGCCCAGGTACATAGCCAGCAAACAGGCGAGAGTGAAGACGCCCACCCCGGTCGCGGAAATAATCCGCAGCCGGGCGCCGGGCGGCAGGTCTGAGGCTGCGGGCACAGACAGCTGCAGGCGATCACCGCGCACATGCCTGATCTGCCGATACAAGCCATCCCGTACCGCTTCCAACTGCGGCCCTCCCCGTTCCATGACGCGGTATTTGCCTTCAAACCCGAGCGACAGGCACAGGTACATCAGCTCCAGCATTGCCACGTGCTTGACGGGGTCGCGGGACAAGCGCTCGAGCAGTTGGAAGCACTTTTCGCCACCGAAGGTTTCGTTGTGAAAGCGGCTCAGCAGGCTGGACTTCGACCAGTCACTGCGGTCGCCCCATGCCGTAGTGACCACGGCTTCGTCAATCACGCTGCACAACACATAGCGCGCCGACATGACCTGACTTTCCTCCGCGCCCTGGTGCAAGGCATGCGTTTCAAACGTCATGATCCCCGACGACAACCGATTGTTGAGGCTCTGCAGGTCTTCGCGGCCGGAACTGCTCTTGAGCTGAACGACCTGCGACAAGAGTTCCCAGGCGGCGGCTACCAGGCTGTTGGGGCCGATATTGAAACTCAGTGCTCCTTGCAGGCCGGCGGTGTAGATAATTCGGTCTTCCAACTGCTCAAAGCGCGGCGGCGATGGAAAGTCCGTCACCGATGCCTGTGCGGGAGCACGACCATCGCGGTCGAGCAGGACGGTTTTTTCGTCCTGCGGGTATTCGCTGTCGATCGTCATGGCATTCAGTTCCTGATGGCCCAGAAATTGAGTTCGAGTTCGGCAAACTCGCCGCTGGCGTGGAAGGCAAAACCACCGGATTGCTCCAGCTGCGTGATGTCACGGGCACTGAGTTCGAGCATGAAATAGGTTTTGCCGGCATGGAACGGGATCTGTCGGGGCGCTACCGGCAATGGCTTGATCCTGATGCCGGCCAGGTGCAGATTGACCAGCTCGCGGATGCGCTCTACAGAGCCAATTTTCAGGTGTGCAGGAAGACGGTGGCGCAACTCTTCCGAATCGCACTGGGCGGTTGCCGCCAAAATGAATGTCGCGCTACCCAGCAGTTTGAGATCACTCACCGGGCACACGAGCACCCCGTACTGTCGCGGCTCCAAGGCCAGCTCAATGGCATGTTGTTCCAGTACCAACGACAGCACCGTGCGAATGCCTTCCATCAACCCGCGAAAACTCGCCCCCTGCTCTCCATGCTGGTAACGCGTCTCCAACTGCGGGCGTTTGTTGTCGATGGCGAACGTGGACAACTCGCCGAAAACCGACAACAACTCGCGATACAAGGCCTCTGGCCGCACCTGGCTCTGGCCCAGGAAGTGCCGCAACACCAACTCGCTACGATTGATCAATTGCAGCATGAGAAAATCGCCGACCTGAGCCCCCTCCGACCCGCCGCGGATACGCGCAGCAATCGCATCGCCTCGGGTGGCCAGCAGGCTGATCACTTCCTTGATACATGACGCCACGTAACCTGAGCGCTGCAGATAGATGAACGTCGGTACAAAATCCGCGTCCAGCCGCACGCCCGCCTCGCGCGTCGAATCCAGCACCTGGGCGACCTGAAGTGTCACATGCAGCGGGTCCGTGGCGTGCTCCCCTGACAGCAATCGCAAGTCCGGGCGTGCACAGTTGATCTGGCAACGGGTATCAAAGCCTGCATTGGAATCCGTGATCTCTGCTGCGCAGCTGACGTAACGCGCCAGCACATCAGTGTGCTGTTGCTGGCGCACTTCAACCTGATTGCCGATGGCCAACGGCAACGCCAGGTACACCGCTTGCCCACCGGTGTTGGGAGGGACCTGCAACACCAGCGGTTCCATCGCGTTGCTCAGTTCGAACAGGCTGCCATCGGGAAATACACCGCTGGCCTGGTTAACGACTACCTTCCCCAAATTGAGGTACTGCACATCGACGTCAAGGGTCAGGAACCCCCAACCATCAACGCCCAACAAACGGGTGCGGTTGAGCTGTTGGCGATAGTAGCGATCGTTGTGCTGCAAGTGTTGGGGGCGCAGCAGCATACCCTCCTGCCAGATGACTTTATGAACCTGCATTTCTATCCTCCAACCTTAGGACTTGAGGGTCGACGACGCGGACACCGGACTCGTCGAGTAGCAGGTCAACACGCGTCCGTCGCTGCTGGAACACGGACAGCACGAGCCGCCACTGCACATGGGGTAAGTCCCGATAGGCCGCCAGCACCCCGACATAACGACTCTGTGGTTCGAGACTGAGCTTGAGCGCCAACAGCTCACCGGGGCGCAGTTCCAACTCTTCGCTGGCGACCCAATCCTTGGGCAGCGCCTGCTCGGCGCGGCCATAGAGGGTGAAGAAGTCAGCATTTTCGAACGCCACCGGGTGGCGCAGCTCAATCAGGCGCACCACGACAGGAGATGGGCGCCCATGGAGGTCGGGGTTGACGGCTTCGCTGGCCCTCAAGGTCAGGTCCAGCTTGGTCAGGGTTGAAAACGGGGACACGTTGGCACAACCGGCCAGCAGGCCCATTACGAACAACATGGGTATTAGGGTGGCTCGATACATGACCGTCATCCCGGATGAGCCGCGTGCAGTGTGGCGACCAGGCGCACCTGCTCCGCGTAGGCTTTGGAAAATTCGTTGCGCAACAACTGCTCGCCCAAGGGTTGCTCGTCGAGCAGTCGTCGGTAATAGCGTTGATAAGCCCGCCAATGGGATCCGTCGGTAGAGAACCTGACCCGCATGTCCTGGCGCTCGAAGCACAGCAGCAGGTGGCTCGGTGCAAATGCCGCCACCGCGCCGCGCATGGCGGCACGGCAGGCCACGACCAAGGCCAGTTGGTGGACTTGCATTTCCCGCAGTGCCTGGTCGACTGCCGCCTCGGCGGACAACTGGCCCAATTCGCCGGGCCCCAGCAGTGAGGCCAAGGCCGTCTGGGTATCGGCGCAATCCTTCAAGGGGTTGTGGCTCTTGAGCGCAGGCAGGGTCCAACCCAGATTCAACTCGCCGTTCAGCTCATCGCGGGTACGCAGGCTCTGCTGCAGCCCTTCGATGGTTTGCCTGAACAAACCCGCCACTTTGATCGCCTGGGCCTCGCAGGCTTGCGTATCGAGGACATCCATGGGCATGCCCATCGCCTCGGCAAACTGCGGCCAGAATGGGTTACAAGCGTCTGCTGCAACCGGGGTGGGTTGAGTACAGGCCTCATCCGTTACTGGCTCGGCCCATCTCGGCACGATCAAGTGATCCCGCTCTACGGTGCCGTGAGAAAGTGCATAGGCCGCCCTCTCCGTTGCCGGTTCCAGTACCTCAGGATCCTCGAACGAGGTGTCATACCCCTGCGCAAAATTCGGTGAGTGCAACGGCGCCATGACTAAGAAGGCGTCATCCGGAATCGTATCGTCACGGGAAAAAACCTGCTGGTCATTGGGTGTCACGTGCGCCACCAGTCGTGCACAGATATCCACCGACCCCAATTGATAGACATCTCCCTCGCAGATCAGGCGTGCCTGTCCCTTGGACAAACGTTCCGTGCTGCCCGACACGCCAATGCCGTTGGTGCTGATATCGGTTAAAAAATATTGACTGTCCCGATAACTGACCAGCGCATGGTGACTGGAGAGCAAGCGACTGGCGTCGGGGATAATCCAATCACAGCCCGTCCCGCGGCCGATCACGCCGCCGACGCGGTCAAATGTCTTACCGCATGCAGGCTCACTGCTCCCGGTATTGCACACCTCAAACACTAATTGCATGGCAAGGCTCCCCTGTTCAATCGCCACGGCGGCTCGCCTGGGGGTCACCCAGCGGACGGTAGTCAGCATCATCAAAAACGTAGTTGG
Organism: Pseudomonas sp. SH10-3B; assembly: GCF_019891415.1. Classification (NCBI taxonomy): domain Bacteria; kingdom Pseudomonadati; phylum Pseudomonadota; class Gammaproteobacteria; order Pseudomonadales; family Pseudomonadaceae; genus Pseudomonas; species Pseudomonas sp. SH10-3B. The sequence goes on along the minus strand of NZ_JAFLXD010000038.1, from coordinate 13,495 downwards.
CGTTGCATCCACTCAACAAACACAGGACAAGCCCCAAGGCTTTCCACGTACGAAGAGGCATCAGGTATCTCCAATGAAAGTAAGGCCGACGGTGAAGAGCGGGGTCTGTACGTGCGTCATTCAATGCCACCTCGGACGTCGCCATCAGGGATGTTCAAGCGTTTAAGGCGATAAAGCAGCGTGCGGCGTGCGAGCCCCAACTCACGTGCAGTCCGGGTCCGATTGCCACGGTTCTTGTGCAGGCAGTCGATCAGGAATACCCGCTCAACCTGCTCCAGGCGCTGGCGCAACGTCGGGTCGACAGTGGCAGCGCCCGCCCCTGGCGACAGGGACAGATGCTCCGGCAGCAGAACGGCGTCGTCACAGAGCAGCACCGCGCGCTCCACCAGGCATTTGAGTTCACGAACATTGCCGGGAAAAGCGTGGCATGAGAGTTGATCCAAGGCCGCAGCCGACCACTCCACCGGCGCGCGGCCCAGGGCAACACAAGCCGATTGCGCGAACTGTCGCGCCAACAACGACACATCGCCGTCGCGTTCACGCAATGCCGGCAATTCGATCGGGAACTGTGCCAGTCGGTAATACAGGTCCTCGCGAAAACTCCCCTCGGCCACCATTGCAGCGAGGTCACGATGGGTCGCCGCGATAATCCGCACATCGACCTTATGTGCCGCGCTGGCACCCAGCGGGCGAACCTCGCCTTCCTGCAATACCCGTAGCAGCTTGGCCTGGAGCGCCAGCGGCATATCGCCGATTTCGTCCAAGAGCAATGTGCCGCCATCTGCGGCGTCAAATAGCCCTACATGGTGACGCTCAGCGCCTGTGAAGGCGCCTTTGCGATAGCCGAATAGCTCACTTTCCAGCAGTCCTTCGGGAAAGGCCGCGCAGTTCTGCACCACAAAGGCTTTGCGATTGCGCCGCCCGGCAGTATGGATGGCCCGCGCGACCACTTCTTTGCCCGTTCCGGTCTCGCCGCGCAGGAGCACCGTGTAGGGCGCATTCAGCACCTTGCCGATCAGGCGGTAGGTTTCGTCCATGGCCGTGCTGTTGCCGATCAGCCCATACGTCATACGCGCTACGGGTACGCAAGACGCGGCCTGGGTGCTGTTGCGCGCAGGATGCAGGCGTCGCAACAGCGCCAGTTGACTCAAGGCGAAGCTTCCCAGCTGCGTTAATGACGCGCCGTAGTCCTGCAGCGGTTTCGCCTGCTGGCTGGTGCACAGCAACAGACCCGCAACCGCCTGGTGTCGACCGAACAGCGGCACGCCGACCAATGCGCGCCAAGGTGTCGCTGTCGCCGGTAAAAAACCGCCCTCATACGCACTGTCCGCCAGGTTCTCCAGGCTCAGGACACCGCCATGGTTGAGGACGTCATGCAGCAGTTGCTGATGCTGGAAGTCGGAGCTGCAAGCGAGGTCGCCAAGGGGCAAGGCGCCAGGTAAATGCTGGGCGATCAGCTCAAGTCGGCCCGTCACCTCGTCGCGTCGATACAACTGGCTGAGTTCGCATTGACTCAGTTGCGCGGCCGCTGCAACACACAGGTCTGGCAACGTTGTCTCGTCACCATCGAGCCCCATGCGGTTGAGCCAGGCCAGCAGGGTATCGGCGTAGGACAGGGGCTGGGGTAAATGAGCAAGCACGCTGTCCCTCATTGGCTGAGCTCGCAGATCGGCACGCCGTCACCATCCAGGCTGGCATGGGCCAGCGACAGCGCCTCACCCATCGCCATCGCCCGCAAAAGCCGATCGACTATCTGCGGCAACAGGTGGATTTCGATCCATTGGTCGAGGTATCGCGCACCGCTGTCGTCATGGGCACACCGCTCGGCCATATGCGTGACCAGCTCGGTCGTATAACTCAATGCCAGCTTGCGCGCCTGCAGCCTTCGCCCAAGGCCGTCCAGCTTGAGCCTTGCCAGGTCATGCAACACAGCGCCTGCGAGCGGGTAATAGGGCACGACCCGCATCCGGGCGAGCAGTGCCGGCTTGAAATAGTCGCGCAGTACGGGCCGGATGGCGTCGTGCAAGACCTCAGTGTCAGGCCGTCGGCCGCCGGCACATAAGTCGACGATGCAGTCACTGCCCAGGTTGGACGTCATCAGGATCAGCGTATTGCGAAAATCGATTTCCCGGCCTTCGCCATCATTGACCAGCCCCTTGTCGAAGATCTGATAGAACAGGTTCAACACCTCCGGGTCGGCCTTTTCGACTTCGTCGAGCAGCACCACCGAGTAGGGCCGCTGCCGCACGGCTTCCGTCAGCACGCCGCCCTCGCCATACCCGACATAACCAGGGGGTGCGCCAATCAGCCGAGACACGGCGTGTTTTTCCTGAAACTCCGACATATTGAGGGTGGTGACAAACCGCTCACCGCCATACAGCAAATCACCCAAGGCCAAGGCCGTTTCGGTCTTGCCCACGCCACTGGGGCCCACCAACAGGAACACACCGACCGGTGCGGCGGCCTGGTTCAGCCCGGCGGCCACTGCGCGCAGGTTGCGGTCAAGCGCCTGGATCGCGGGTTCCTGGCCGAGGATGCGTGAGCGCAGCGCATCGGCAACGCCCCGCACCGATTCACTGTGCTCAAGGGCCAGCTGTTCAACAGGAATGCCCGTCCAGGCGCTGATGACCTGAGCCACCAGGCGCGGGCACACGCGCACCTGCTCCGCCAGTGCGCGCTGTTCCAGCCAGCACTGCTCCAAATGTTGACGCTCACCCTCGACCGCCGCCAATCGCCGGCTCAACGCTTGTACAGCCGGCTCATCCGTAGGCAACCCAGCGTCCCTGTCTCGACTCAGCGCCTCGCGCTGCCGCGCGCCTTCAGCCTGTTCGGTACATAAGCGTTCCAGCGCCTCGGGCATCGTTACCTGGCTGATTCGCGCACGGGCGCAGGCGGTGTCCAGCACATCCACGGCCTTGTCGGGAAGCTGACGCCCCGCCAGGTAGCGAGCGCTCAACTGCGCCGCTGCGACGACGGCATCGTCACGGATGTATACGCCATGGCTGGCTTCATAGGCCGGAACCAGCCCGCGCAGGATCGAAATCGCCTGTTCGACGCTGGGTTCGCTAACCAGCACAGGTTGGAAACGCCGCGCCAAGGCCGGGTCTTTTTCAAAGTACTTCTTGTATTCGCGCCATGTGGTGGCAGCGACGGTCCGCAACTCGCCGCGGGCCAAGGCCGGTTTGAGCAGGTTGGCTGCATCGCCGGCACCCGCTTGGGCGCCCGCACCCACCAGGGTGTGCGCCTCATCGATAAACAGAATCACCGGTTTCGGCGAGGCGTTCACCTCGTCGATCACGCCGTTGAGACGCCGCTCGAATTCACCCTTGATGCTGGCACCGGCTTGCAGCAAGCCCATGTCCAGGATCAGCACCCGCACGTCCTTGAGGGGGTCGGGCACCTGTGAGCTGGCAATGCGCAGGGCGAGGCCTTCGACCACTGCGGTCTTGCCTACCCCGGCCTCACCGACAAGGATCGGATTGTTCTTGCGCCGACGCATGAGGATGTCGATCAACTGGCGAATCTCGCCATCGCGACACAGCACCGGATCGATACGCCCTTCATGGGCCCGGCGTGTCAGATCATGGGTAAAACGTGCCAGCACTGACTCGCCGCTTGCTGCCGGGACAACGTCAGGTTCCTGGCTCAGCACATAGCCGTGGACACGCTGTGCATCCAAACGGCTCAACAGCGCGTGATAGCCACTGCCTGCATGCTGTTGCAGGTGACGCAGCAGGGCCAGTAACAGGGCTGCGTGGTCGACGACGCTTTGGCGCAACTCCAGATGAGCAACCATCAACGCCTGTTGCAACCAATGCACAAGCGCCTGGGCAAATACCGGATTACGTGAAGCACTTGCCTGCCCCTTGGGTTGCAGCGTTGCCTGCAGCGTCTGCACCTCAATCCCCGCGTCGGCCAAGGCACGCATCAAAACGCCTTGGGGACGTTCCAGTTGGGCCAGCAGCAGGTCTTCCACCAGGACCTCCAGGCCGCCACGGGTCACACAGCGTTCGGCCGCGCGCTCCAGGTCTTGGCGGACGGGGGGCGTCAATGTCTGGATCAGTTGTTGCAGGTCTACATTCATCATAATCCTGAGTCCCTAGTGAGCATTGCTGGCCACGATGACCACACCGTCGGCGCACTCATGCGCCAGCCAACTGGTCCAACCCAGCCTGCAGACGTTGTGTTCGCCCACGTACAACGGCCTGATCGCCTCCTTGGCCAGCACCAGGCGCAGGTCGTATTCCAGTGGGTCTCGCACGGTCATTCGTACCAACGAACACAGCAACGGATACTCCGACCCCGTCGGTAAAAAACCATGAAAGCGCTGCCAATCCAGCGCCTGGATATGCACCCTGAACTTACCGCTGCGGTCGGCGACCCGACTTCCCAGTACCTGGTCGAGGCCCAGCACGCTGTTGGCACAGCCCAACTGGTTCAACTGCGGGGGAGCCACAACAACCGTGCGTTCCACCCATTGCTCTATAAACACGCGGTCGTGCCTGAAGTAGTAACGCAGCACCGTCTCGATCACTGCCGCCGAATGCACCCGCAGCCCAAGCAACCCCAGGTAGGGCAGCAGTCGCTTGCAGTCCAGTTGCGCTGCCGTGCGAATCGGCAGGCCCTTCAATCCAATCAATGCAAACATCTGGTCGGAAAACGCATCACGCGCCTGCGCCTGGAAACACGCCTGGTAGCGGTATTTGCGCCAGATCGGCAACATCAGCCGCTGCAGACGATGGTGAAACAGGTCCAGCAAGTCTCGGGTCGCGTGGCCGCCCGCCCCGTCGGCACACGCCTGCTCGCCGTAAAACGCCGGCAAGGGCGAACCTGCGCCACACAGGCCCAGAACGTTGAGGCGCAGGCGCGCGCGCAATTGATCGTGTTCAACAAAGAACTCCACTCGGTCGATATCGTGACCGGGAAACCCCAGGCCTGGGTTGGCCTGAAACTCCAATCGGTCATACAGCGCGTTGTCATCCAGCAACGGATGGGCATCGCGCAGGCGCTTGATCACCTGCAAAATCGCCTGGAACAGCGAGTATTCGCGGATGCCGCTACACAGTTTTTTCAAAGCAGGGGCTGCTGCCCCATCCGAGGTGGCCATAGGTACACATCTCCTTGTGTGCTGATGACACGTAGTTCGTGGTAGGCATTAAGGCTGGCGTACAGCGCAAAGAACTCGTTGAGCACCGAGGCGAACACAAACGCTTCGCCCTGCCCCAGGAAACCTTGGGAATCAATCGCCAGGTCGATCCGCAGCCCTCGAAACGGCATCCCTAGGTGCAAACGATCGACGGCCGTATGGCGGATGGATCGCAAGGCGCCGAGCTTTCTCTGGCTGATCTTTTTCGCTTGCAGATCGTAGTAGCGCGGCACGTCATAGGTTTCGAGGACCATCCTCAAGGCACCGATATCGCTCAGTGACACGTAGTTGAGCGACATATTGCTGATAAGGCGCCAGAGAAAATCCTGTTCCAGGGGCGGTGCAAAACTCGCCGTCGGCGCGCAGATATTGCGAAACGACAACCCTTCCGGCGTCTGCTCACAGGCCTGATTGATCTCCCCTGCCTGCAGTTGCCCTGGCAGGTTGTGATTGGTACATGTCAGCTCGATCGACAGCGTTTCCTGGGTATGCCCCTGGCCGTCTGCGAATCTCAGCCAGGTATCGAGCCCGGCATGATGGGCCGACGCGCGCTGGCGAATGCAGTAGCTGGCAGGGGCTGCCGAGGGGGCGGTATCACCCTCATGTTCGAAGGATTCAAACGGCACGTACGCCTGATACCCCAACCCACCAGGACGCCAGCCCGTGACCTTGTCTACGGAAAATACACAGGCGTTTGCACGCGCGTATTCCCCGGGAATCAGCAGGTACTCGTCCTGCTTGCCGTCCAGGCGAATCGGCACTGCATCCTGTTTGAACAGATTGACAATGGGCGTGCAGTACAGCTTCACGTTGTCCAGCGTGGGGCATTCGGTTGCCTGGCCCCTGCGTAGCTTGAAGCACACCTTGAGGCTGCAGATTTTCTTGAGCACGTCCTGGGGCAAGCAGTGCAGGACATCCAGGCCCCCCACATCCACGAACAGGTACTTTTCGGGAAAGGCGAAGTACTCCTGCAGATGGCGGTACCCGCCAAACGTGTTCTGCGGATAGGGCATCAGTGCATTCTCCTCGGCAAACCCTACCGGTGTTACCTGATCGCCGCCCAGACGCAACACCAGGGCCTGGCCATCCGCCCCACTGACAGCACGCCCATCGCCGCCCAAGGGCAGCAGCTCGATGCCCTCGACCTCGCGCAGCAGGCTCAGGTACAACGCCTGACTGATGTAGCGGTCTCCGGACAGATGCAGGCGCAATTGATCGAACGTACATTCGCTGAAATTGCCTTCGGCACTCATGTCCAGGCGCAGGCTCAACAACGCCTGCTCTCCATGGACGTAGTACTCCAGCGCAGCCAGTTGCAGCGGCTGGATACGTGTGGCGTAACAGGTTCGAAAGCGGCAACGCTCGCCCTTGACCGCAACGCTTTCCACCGGCGTATCCCGAGCGACCATCACGCCGGGCCCGATCTGCCTCAACGGATCAAACTGCAAGATGCTGAACGCGGGTATCGGCCGCATGTAGTTGGGCCACAGTAAATGCATCAACGAATGCGTCAGCTCGGGCAACTCGTCATCCAGTTTCTGGCGCAAGCGTCCGGTGAGAAAGGCAAAGCCTTCCAGCAAACGCTCCACATCCGGATCCTGACCGGCCTCCCCCAGAAAGGGCGCCAGCGCCGGATTGCGCTCGGAGAAACGCCGTCCGAGCTGACGCAACGCACTGAGTTCGCTCTGGTAATACGGGTTAAAGGACATCCGGCATGACCTCAACCTGTGCTGCACTGTGCAGGCGCGCGGTGAACACCACAGGCCGCGTCACACCGTCGACACAGAGCGTGGCATCGATGGCAAACGCCAGGGCCAAAGGATCGTGACCACAGCGCAGCGCCCTCACACGCACGTGCTTCAGGCGTGGCTCATAGGCGCGGATAAACCGCTCGATCAACACGCGCGACTGGCTCAATGACTCATGCAGACTCTGGTTCATGTCATTGAGGTCCGGCATCCCGTAGTCGGCCAGTGTCTGCACACTGCCGACGCGAATGCTGAGCATCTTTCCCAGATGGGCTGCAACGGACGTCGCAGCACAGGCCGGATGTGCGGCCGGATGTGCAAGCCGCTCAAACAGGCTTTGGTTACGGGTCATCCGTTGGCCCCTGTTCATGCTTTATCAAGCTTGCCAACCAGGGACAGCGTGAAGTCAGCCCCCATGTATTTGAAGTGCGGGCGCACGCTCAGGTTGACGCGGTACCAGCCAGGCTCACCCTCGACATCACTGACAACGATCCGTGCCGCACGCAAAGGCCGCCGCCCCCGCACTTCGGCACTGGGGTTTTCCTGGTCTGCCACGTACTGGCGAATCCACTTGTTAAGCTCCAGCTCCAGGTCGGTACGCTCCTTCCAGGAACCCAATTGCTCGCGTTGCAGAACCTTGAGGTAATGGGCCAGGCGATTGACCACCATCATGTAGGGCAACTGAGTGCCCAGGCGGTAATTCAGCTCAGCTTCCTTGCCCTCGGCACTGATACCGAAATACTTGGGCTTTTGCACCGAGCTGGCGGAGAAAAACGCGGCATTGTCACTGCCCTTGCGCATCGTCAAGGCAATGAATCCCTCTTGCGCCAGCTCGTACTCGCGACGGTCGGACACCAGTACTTCAGTGGGAATCTTGGTTTCGATTTCGCCCATGCTGTGGAAATGATGCAAGGGCAAGTCTTCCACGGCGCCACCGCTTTGCGGACCGATGATGTTCGGGCACCAACGAAACCGCGCAAAACTGTCGGTCAATCGTGTGGCAAGGGCGTAGGCGGTATTGCCCCATAGGTAGTGCTCGTGACTGTTCACCACGGTTTCCCGATAGGCAAAGGTCTTGACTGGACACTCCAGGGGATCGTAAGGCGTGCGCAACAGGAATCGCGGCACGGTCAGCCCGACATAACGGGCATCTTCGCTCTGGCGAAAGCTTTGCCATTTGGCGAACTGCGGACCTTCGAAGTGGTCCCTGAGGTCCTTCAAGTCAGGCAGATCGGTGAAGCTTTCCAAACCGAAAAATGTCGGCCCTGCGCCAGCGATAAAGGGGGCATGGGCCATGCAGGCAACCTTGGAAGCGTATTGCATCAGCTTCACATCGGGGGCACTGGGAGAGAGAAAAAAATCAGCGATGATCGCGCCTACAGGTTGACCACCGAACTGACCGTATTCGGTACTGTAGACATGCTTGTACAGCCCTGACTGGGTCACCTCGGGCGAGTCTTCGAAGTCATCCAGCAGGTCCTGGCACGAGACATTCAGCAGTTCGATCTTGATGTTTTCTCGAAAGTCGGTGCGCTGGACCAGTAACTGCAGGCCCTTCCATGAGGATTCCAGGGCCTGGAAACTCGGGTGGTGCAGAATCTCATCCATTTGCCGACTGAGTTTCTCGTCAATCTCGGCAATCATCCGGTCAACCAGGCGTTTCTTGACCGGTTCACCGTTGTTCTGCGGCTTGATCAGCTCTTCGATAAATGCCGAGACGCCACGCTTGGCGATGCCGTAGGCCTCGTCGTCCACACTCAGCAGCGTCTGGGCGATGATGTTGTCGAGGATGCTGTACTCGTCAGGCGTGTGTACAGGCATCGGGGTGTGTTGAGTCGTCATGGCGTCAGTGTCCTTTTACTGAAAATGTCAGGCGGTTTGGCCGCTCAGGCCCAGCTCCGCCAAGACCCGGGCACGGGATTCGTCATCGGCCAGGGCCTGCTCGATGGCTTTGCGAAAGCTAGGGGTGTTGCCCAGCGGCCCCTTGAGCGCCATCAGCGCCTCACGCAGGGCCATCAGCTTGTGCAACTCGGGGATCTGCTCCACCAGGTTCGCGGGGTTGAAATCCTTCATCGAATTGATGCGTACCTGGATGACCAGCTCTTCGACATCCGCGCAGTCCTGGAGGCGATTGGGTACATTCAGCATCAGGCTCAGCACCTGTTTGGCCAGCACCTCATCGAACGTGTGCGGGTTGATGGCGATGGGCTTGCGATCTTCAAGCTTGCGCACGTCCTCACGCTGGGTGAAGTCGCCCAGCACCAGAAGTTTCAACGGCAGCTCGACTTCCTCCTGTGCTCCGCCGATGGCGGGTTTGAAGGTGATATTGATGCGTTCCTTGGGTGCTACCGAACCTTCTTTGGCCACGGTAAATCTCCTTTTTCAAGTGGCTCGTAAGCCTATTCAAGTACCGCTTCGAGATCGAAGAGGCACAGCCTGCGGTGGGTGTCTTCCTTGCGTTCGCGTACGGCATGGTTTTGTGGCATCAGGTCACAGCAGCGATGCAAGAGTTGTGTCACTTGAAACGCCAGCTCGGGCTCCCAGCGTTCCAGGCCCGAGCGTTGCAGTTCGAGATCCAGATGTTCCAGCTGGATCTTCGCCAGTTCATGCTTGCCGGCGTGCACACATAAGCGCGCCTGGGCCAGGCGCCAATAAAAGCGGGAACGATCGCCGCGAGCGGCGTGCAGGCCATGCTTGAGCTCGTGCACTGCGGCTTTGAGCCCCTCCTTGCGCAGCCGTGGCAGCAGCGCCTGCAAGGCGATCTCCCAGGGCGCGGTGTCGACCGCAACGCTGGGCGGCTGCGGGGCTTGCAGGTGATGGGAAACGTGCAGTGCGATCCAGTCACGAGTGCCGCTGCCGGCAAAAGGATCGCCCCCTTGGAAGCGAAACATCGGCAAGTCCGGCAAGCGTTGCAGCAACAGGGCGAAACTCACTTCCAGCTCGGTCATAGCCAGGTCTGCTTGCTGGGCTTCCAGGCATTGCCAGAGCATGTGCAGCCCGTCGAACCAGAACATCGCACCCGAGAGGCAGTCCTCCAGTTCAAGCAACAGGTCGGCGTAGTGGCCTTGGTCAAAACGTTCCTGATAGCGCTTGAGTTTGTCGGGTGCAGGCCCGCACAACGCGGTGACGCGCTCACCGTTGGCATCCGGATAGCGGACGATAGCCAACCAAGCCAGCGTTCGCCCCAGGCGCAAGGCCCGCAGGTCGGTAGCGTGCTGGCGTAACCACCAGGCACACAACGGACGGGCCTGCTCCTGCAAGGCACACAGCAATTTATGCGCGTCTTTTTCGTTGTTTAACGTCAGTTCGGTGTTTACCACTGGAGTGGCAGCCGATTGCACGTGTGCAGTGACGCCGTCCAGCGCTGCGACTGGACGCTGGTCTTGTACAGCCCTCTCCAACCATTGGTCCAATTGCCTGCGAATCGGCAGCAACAGCGGCGCGTCATCGGCCAAATGTGCAGTCCAGAGTTCATCGAGGCACCCAAGGCGCTCAAGCATGGAACGGACCAAGGGCTGATGGTCCTGAAGCGAAAGGCGTTGAGCCGGCAGTGTCTCAAGGCGCAGGACCAACCAGCCGAACGCAGCACTGCGGGTGCGCAGCTTTTTCGGGTAAACGTCTGACCAGTGATGCTCACACAGATGGTGCAACAGCCCGAGGCCAGCCAGCAGACCGGCAAAGGACTCACGCTGGTACAGCGCCCAGGTCAACCAGACAGCCACGCGCAGATCTTTGGATTGCTCACGCAACAGGCATTCGCTGATGTCCAGAAGCTTTTGCCAGTCAGGCTGGCCAGCGCCATGAATGGACTGCACCTTTTCCAGTTCGGACTCCAGCGTTTCAAATTCACTCGAATAGCGAATATCACTGCCCGCAAAACTAGTTGCCAAACAGGGAAAGCTGGCAAGTTCAAGGTAATAAGCGCAGAGCTTGTCTGAATACACCATATTAGGACCGCACGCGACTAATCAAGGTACGAACGACAAACTAAGCGCATTTAAATTTTGCACCAGAATGCCATATAAACTTCGCTGGATACGCCGCGAAGTTCGCAAACCTTAGCCACGTCAATAATATTCAGCAAGCAATAGACTGACACTTAAGATATTTCCTACGACAGGCGTAAATCGAGGCATACGCAGGATTTTGCACACTTACAAAGTTATATTTCGCCGATTTTCGGCAGAGCACCAAATACCTAGCGCCGCATCAGCATGAGCAACTAACTGCGCACGGGTGCGCAAACAACATGCGCAAAACGGCGATCAAAACCATAACAACGGACTAAATCCCACGCCGATAGCCACATCACGCCAAGCCGTTATTGGTTCCCACACTTTCCGGCACGGTTTTTGTTATAGGCATTCCCACCCGGCCAACACAGTTGCCGGTTGGGATTATTTTTTTAATCAGGCAAGGAAACCCGTCATGCCAACACCCGCGTATCTTTCCATCACCGGTGTCAAACAAGGTTTGATTACGGCAGGCACATTTACCAAGGACTCCGTAGGCGGCAGTTATCAGAAAGACCATGAAGACCAGATCCTGGTCCAGGCCTTTGCTCACCAGGTGATCATTCCCCGCGACCCGCAGTCCGGTCAGCCGACCGGCCAGAGGCTCCACAAGCCCTTGATGATCAGCAAGGTCTTCGATAAGTCGTCGCCATTACTGTTCGAGGCATTGACCCGCGGTGAAGAGGTCACGTGCCGGCTGGAATGGTTCCGTACCCAACCGGCGGGCACCCAGGAGCATTACTTCACGATTGAACTCAACGGGGCGAGGATCGTGGACATCCAGTCGCGCATGCCCAATTGCCAGGACCCGGACAACGCGCATTTCACTCACTTGGAGGATGTGTACTTCACCTATCGCAAGATCGTATGGACCCACGAAGTATGCGGCACAATCGGGTCGGATGACTGGTGCAGCGCGGTAGGCGATTAAGTCGGATCTGCACAGGGGAGGTGCCAGGGACGGCACCTCACCGGCCGGCCAACTACACCATCGCCAGGGGATGCTTGCGCTTGGGTGCGCCGAATACCCGATCAATGGCATCCAGGTCGTGCTCATCCAGCACCACCTTGGCGGCGCCCGCGTTAAGCCGCACGTGCTCCGGAGTTACCGCCTTGGGGATGGCGATCACACCGTCCTGGCGCAGCACCCAGGCCAGGGCAACCTGGGCAGGCGTGACCTCGTGGCGGCGGGCGATCTGTTTGAGGGTCTGGCTGGCCAGCAATTCCCCACCCTGGGCAATCGGGCAGTACGCCATCAGCGGTAAATGGTGCTGTTGCCACCAGGGCAACAGGTCGAATTCGATCCCGCGCTCTTCAATGTTGTACAGCACCTGATTGGTCGCGCAGGCCGGGGATGCGAGTTCCTGCAGGTCGGCCACATCGAAATTGGACACACCCCAGCGGCCAATCTTGCCGGCCTCGCGCAGGCGCTCGAACGCTTCGACGGTTTCTTCAAGAGGGTATTGGCCACGCCAATGCAGCAGGTACAAATCAATGTAGTCCGTGCCCAGGCGCTGGAGGCTGGCTTCACAGGCACGGGGCACACCCTTGTGGCTGGCGTTGTGCGGGTAGACTTTGCTCACCAGGAACACTTGCTCGCGCTTGCCGCGAATGGCTTCGCCGACAACCTCTTCGGCGCCGCCCTCGCCATACATCTCGGCGGTGTCGATCAGGGTCATGCCCTCATCGATCCCCAATTGCAATGCTGCGACTTCAGCGCGGCGCTGGCTTGGGTCTTCGCCCATGCGCCAGGTGCCCTGGCCGATGACAGGGACGGGAACGCCCGCCAGATCAATGGTGCGCATGACAACCTCCTGATGAATTCGCGAATTAACAGTGTGGCATTGACCGGACAAAAGGGTTCAATCGAAGTATGGTTGCGCTTTGCCAAGTCGCCAGGAAGGACCTGCAATGCTGTTTGTCGTGATGCTCGGGGGCAAGCACCCACGGGCAAGAATTGAAGTTCACGATGTGGTGTTCGCCGTAGCGGACACGCTGGAAGGCACCTACCCGCAATTGCGTGAAGCTTGGTTCGGCAGCCCCAAGGGTGTGCATATCGATTCGTGGATGGCGGTGGATGGCGTCGACGGCTGGAAGGTCGAACTCAGCCACCTGGCCCCCGCTGCCGACGCCCATCACCTGTACTTCATCAACCTTGGCGGTTATGAAGCCAACAGCTTTGGCGAAGCCCACCACTACCTGCTGGTGGTCGCCCGCAGCAAACGGGAGGCGACCGGCAAGGGCAAGCAAAAGATGCTGCGCCATTGGTCCCAGGCCCACACGGACGGCGTACTGGATATCGACGACTGCCTGCCCATCGACCTGGTGGACGGCCGCTACCTGCACCTGGTGCAAGGTGACCATCGACCGATCATTCAGCAGAATGACTACATTGTCTTGAATTGATGAGGGCTTATTCGACCGGACATCAGATGACTTAGGTAATGTCAGACGTAACACTGCTGTTGCTGTTGCTGTTGCTGTTGCTGTTGCTGTTGCTCTGGCTCTGGCTCTGGCTCTGGCTCTGGCTTTTGATCTTGATCCTAGGCGCCCCGTCAAACACGCTGGCCGAACGCAGGCTTGAATCC
>NZ_JAFLXD010000037.1:0-64791 GCF_019891415.1 Pseudomonas sp. SH10-3B | reverse complement strand
CCGATAGCAGTCTGTCAGTTGATCAATCAGGTGACTGACACACCGCCATCGGGAGCAAGCCCCCTCCCACACTGGATTTGTGGTGTGTTGAAGACTTTTGAAGCCTATAAAAACAGATGTTCGTGGAGCCTCGCCGATGAAATCCTATGAAGTCAATTTTGACGGTCTAGTGGGGCCGACCCATAACTACGGCGGTTTGTCCTTCGGCAACGTCGCGTCCCAGAGCAACAGCCAGCAGCACTCCAACCCCAAGGAAGCGGCGTTGCAGGGCCTGCAGAAAATGAAAGCCCTGATGGACATGGGCTTTGTGCAAGGTGTGCTCGCGCCCCAGGAGCGTCCGGACGTAGCGGCGTTGCGCAACCTCGGTTTCAGCGGCACCGACGCTCAGGTCATCCAGCAGGCGGCCAAGCAGGCCATGCCGTTGTTGGTAGCGAGTTGCTCGGCATCGAGCATGTGGGTGGCCAACGCCGCCACCGTCAGCCCGAGCGCCGACACCGCAGATGGCCGCGTGCATTTCACCGCCGCCAACCTCAACTGCAAATACCACCGCAGCATCGAACACCCGACCACCAGCCGCGTGCTGGGGGCGATGTTTGCCGACCAGAAACACTTTGCCCACCACGCCGCGTTGCCGGCGGTGGCGCAGTTCGGCGACGAAGGCGCGGCCAACCACACGCGTTTCTGCCGTGAGTATGGTGAAGCGGGCGTGGAGTTTTTCGTGTTCGGGCGCAGCGCGTTCGACCCTCGTTACCCGGCCCCGCAGAAGTACCCGGCGCGCCAGACCCTCGAAGCCTCCCAGGCGGTCGCCCGCCTGCATGGCCTGAAGGATGAAGGCGTGGTCTACGCCCAGCAGAACCCGGCGGTGATCGATGCCGGCGTGTTCCACAACGACGTGATCGCGGTGGGCAACGGCGAGGTGCTGTTCTATCACGAGGATGCTTTCCTCAATACCGAACAGATGCTGGCCGAGTTACAGGGCAAGTTGGGCAAGCTGGGCGGTAACTTCCAGTCGGTGTGTGTGCCGCGTGCCCAGGTCAGCGTCGAGGACGCGGTACGTTCCTACCTGTTCAACAGCCAGTTGCTGACCCGTGCCGACGGCTCGATGCTGCTGATCGTGCCGGAAGAATGCCGCGCCAACGAGCGCGTATGGCATTACCTGCAAGGCCTGACGGCCTCCGCTGGGCTGATCCGCGAAGTGAAAGTCTTCGACCTCAAGCAAAGCATGCAGAACGGCGGCGGCCCGGCGTGCCTGCGCTTGCGCGTGGCCTTGAACGAAACCGAGCTGGCAGCGGTGAACCCAGGGGTTATCATGACCGCGCCGTTGTACGACACACTGACCCAATGGGTCGACAAGCACTACCGCGACAGCCTGCGCGAAACCGACCTGGCTGACCCGCAATTGCTGCTTGAGTGCCGGACGGCACTGGATGAACTGACGCAAATCCTTAAACTGGGCTCGGTTTATCCTTTCCAGATCAATTAACGCCACCTCTTTTTACACCCTATGGCTGAGAATTATTTATGACCACCGACACCCTGCAACTGATCCTTGAAGACACCGACGGCACCCAGCTGGAAACCTCCTGCACCCGCGTCGCCGTGGTCTGGCAGGGTAAGGAAATCTGGATCCAGCACGACGGCCGTGGCCAACTGCTGATCGGTGTGGATGTGGAAGAAGGCGACTCCGAATACGCCAACCTGCTGATGCGCCCACTGGCCACCAACCTGATGAGCCTGCAACTGGAAATGGAACCGGCCGACGTTGAAGGTGATGATGACGATCACGTCCACGGCCCAGGCTGCAACCACTAAGGAAGCTGCGTATGCTCGCCCTTGGCAAACTGCTTGAACTGACCCTCGCCGGTCGCGAACCGGCGCAAAAAATTCAACTGACTGTCGACGGCGTGCAGATGCGCTGGCTCAGCGAGGGCGCACTTGAGGTGCGCCCGCCGCAAGCAACGGACAATGGCAGCGACCTGCTGCTGTCGTCCGGCATCCATGGCAACGAAACCGCGCCGATCGAATTGCTCGACCGCCTGTTGCATGGCATCGCCCGTGGGGAGATCAAACCCCGCACCCGTATTCTGTTCCTGTTCGGCAACCCCGAGGCCATGCGCCGCGGTGAGCGTTACCTTGAATTGGACGTCAACCGGCTGTTCAACGGCCGTCACGAAAAAAACATCGGCCCCGAAGCCATGCGCGCCGCCGAGCTTGAACAGTTGGCCCGCAGCTTCTTCAGCCAGCCTGGCCGTTCGCGCCTGCATTACGATCTGCACACGGCTATTCGTGGTTCGAAGATCGAGCAGTTCGCCCTGTACCCCTGGAAAGAGGGGCGCCAGCATTCACGCCACGAACTGGCGCGCCTGAACGCTGCCGGCATGGAGGCGGTGCTGCTGCAGAACAAGGCCTCGATTACGTTCACCGCGTTTACCTACGAGCAGCTGGAGGCCGAGGCCTTTACCCTGGAACTAGGCAAGGCGCGGCCCTTCGGGCAGAACCAGGGCGTGAATGTTTCCCGCCTGGAGCTGCGCCTCAAGCAGATCATCGAAGGTACCGAGCCTGAGACTGATAGCCTGGACGGGTTGAAACTGTTCGCCGTGTCGCGGGAAATCATCAAGCACAGCGACGCATTCCTGTTGCACTTGCCGGCGGACGTGGAAAACTTTTCGGAATTGGAAAAGGGTTATCTGCTGGCCGAAGACGTGGCCAAGACCCGTTGGGTGATCGAGGAGGAGGGGGCGCGCATCATCTTCCCCAACCCGAAGGTGAAGAATGGTTTGCGGGCGGGGATATTGATTGTGCCGACCACGGACGCCGGGTTGGCGTAGATCTCAGCCTTAACCGGATCCAAATGTGGGAGGTGGCAAGCCCCCTCCCACATTTTGTTTTGCAGTGTTGCTTAGACCGCTACAGCCCGTGGCTCGCTGCGACGGATCGCCCGCACCTTGTGCAGGGTGTCGGCGCACGTACGTGCAGCTTCCTGGCCCTTGTGCACGAAGTGATCGTGGAAGAACGCGTGGTGTTCGCTGCCGGCATGGAAGTGATGCGGCGTCAGGGACACCGAGAACACCGGCACTTCAGTTTCCAGCTGAACCTGCATCAGGCCGCTGACCACCGATTGGGCGACGAATTCGTGACGGTAGATCCCGCCGTCCACCACCAGCGCGGCGGCAACGATACCGGCGTAACGACCGGTCTTGGCCAGCAGCTTGGCGTGCAGGGGCATTTCAAAGGCGCCGCCGACTTCGAAGAAATCGATGTCCGATTCCTGGTAGCCCTGGGCGATCATTTCGGCGAGGAAGCCTTTGCGGGATTGGTCGACAATATCCTTGTGCCAGCAGGCCTGGATAAACGCGACGCGCTCGCCGTGATGGTTTTTGCTTTTGCTGTCGATTGCGGTGGGTTGCATGTTCTGACTCCTGTTTAAGAAAAAAACAGGGCGTTATGAATCGAATGGGATTTAAGGGTACGAACCGCTGAGTCATGCAGGCATGAGTCCAGCGTGCGGCCCTTAGGTGCCAATCCCGTTCTCTCTTCATCCGGACTATGACCGTCGGCCCCGGGATCACACCGGGTCTGCTGACCTTGTCGCCGTCCTGCCTGAGCAGTTCGAGGCGCCAAGCGCTCGCGGGCTATGCACATTGCGTGCAATTACCGCCGGTGGGGAATTGCACCCCGCCCTGAGAACGTTGCCACCAGAACCCTGGCGGCGGAGAGTTTTTAACATGGTTTTTCAGAAACTGCACGAGCGCCGTATCGATAAGCTATATCGGTTTGTTTGGTTGGTATTCGATTGAGAACGCGCGGGGCTTGATATTCCGCGGCTTTGCCCGCAGTAATCATCCTCATAAGAATCTTAATGAACCCCTTCGAGGCTTGTTTCATGTCTGTGATCGACCTGCGCAGCGACACCGTGACCCAACCCACCGCCGGCATGCTCGACGCCATGGCCACCGCCGTCAGCGGCGATGACGTCTACGGCGAAGACCCCAGTGTCAACCGCCTGGAGGCCGAACTGGCCAAGCGCCTGGGCTTTGCGGCCGCGCTGTTCGTGCCCACCGGCACCATGAGCAACCTGCTGGCGCTGATGGCCCATTGTGAGCGCGGCGAGGAATACATCGTCGGCCAGCAGGCCCACACCTACAAATACGAAGGCGGTGGCGCGGCGGTGCTGGGTTCGATCCAGCCACAGCCGCTGGAAGTGCAGGCGGATGGCTCCCTTGATCTGAATCACGTGCTCGAAGCCATCAAGCCCGACGACTTCCACTTCGCCCGCACCCGCCTGCTGGCCCTGGAAAACACCATGCAGGGCAAGGTGCTGCCGCTGGACTACCTGGCGAAGGCACGGGCGTTTACCCGCGAACACGGCCTGGCCCTGCATCTGGATGGCGCGCGAATCTACAACGCGGCGGTCAAGCTTGGGGTCGATGCGCGGGAGATCGCCCAGCATTTCGACTCGGTGTCGGTGTGCCTGTCCAAGGGCCTCGGTGCGCCGATTGGCTCGGTGCTGTGCGGCTCCACGGCGTTGATCGCCAAGGCACGCCGTTTGCGCAAGATGGTCGGCGGAGGCATGCGCCAGGCCGGTTCCCTGGCGGCGGCGGGGCTCTATGCCTTGGATCACCAGGTAAAACGCCTGGCCGACGACCACGCCAACGCGCAGTGGTTGGGGGATGAACTGCGCCAGGCCGGGTATTCGGTGGAGCCGGTGCAGACCAACATGGTCTACGTGCAGGTAGGCGACCAGGCCCAGGCGTTGAAGGCGTTTGCTGCCGAGCGTGGGATCAAGTTGAGTGCTGCGCCGCGTCTGCGCATGGTGACTCATTTGGATGTGAGCCGGGCGCAGATCGAACAGGTGCTCGCGACATTCGTCGAATTTTCGCGCAAATGACCGTGCAGACCGTCTAATTGAACCTCTCTATCGCATAAACACGCTGTACCACCGGCAAAGGGCCGATATAATGCGGCCTTTTGCCGTCGCTCCGTCTGATGATGTTGCGCACTGGCCTTTGGCCGCAGCCTCCGTGGAAGAACCTATGAAAAGCGCAGAAATCCGTGAAGCCTTCCTTCGCTTCTTCGAAGAGCAAGGTCACACCCGTGTCTCCTCCAGCTCCTTGATCCCAGGCAATGACCCCACCCTGCTGTTCACTAACGCGGGGATGAACCAGTTCAAGGACTGCTTCCTGGGCCAGGAAAAACGCGCCTACACCCGCGCCACCAGCAGCCAGAAGTGCGTGCGTGCCGGCGGCAAGAACAGTGACCTGGAAAATGTCGGCTACACCGCCCGCCACCACACGTTCTTCGAAATGCTGGGTAACTTCAGCTTTGGTGACTATTTCAAGAAAGACGCGATTACCTTCGCCTGGACCTTCCTGACCGGCGTGTTGAAGCTGCCCAAGGAAAAGCTCTGGGTGACCGTCTACGCGACGGACGACGAAGCGTATGACATCTGGACCAAGGAAATCGGGGTGCCCGTCGAGCGCATGATTCGCATCGGCGACAACAAGGGCGCGCCTTACGCTTCCGATAACTTCTGGACCATGGGCGATACCGGCCCGTGCGGCCCCTGCACCGAGATCTTCTACGATCACGGCGCCGACATCTGGGGTGGCCCACCGGGCTCGCCGGAAGAAGACGGCGACCGTTACATCGAGATCTGGAACAACGTGTTCATGCAGTTCAACCGCACCGCCGATGGCGTGTTGCATCCGCTGCCAGCGCCGTCGGTGGACACCGGCATGGGTCTGGAGCGGATCAGTGCGGTGATGCAGCACGTTCACTCCAACTACGAGATCGACCTGTTCACCAACCTGCTGAGCGCGTCGGCTGCAGCCATTGGTTGTGCCAATGAAAGCCAGTCGTCCCTCAAGGTGGTGTCGGACCACATCCGTTCCTGCGGTTTCCTGATCGCCGACGGTGTACTGCCGTCCAACGAAGGCCGTGGCTACGTGCTGCGTCGTATCATCCGTCGCGCCTGCCGTCACGGTAACAAGCTGGGCGCCACTGGCAGCTTCTTCTACAAGATCGTCGCCGCCTTGGTGGCCGAGATGGGCGACGCCTTCCCGGAACTCAAGCAACAGCAAGGCAACATCGAGCGCGTACTCAAGGCTGAGGAAGAGCAATTCTCCAAGACCCTGGAACACGGCTTGAAGATTCTGGAACAGGACTTGGCTGAGCTCAAAGGCACTGTGGTGCCGGGCGATGTCGTGTTCAAGCTGTACGACACCTATGGCTTCCCGATGGACCTGACCGCCGACATCGCCCGTGAGCGCGAGTTGACCGTCGACGAGGCCGGTTTTGAGCGTGAGATGGAAGCCCAGCGCGTGCGTGCCCGTTCCGCCAGTTCCTTTGGCCTGGACTACAACACCCTGGTCAAGGTTGATGTACCCACCGAATTCACCGGTTACAAGGCGACCGTTGGCTCGGCCAAGATCGTGGCCATTTATAAAGACGGCAAGTCGGTTGATGTGTTGAGCGAAGGTGACGAGGCGGTTGTGGTCCTGGACCAGACGCCGTTCTACGCTGAATCCGGTGGCCAGGTCGGTGACTGTGGTTTCCTGAGCTCGACCTCCGGTCGCTTTGAAGTGCGCGACACCACCAAGACCGGTGGTGCGTTCCTGCATCACGGTGTGTTGGTACTGGGCAACCTGACCGTCGGTGCGCCGGTGGACACCCAGGTTGATGCTGACGTACGTCATGCCACCGCGCTGAACCACTCGGCCACCCACTTGCTGCATGCCGCGCTGCGCCAGGTGCTGGGCGAGCATGTCCAGCAGAAAGGTTCGTTGGTCGATAGCCAGCGCCTGCGTTTCGACTTCAGCCACTTCGAAGCGATCAAGCCTGAGCAGATCAAGGCCCTGGAAGACATCGTCAACGCGCAAGTACGCCAGAACACCCCGGTAGAAACCGAAGAAACCGACATCGAGACCGCCAAGGCCAAGGGCGCCATGGCGCTGTTCGGCGAGAAGTATGGCGACAACGTGCGTGTACTGAGCATGGGTGGCGACTTTTCGGTTGAGCTGTGTGGTGGTATCCATGCCAATCGCACCGGCGACATCGGCCTGCTGAAAATCATCAGCGAAGGTGGTGTGGCGTCGGGCGTACGTCGTATTGAAGCAGTGACCGGTGCTGCGGCACTGGCCTACCTGAATGCGGCTGAAGAACAACTCAAGGAAGCGGCCAGCCTGGTCAAGGGCAGCCGCGACAACCTGATCGACAAGTTGTCCGCCGTTCTGGAGCGCAACCGTGCGCTGGAGAAACAGCTGGAGCAATTGCAAGCCAAGGCCGCCAGCGCTGCGGGTGACGATCTGTCGGCTTCAGCCGTTGACGTCAAGGACGTGAAAGTCCTGGCTGCACGCCTGGACGGTCAGGACGGCAAGGCGCTGTTGGCCCTGGTCGATCAGTTGAAGAACAAGCTCGGCCGCGCAGTGATCCTGCTCGGCAGTGTCCATGAGGATAAGGTCGTGCTGGTTGCCGGTGTAACCAAAGACCTGACTGGCCAACTCAAGGCCGGTGATTTGATGAAGCAAGCCGCTGCGGCAGTGGGCGGGAAGGGCGGCGGTCGTCCGGACATGGCGCAAGGCGGTGGTGTAGACGCCAGTGCCCTGGACGCGGCCCTGGCCCTGACCGTGCCTTTTGTCGAAGCAGGTATTTAAGGCACTGTTAACCCGCCCGTGGTCTAGTCACGGGCTGTTCAGTGTTGGTTGATTGGATATTAGGCGCCCCTTTACGGGCTGAGGCGG
Source organism: Pseudomonas sp. SH10-3B (assembly GCF_019891415.1). Taxonomy (NCBI): domain Bacteria; kingdom Pseudomonadati; phylum Pseudomonadota; class Gammaproteobacteria; order Pseudomonadales; family Pseudomonadaceae; genus Pseudomonas; species Pseudomonas sp. SH10-3B. The sequence goes on along the minus strand of NZ_JAFLXD010000037.1, from coordinate 57,052 downwards.
CTTAGAAATGGCTTTGATCGTACAGAAATTTGGAGGCACCTCGGTCGGCTCTGTCGAAAGAATCGAGCAGGTGGCCGACAAGGTTAAGAAATTCCGCGATGCCGGGGATGACCTGGTCGTGGTGCTGTCGGCCATGAGCGGCGAGACCAATCGCCTGATCGAACTGGCCAAGGCAATCAGTGGCGACCAACAGCCGCTGCCACGCGAGCTGGATGTGATCGTGTCCACCGGCGAGCAGGTGACTATCGCCTTGCTGGCCATGGCGCTGAACAAGCGTGGCGTGCCGGCGGTGTCCTACACTGGCAGTCAGGTGCGCATTCTCACTGACAGCGCGCACACCAAGGCGCGCATCCTGCAGATCGATGATCAGAAAATCCGCACTGATCTGAAAGCCGGCCGTGTGGTAGTTGTAGCGGGCTTCCAGGGTGTGGACGAGCAAGGCAACATCACCACCCTCGGGCGTGGCGGTTCTGACACCACCGGTGTGGCCCTGGCTGCGGCCCTCAAGGCTGATGAGTGCCAGATCTACACCGATGTGGACGGCGTCTACACCACCGACCCGCGCGTTGTGTCCGTGGCCCAGCGCCTGGACAAGATCACCTTTGAAGAGATGCTGGAAATGGCCAGCCTCGGTTCCAAGGTGTTGCAGATCCGCGCGGTAGAGTTCGCCGGCAAGTACAACGTTCCGCTGCGCGTATTGCACAGCTTCAAAGAGGGTCCGGGCACCCTCATTACTATTGATGAAGAGGAATCCATGGAACAGCCGATCATTTCCGGCATCGCTTTCAACCGCGATGAAGCCAAGCTGACTATCCGTGGCGTGCCAGACACCCCCGGCGTGGCCTTCAAGATCCTGGGCCCGATCAGCGATGCCAATGTTGAAGTCGACATGATCGTGCAGAACGTCTCGCACGATAACACCACCGATTTCACCTTCACCGTGCACCGCAACGAGTACGATGCGGCATTGAAAATCCTGGAGAACACCGCGAGCGAAATTGGCGCCCGTGAAGTGGTCGGCGATACCAAGATTGCCAAGGTGTCGATCGTAGGTGTGGGCATGCGTTCCCATGCCGGCGTTGCCAGCCGTATGTTCGGGGCCCTGGCCAAGGAAAGCATCAACATCCAGATGATCTCCACCTCGGAAATCAAAGTCTCGGTGGTGATCGAGGAGAAGTACCTGGAGTTGGCTGTACGCGCGCTGCATACCGCTTTTGAGCTGGACGCTCCGGCCCGACAGGGCGAGTGAGGCAATGCCAGGAAGGCGCGGTAACCCGCGCCTTTCATTTTTTGTAGGGCGCATGGTGTTTTGTGTGCGCTCGACAATACTTAGGCCGTTAGGGCTATGACTATTGAGTCGTAGGTCGAACGCCTTTTTTTTGCAGACTGTTGTTCCTGAAATGAAATGCGTGAGGAGAAAGGTATGCTGATTCTGACTCGTCGGTGCGCAGAAAGCCTGATTATCGGTGATGGCGAAATCACCGTGACCGTGCTCGGCGTCAAAGGCAATCAAGTACGTATCGGGGTGAATGCTCCGAAAGAGGTAGCGGTCCACCGCGAGGAAATCTACCTGCGGATCAAGAAAGAGAAGGACGAAGAACCAAGCCTTTAATTTTTATCGTTTTTTATGTTTGCAAACGGGGATGAACGTGGTTAATATACGCCCCGTGTTGCGGAGAGCTGGCCGAGTGGCCGAAGGCGCTCCCCTGCTAAGGGAGTACACCTCAAAAGGGTGTCGGGGGTTCGAATCCCCCGTTCTCCGCCATTATTTGCTTAGTACGTTGCAATCTGGTTTTTTCGTTAAGTTGTTGAAATCAAACGAAAAAATAGCTTTACATAGAGATTGAACGGCCTATAATGCGCGGCAACAAATGCACTCGTAGCTCAGCTGGATAGAGTACTCGGCTACGAACCGAGCGGTCACAGGTTCGAATCCTGTCGAGTGCACCATTTAAGAGTTAGTTGCAGCAATGCAGGTGGCTCGGCTTCAACCAGTTGTGATCTGGTCTAAAAACACAATCTGCACTCGTAGCTCAGCTGGATAGAGTACTCGGCTACGAACCGAGCGGTCACAGGTTCGAATCCTGTCGAGTGCACCATACAAACAAAAAGCCCGCCTAGTGCGGGCTTTTTGCCGTCTGGGGTTTGTGTGGGTTTTTATCTTTTCTCTTCTCTGATGTGTTTTCCATTCGCGCGGCGGCGTCGCAGTTGATAGGTGCAGCCAATACTCAGCTTTGGCTCGCAAGCGCTTGTTCTTTCCAGTTTTTTGACGTTAAAAACACACGCAAGGTGTATCATTGCGCCCGTCAGCCCCGCCGGGGCTTATGGAATACCTCCATGGACTTACCCAGTAGTTACTCAGTACCCCGTTTTACCAATCATGAATTGACTGATTGATCCTTCCGGCGTGCCCCGCTGCTGGGAGTGGAGTTCGCCTATGACCGAAGTAGAAGTAAAGAAAACACAAGAAAGCCTGCAGGATCGCCTGGCGCAAGTTATCGAGCTGCTGCAGCGCCAGCGTGTGGTCGAAGATTTCACGCACCGCCAGGATGGTCCGAATAACGACCTCGTCGAAAACCTGGTCCACCGGCAAAACCTCGTCGAGTTGCAGCGCAAGCTTGATGACCTGCACTCCGCCGACGTGGCCTACATTCTCGAAGCCTTGCCGCTCGATGATCGACTGACCCTCTGGCAGTTGGTCAAGGCTGATCGCGACGGCGACATCCTGCTCGAAGTATCCGACTCGGTCCGTGAAACCCTGATCGCCGACATGGACGATCACGAACTCCTGGCTGCAGCCAGGGAGATGGACGCCGACGAACTGGCCGACCTCGCCCCTGAGCTGCCCCGTGATGTTGTTCATGAGCTGATGGAGGCCCTCGATGGCCAGCAGCGTGAGCGCGTGCGCTCCGCGTTGTCCTACGATGAGGATCAGGTCGGCGCGCTGATGGACTTTGAGATGGTCACCATCCGCGAAGACGTCAGTCTGGAAGTGGTATTGCGTTACCTGCGCCGGCTCAAAGAGCTGCCGGGTCATACCGACAAACTGTTCGTGGTTGACTACGAAGGCATTCTCAAGGGCGTGCTGCCGATCAAGCGCCTGCTGGTAAACGATCCGGAGAAAAAAGTTGCTGACCTGATGGCCAGCGATACCGTGAGCTTTCACCCTGACGAAGATGCCTACGACGCGGCCCAGGCCTTTGAACGTTATGACTTGATCTCCGCTCCGGTGGTCGACAAGAACGGCAAGCTGATCGGCCGTCTGACCATCGACGAAATCGTCGACCTGATTCGTGAAGAGAGTGAAACCGAAGTCCTCAACATGGCGGGTTTGCGTGAAGAGGAAGATATTTTTGCATCCGTCTGGCGCTCGCTGCATAACCGTTGGGCGTGGTTGGCGGTCAATCTGATTACCGCATTTATCGCTTCCCGTGTGATCGGGCTGTTCGAGGGTTCCATCGAGAAGCTGGTGGCCTTGGCGGCGTTGATGCCGATTGTGGCCGGCATTGGTGGCAACTCGGGTAACCAGACGATCACCATGATCGTGCGGGCCATGGCGCTGGATCAGGTGAGTACCGCCAACTCTTCGCGTCTGCTGCGCAAGGAGCTGGCGGTGGGCCTTATCAACGGCCTGGTGTGGGGTGGGGTGATTGGTGTGGTGGCGTACTTGCTGTACGGCAGCTGGTCCCTTGGGGTGGTCATGACCGCTGCCATGACGCTCAACCTGCTGCTGGCGGCCCTGATGGGGGTGCTGATCCCCATGACCCTGGCACGCCTTGGTCGCGACCCTGCCATGGGCGCCAGTGTGATGATCACGGCCATGACTGACAGTGGTGGCTTCTTCATCTTCCTCGGTCTGGCGACGATCTTCTTGCTTTGACCTCCTCTCTCAAGCCGGCTCCTCCGTAGGAGCTGGCTTGCCAGCGAAAATCGTCAACGATACCGCGCAAAACCCGACTACCCGCGGCGCTCCCAGGTTTCTCGCGAGCAAGCTTGCTCCTACAAACTCCAGGCAAAAAAAAGCCAGCACATGGCTGGCTTCGGCTTTCAGTGGCAGATTCAGTTGGCTTCTGCGGCCGCCTCGACGTCGTGCGCGATAAGCGAGACGAGGGCATTTTGCTGGCGGTGGGAGAGCTGACGAAAACGCTGCAGCAGTTCGCGTTCGTGCAGTGACAGCTCGGGGCTGTCCAGGCGCATGCTCAACTCGTCACCCAGCGCACCTTCCTGAATAAGGCTCTGTTCCAGGCGCGCGATGATTTCGGAGTTCATGCTGCGGTGATGATTGCGAGCCACCTCGGCAATGCGTTCCCGCATTCCGTCTGGCAGACGTACGACGAACTTGTCAGCCGTACGGCTGGAATAAATTGCCTGTTTCAATGGGCGCATATATTTAACCGGTTAGTTCAGGGGAGCGGTTATTGGAATTGGCCGCAAGATGAGTGTTAAGACAAGACTCACGACCAAAGTTCAACCCGAATTGCAAAGAGGCCGCATCATGCCTCAGATTTGCCAGTTCCTTGGCGTCAATTCTGTGACAAATATTGAACTGCCTAAAGGCTTTATGCCAGCACTCATTTGCATTTTTGCGGACTGGTTGGAAAACTTTTCTGCGAAGGGGGACGTCAGGCGATCCTCCCACAGGCACAGGCCGCAGCAGGGTTTAAGGCCGCACATCGTATAGCAAAGTGGCCTTTTGCCCTTATCTTTAAGACTAGTGGCAATCTGCCGATTTACTAGCTCATGCGACGTAAGGTAGGGCGGGAGAGGGGGGATGTGTCAGCGCAGAACCGGGTCGAATTTGATGCGACGCCCTACCACGAGGGTGAGCAGCAGACCGCAGGCGCAAACGCCGCTGGCAATAAGTGCGGTCGTTTGACCGTCTTGCGTGTCGGCACTCAGGCCGTACAGGCCAGTGACAGCGGTCAGGCACAGAAACAGCCAGCCAGATTTGGTCATCAGCGGATCCCTCAGAAAACCCAGTGTTCAGAGGCAGGTGCAGCCTGAGTGCCTTGAGTCAGGCGTACGGGCGCTTGTGCATTCGGTGTCATCACGGCCAGTTGCGGACGTTGTTGCAAGTGGTGAGGGACTGCCTGCTGGCTGATCTGCGCCGGGTCATTGCTGCCAGTCGATTGAAAGTGGAACATCAGCAGTGCAGCCAGGGCTAGGGTGTTGAGGGTTAACAGAATGGCACTGTTCATGGTCATGTTCTCCGCTTAACGCCGTGGCTGGCTGGATGGGTCTTGTCGGAGAAGTATTGCAGGTGTCGTGCCAAACTATTATTCCATTAAAATCAATGGTTTAAGTTTGCTTTAAGGCGTCTGAAGGTTGCAATTTGCAATGCTGGCATTTTGGGGGAGTGCATTTTGCACGATCCTGTCATGTGCCCGTATTTGCGGGGCGAAACCACGGTTGCTCCGGCAAGGATCGGCCTACACTCAAAAAGCCTACGGACGACATGACAAAACCCACCTCGGCCGTTAACATGCACGCCGTCCGTCGCAGTGCCCTTGGCCCGATGGCTGTCATTTGTCCCAGTAGCTCAATTGGATAGAGCATCCCCCTCCTAAGGGGAAGGTTGGCCGTTCGAACCGGCCCTGGGACACCAGATTCAAAGCCCCGCACAGCCTATTCTGTGCGGGGCTTTTTTGTGCGCGCTCGATCTTTTCAAACACCGGGCGAACCTTGGCGCTGATCAAGGTTCACAGCAGGTGCTGCCGGGTATTTTCTGAGGCGGTGTAACTTGAGCCTTACCCGACAGCGTCTGAGCTGTTCAAGCAAAATAATCCCCGGAAACAGCCCATACCGCCTGTCCGGAACCAACCACCCAGGACTATCATGCTGATAGCCCTGTCTCTCACCGCAAGGAGCCGCTCGGAACGCCGATGCGCCAAATCTGGAAATCTTTTCGAGCCCTTTATTTCGCCTCCTTGATGATGCTGATTGGCTCCGGCCTGCTCAGTACTTACCTGGCCTTGCGCCTGGCGGCCGACCATGTCGACAGTCTATGGGTCGGTGCGCTGATGGCAGCCAACTACTTCGGCCTGGTGCTGGGCGGCAAGATCGGGCACCGCCTGATCGCCCGAGTCGGGCATATCCGTGCTTACGCCACGTGTGCGGGGATTGTCGGTGCGGCGGTGCTGGGCCATGGCCTGATCGATTGGCTGCCGGCCTGGATCGTGCTGCGGGTGATCGTGGGCCTGGGCATGATGTGCCAGTACATGGTCATCGAAAGCTGGCTCAATGAGCAGGCAGATGCCAAGCAGCGTGGCGTGGTGTTCAGCGGTTATATGATCGCTTCCTACCTCGGCCTGGTATTAGGCCAGTTGATCCTGGTGATGCATCCCCAGCTTGGTCTTGAGCTGCTGATGCTGGTAGCACTGTGCTTCGCCCTGTGCCTGGTGCCGGTGGCCATGACTCGGCGCATTCACCCGGCGGCCTTGCATCCTGCGCCGATGGAGCCGCGCTTCTTTATCAAGCGCGTGCCGCAGTCGCTGAGCACGGTGTTGGGGGCGGGGTTGATCGTCGGTTCGTTCTACGGTCTGGCGCCGCTTTATGCTTCACAGCAAGGGCTGACCACCGAACAGGTAGGTCTGTTCATGGGTAGCTGCATTTTTGCCGGGCTGCTGGTGCAGTGGCCGTTGGGTTGGTTATCGGATCGCTATGATCGCGCGTTGCTGATCCGCTGCTTCGCCTTGTGCCTGGCGGTAGCTGCGCTGCCGTTGGCGATCATGACCCAAGTGCCGCTGGAAATGCTGTTTGTGGCAGGCTTCTTGTGTTCTCTCGTACAGTTTTGCCTGTATCCATTGGCGGTGGCGTTTTCCAACGACCATGTGGAGGGCGATCGCCGGGTATCGCTGACGGCCATGCTGTTGGTGACCTATGGTGTCGGCGCCAGCATCGGGCCGTTGCTGGCGGGTGTGGTGATGAAGCTGTTCGGCAGCCAGATGCTGTACGCATTTTTCAGCCTGTGCGCGCTGATCCTGGTGTGGCGCATCCGGCCTAAGGCAGTGACCAACCTGCATCAGGTGGAAGACGCCCCTCTGCATCACGTGGCAATGCCCGACAGTATGTCGAGTTCGCCGCTGGTGGCCGCGCTGGACCCGCGTGTCGATGAGCAGGTGGTGCAGGAGCAGATGCAAAATGCCCCCGATCCGGAGCCGCAGGTCGATCCTGTGCCGCCCGTGGATGAGCCAGCCTTCGAAGGGCCACCCGAGCCCTTGGGGCCGGACGAGCATCCTCATGAATTGAGCAGGGCGCGCCCCTGAATGCAAAAACGGGCAGATCCCCAAAGGATCTGCCCGTTTTTTTATCGCGATCTTTAAGGATTAAAAATCGTCGTCCTTGTCGAAGCGTCGCGCTTCACGCTGCAACTGGTACACAAAACGCTCGACCTGGCGCTGTACCAGGCCACTCATGTTGTGAAAGCGCACACCGGCGAAGGTGGTGTTGATCTTGTCTTCGAAGTGCAGGTAACGCAGCTCGACCGAGGTGGTCATGCTGCCAAACGGCAGTGCGGCGATAAATCGGTCGTAGACCTGGCCCAGTTGCAGGCGCTCGGAAATATCACCTTCAAAGCGCAATTTGCAGCCGGTGGCGGAAATATCCAGCAATTTGCCGTTGACCGGCGCCTTGAGTTTTTCGCCACCGAGTTCGATGTTCACCAGTTGCGCCAGCTTCAGTGCGGCGCGGAAGGCGTTGCGGCGCTGATGGTAGACCACCTCGTCCGGCAGGCTGCCGGTGTAGATACGGTGGCCGTCTTTTTCGCTGATGCTCAGGGTGCCTTTGCTTTCCCAGGCGACGCGTACGCCATCATGAAAACCTTCGATGCGAAAGGGTTCGCCGCTTTCGAGGTGGCGCTCGCCATCGCGGGGGATCATTTCGTCCAGCGCCAGCGTGTTGCCTTCGCGGTTGACGTCGACCAGATAACTCTGGAAGCGTTGGCTGCGTTCGTGGAAGGTGATGATCAGCGGATCATGGCTGTCTTGCAGCATCCGCAAGGTGCCGGCGATTTCCAGAGGCGTGGTGAGGACCTTGGGGGGCTGCGGGGCATCTTCCGCATTAAGGGCGTTGAACACGGTTCTTCCATCTCCAGACAAAATACGACTACACGCAAGAACCGGCATTTTGCCAGCATGTGGCGCGCCTTGGATAGGGCACGCGGTAAACCGGTGTCAGGCTTGGCTGCGGGTACTTGGCTTGACCAGGCGCGAGGTGGAGCCCTGGGCGTTATAAAGTGCCGGTGGCTCTCCGCCGTGGAGTATACGCAACTGGTTGGCGGTCGTAGCTTGCTGAAGCTGGATCGACTGACCGTTAAGCAGGTTGGCTTCCTGGCACTGGGCGAGCAATTGATTGAGTTCTTTACTCTGGGCCAGCAATTGATCGCCGACCGAGGAGTGGCTGGCCAACTGCGCCAGGCCGTCGTGGTCTGACGGCAGGCCAAGGCTGATGAGGATCTGGCTGCGTTTTTTGCCGTGCTGTTCCAGCAGGACAATCAACGACTGTTTGCGCGCCAGAATTTCTTCCAGCAGCGGCATATCCCGGCCATAGAGAGCCAGGGATTCTTCTTTAAGCAGCTCGAGCAGCTGTTGCGTCGGCGCTAGATCATCAATGATCAGTTGAAGCAAATGTTCGTCGTGATGCATGGCTGGCCTTGGGTTTTAAGCGTCCAAAAGCCCTGCGCAGGCCTTTGCCTAGCGCTCGGCTTCGAAGTTAAGCAGCTTGCTGGCTACACGGTTGCTGTCGACTTTATAGCTGCCATCGGCGATCGCCTGCTTCAATTCGGCCACGCGGGCTTTATTGACTACCGGTTGATCGCGCAGCGAGTCAGTGACCTTCTGCAACTGTTGAGCCTCATTGCTCAGGTGTACGGATTCCCCGCTTTGGCTGGCACTGGCCTGCTCTGCCTTGACGGGCAGCGCCGGCGCCTTGGCTTCTACGCTGTCCTTGGTGCTGGTGGTGCGCGTAGTGCCTGACGTAGTCGGGGTGTTATTTAAACGGCTGAAATCGATGACCATGATAAAAAACCTCTGGGTATTTGGACGCTTGCCATGTTTTCGGCCATACCCGGACAAACTTTAGGCGCAAATGACAATAAATCTCCGCACGGGACATCTCGTGCACAGTGTAGGAAAACCCAGCGTCCTGTACCAGTGATCTATAAAGCTACCTCGACTTGCCCGGGGGCCGTCACCCGCGCTTTGATCACGCGGTTGGAGTTGAGGTTCTTGACCCGAATCTGTTCGCTCATGCCGCCGTTGGACAGCGCTTCGCCCGGCATTTTCACCTGCAACCCGCCGCTGCTGGCGGAAATCACCACCTGATCACCCTTGCGAATGACCTCCGCCTGCTCCAGGTGTACCAGTGTAATCACCTGGTCGGTGACCACTGGTCGGGTCAGCTTTTGCCCGATGGCCTGGTCGAGGGAGGTCAGGTAGCCCTGGTTGATCATGCTGATGTCGCGTTCGCGCAGTGCCACATCCTCAAAGCCGATAATCCCGGTGCGTTTCAGCGGGCGGGTAACCACCACCACATCACGGAACAATTTGACCTGGGCCGGCACGAACACGGTCCAGGGCGAGGCGCCTTCGCAGCGTACCTTGACGGTCACACGCCCGATGGGTTGGGCCGGACTTTCCAGGGAGGCTGTCAATTCCTTGTCGCACATTGGCATGCGCAGGCGCGGGTCTAATTGGCTGACTTGGATTTCATAACGTCCCGGCGTCTGGGTGGTCGCCAGATAATCTTCTACAGTGAACTCAAGAAAGCCTTGAGTGACGCCGATAAGTAGATCAGGCAAGGTGACGTTATCTGCACGGGCCGTGGTGCCCAGGCTGAAAGCAAGCAGCGCCAACGTTACGCAGAGTGTTCTGCGATACGGTGTGAGGCCAAGGCGTCGGGAAACTGTCGTTTTAATATCCATAGCCATCAAATTAGCAAAGCTCGTGCCGTTTAGTGTTGGGTGCGCGCCGCCCTTGTAGGTATAGCCAAAGGTTTTAGCGTAGGAGTCATGGCATGGCAGGAGTAATGGATTCAGTAAACCAGCGCACACAGCTGGTAGGGCAGAATCGCCTGGAGTTGTTGCTTTTTCGCCTGGATGGCAAACAGCTGTATGGCATCAACGTGTTCAAGGTGCGGGAAGTGCTGCAATGCCCCAAGCTGACGATCATGCCCAAGTCCAGCCCGGTCGTGTGCGGCGTGGCGAATATTCGTGGCGCGACTATCCCGATCCTTGACCTGGCCCTGGCCACCGGTTCGGCTGGCCTGCAGGACCGCGAGAACCCGTTCGTGATCATCACCGAGTACAACACCAAGACCCAGGGTTTCCTGGTGCGCTCGGTGGAGCGCATCGTCAACATGAACTGGGAAGAGATCCATCCGCCGCCCAAGGGCACCGGCCGCGATCACTACCTCACGGCGGTGACGCGGGTCGATAACCAGTTGGTGGAAATCATCGACGTGGAGAAGATCCTCGCCGAAGTCGCACCCACCTCGGAATCGATTTCCGTGGGTGTGGTCGATGCCGAAACGGCGCACAAAGCCGTGTCGCTGCGCGTGCTCACGGTGGATGACTCCTCGGTGGCGCGCAAGCAGGTGACCCGCTGCCTGCAAACCGTCGGTGTCGAGGTGGTGGCGCTCAATGATGGTCGCCAGGCCCTGGATTACCTGCGCAAGCTGGTGGATGAAGGCAAGAAGCCGGAAGAAGAATTCTTGATGATGATCTCTGACATCGAGATGCCGGAAATGGACGGTTACACCCTCACGGCTGAGATACGCAGCGATCCACGCATGCAAAAACTGCATATCATCCTGCATACTTCGTTGTCGGGCGTATTCAATCAGGCGATGGTCAAGAAGGTCGGTGCCGATGACTTCCTGGCCAAATTCCGCCCTGATGACCTGGCATCCCGGGTAGTCGACCGGATCAAGGCAGCAGATCACAGCTAGGGGGCTTTCCCCCTGGCGGTCATACGATTTTAGAGGCGGTATCAGTGTCTACGGGTAATTTGGATTTTGAACAGTTCCGGGTCTTCCTGGAAAAAGCCTGTGGCATATTGCTCGGTGAGAACAAGCAATACCTGGTATCCAGCCGTCTTAACAAACTGATGGAGCAGCAGGGCATCAAGTCCCTGGGCGAGTTGGTTCAACGGATCCAGGGGCAGCCACGCAGTGGCCTCAAGGAAATGGTGGTCGATGCCATGACCACCAACGAAACCCTGTGGTTTCGCGATACTTACCCCTTTGAAGTGCTCAAGAGCAAAGTGCTGCCGGAGGCCATCAAGGCCAGCCCGGGTCAGCGCCTGCGTATCTGGTCGGCCGCCTGCTCCTCGGGGCAGGAACCGTACTCGATTTCCATGGCCATCGATGAGTTCGAGCGGACCAACATGGGCCAGTTGAAGGCCGGTGCGCAGATTGTCGCCACTGACCTGTCCGGCACCATGCTCACCAACTGCAAGACCGGCGAGTACGACAGCCTGGCCCTGGGTCGTGGCCTGTCCCAGGAACGCCTGCAGCGTTACTTCGACCCGAAAGGGGCAGGGCGTTGGGCGGTCAAGGCGCCGATCAAGAGTCGCGTGGAGTTTCGTTCGTTCAACCTGCTCGACAGCTACGCCAGCCTGGGCAAGTTCGACATGGTGTTCTGCCGCAACGTGCTGATCTACTTCTCGGCCGAGGTGAAGAAGGACATCCTGTTGCGCATCCACGGCACCCTCAAGCGTGGCGGTTACCTGTTCCTCGGTGCATCCGAGGCACTCAATGGCCTGCCGGATCATTTCCAGATGGTGCAGTGCAGCCCGGGAATCATCTACCAGGCCAAGTAATAAAGCGTACGCGGTCAAAAAAGTGGGAGGGGGCTTACCCCGATAGCGGTGGTTCAGTTGATGTATCTATCACTGATTCACCGCCATCGGGAGTAAGCCCCCTCCCACTTTTTTTCTGCGGCAAAGGTGTAGAAAGCGGCAACTGCCCATTGCCGCTTTACTGGCGCCACGCGGAAACCCGTTGCCGCTTTTCTGGCATTGTCGCCGGCAAGCTTCTCGCAACCCCTTGATTTACGGGGTTATCAGATATTGGCATGCGCCTTGCTATAACCCTGTTAACGAACAGCAGGTCAGCCTAAAGGTTTCCGCCATGAGCATCAGCTTCGATAAAGCGCTCGGTATCCACGAACAAGCCCTGGGCTTCCGCGCCCAGCGTGCCGAAGTCCTGGCCAACAACATTGCCAACGCCGACACCCCGAACTACAAGGCTCGGGACTTGGACTTCTCCGCCGTGCTCGCCGCACAGCAGGACAAGACCAAGAACGGCACCTTCGCCTTGAACATGACCAACAGCCGTCATATCGAAGCGCAAGGCCTGAGCAGTGGTGACGAGTCGCTGCTGTATCGCACGCCGATGCAGCCGTCGATCGACCAGAACACCGTCGACGCCCAGCTGGAGCAATCGGCCTACGCCGAGAACTCGGTGAACTTCCAGGCCAGCTTCACCCTGCTCAACAGTAAATTCAAAGGGCTGATGTCAGCCCTGCGTGGAGAGTAAGCCATGTCCCTGTCCAGTGTTTTCAATATTGCCGGCAGTGGCATGAGCGCGCAGACCACGCGCTTGAACACCGTCGCCAGTAACATCGCCAACGCCGAGACCGTGTCTTCGAGCATTGACCAGACCTACCGCGCCCGTCACCCGGTGTTCGCCACCATGTTCCAGGCCGGCCAGAACGGCGGCAGCGATTCGCTGTTCCAGGAGCAGGGCGAAGCGGGCAAAGGTGTGCAGGTGCTCGGCGTCGTCGAAGACCAGAGCAACCTCGAAGCCCGTTACGAGCCGAACCATCCAGCCGCGAACGAAAAGGGTTATGTCTACTACCCGAACGTCAACGTGGTTGAGGAAATGGCCGACATGATTTCCGCCAGCCGCTCGTTCCAGACCAACGCGGAAATGATGAACACCGCCAAAACCATGATGCAGAAGGTCCTGACCCTGGGTCAGTGATAAGGGGCACCGAATAATGGCCATTGTTGATACGTCAACCAACACTGCGGTCCAGGACCTGTTCAACAGCAAGGTCAGCACTGCAACGAACAATGTGGCAAGTACTGCCTCCGCCGCCACTGGCAATCAGTCGCTGGGCAAAGATGCATTCCTGCAACTGCTGGTGACTCAGCTGAAAAACCAAAACCCGCTGTCGCCTCAGGACAACGGCGCGTTCGTTGCTCAACTGGCGCAGTTCAGCAGCCTGGAAGGCATCAACACCCTGAACGACTCGGTGAATGCGATCTCCAGTAACTTCAGCTCGTCGCAAGCGCTGCAGGCGTCGTCGCTGGTAGGGCGCTCGATCATCACCCAGACCGACAAGGCCCTGGTGGATACGAGCAAGAGCATGACCGGTTCGGTGGCGGTGACGGCGGCGACGGGTAACGTTTCCATCAAGATCACCGACAAAGACGGCATTGTGGTACGCACCATCGATATGGGTGCCCAGAGCGCGGGTAACTCCGACTTCATCTGGGATGGCAAGAACGACAAGGGTGAAGTGGCCCCCGCGGGCACCTACACCTTCGCGGCCACCACCAAGAATGACAAGGGTGACTCGGTTGCCCTGGCAACTTCGCTGCCGGCAACAGTAACCAGCGTGACGTTGAGCAAGACCGGCGGCGAAATGCTGCTGAACCTTGCCGGTGGCATGGGCAGCGTCAAGCTGTCGCAAATTCAGACTATCGGTACATAGAGCCGGCTAAATACGGCAGAGGGAGAGAAACATGTCTTTTAATATCGGCCTTAGCGGCCTCTATGCGGCCAACAAACAACTGGACGTGACCGGCAACAACATCGCCAACGTCGCGACCACTGGCTTCAAATCGTCCCGTGCGGAATTCGCCGACATCTACGCCGCGTCCAAGCTGGGCACCGGCCAGAACAGCATCGGCAACGGCGTGAACCTGGCGGCTGTGTCCCAGCAGTTCACCCAGGGTGACGTCAACAACAGCGGCGGCGTGCTGGACATGGCGATCCAGGGCGGTGGCTTTTTCGTGCAGAAGGGCAGCGACGGCTCCCTGGAGTACACCCGTAGCGGTGCTTTCCGTGCCGACAAAGATGGCTATATCACCAACAACACCGGCACCTCGCGCCTGCAAGGCTATGCGGCGGATGAAGATGGCAAGATCATCAAGGGCGGCTTGACCGACCTGCAACTGAACCTGTCGTACCTGCCGCCGAAGGCGTCCACCAAAGTCGACTCCACCAGTAACCTGAACTCGTCGGAGCCGGTGATCAACCAGACCACCAAGCCGTTCGACCCAACCGATACCACCACCTTCACCACCCAGTACAGCACCACCTTGTACGACTCCCAGGGCAACTCGCACTCGATGGTGCAGTACATGGTGAAAACTGACGCCAATGAGTGGAACGCCTACACGTTGATCGACGGCCGTAACCTGGATGGCTCCAAGCCGACCACGACGGGCATCACTGCTCCCGTGCCATCCACCATTACCTTCGATGGTGCCGGCAAGCTCAAGGATGTCGTGACAGGCGGGGTGAGCAGCAAGACCCTCACGCTCACCGGTTGGATCCCAGGTTCGGTGACCGACGGCGTTTGGACGCCAAATGAAGCCACTGCAGGGCCTATTGCCGTCAACATGGGCAATATCACCCAGTACAACTCGGCCAGCTACCGTAACCCGCCGACCACCGACGGCTACGCCACTGGCCAGATCACCGGCCTGAAAATCGACGGCAGTGGTGTACTGTTCGCCACGTTCAGCAACCAGCAGAGCAAGGCCATTGGCCAAATCTCCCTGGCCAGCTTCAACAACGAACAGGGCCTGCAGCCTGCAGGTGGGACCAGCTGGAGAGAGACTTTCGCTTCGGGTCAGCCAGGTTACGACACCCCGCAAGCCGGGACCCTGGGTTCGATCGTGGCCAACTCCCTGGAGAACTCCAACGTCAACCTGACCAATGAGCTGGTGGACCTGATCAAGGCCCAGAGCAACTACCAGGCGAACGCCAAGACCATCTCTACCCAGAGCACCATCATGCAGACCATCATTCAGATGACCTGATGCGGTAGCGCTGCACAAGAAGCCCCTCGAAAGAGGGGCTTTTTTTTGGGCGGCAACATGAGGCGTACAGATAACTCGGTCCACGGTGGGGATTGCTCTGCCTGCGATAGCGCTTCGTCAAGCCACTGGGTGGGGCTGATACACCGTTGTCGCAGGCAAACCAGCTCCTGCGGTTGAATGTATTTGGCGAGCAAAAGAAAACCCCCGGCACACCCAGGGGGCATGTCGGGGGTTTCGAGCAGGCGCCTTTCAGCGCCTGCGGCTCAGCTTATTGGCAAGCTTCGCAATCCGGCTCGTCAATCGCACAGGCCTTTGGCACGGGTGCCGGGCCAGCCGGTGCGGCGAGCACCGAGTCATCACCGTGGTTGCCGCTGGACACTGCGTTCAGCTTACCGGTGTTGATGGTCGACTTCTCGGTGCTGGTCGCGGCCAGGGCACGGAGGTAGTAAGTGGTTTTCAGGCCACGGTACCAAGCCATGCGGTAGGTCACGTCGAGCTTCTTGCCCGAAGCGCCGGCGATGTACAGGTTCAACGACTGAGCCTGGTCGATCCACTTCTGGCGGCGGCTGGCGGCGTCAACGATCCACTTGGTGTCCACTTCGAAGGCGGTCGCGTAGAGCTCTTTGAGTTCTTGCGGGATGCGTTCGATCTGCTGCACGGAACCGTCGTAGTACTTCAGGTCGTTGATCATGACCGAGTCCCACAGGCCGCGGGCTTTCAGGTCGCGAACCAGGTACGGGTTGATCACGGTGAATTCGCCCGACAGGTTCGATTTCACATACAGGTTCTGGTAGGTCGGTTCGATCGACTGCGATACGCCGGTGATGTTGGCGATGGTCGCGGTCGGTGCGATGGCCATGATGTTGGAGTTACGAATACCTTTCTGCACACGGGCACGTACCGGCGCCCAGTCCAGGGATTCGTTCAGGTCAACGTCGATGTACTTCTGGCCACGCTGCTCGATCAGGATCTGTTGCGAATCCAGCGGCAGGATGCCCTTGGACCACAGCGAACCCTGGAACGTCTCGTAGGCACCGCGCTCGTCGGCCAGGTCGCAGGAAGCCTGGATCGCGTAGTAGCTGACCGCTTCCATGGACTTGTCGGCGAACTCGACCGCTGCATCCGAACCGTAAGGAATGTGCTGAAGGTACAGCGCGTCCTGGAAGCCCATGATGCCCAGGCCGACCGGACGGTGCTTGAAGTTGGAGTTCTGCGCCTGTGGCACCGAGTAGTAGTTGATGTCGATCACGTTATCGAGCATGCGAACGGCGGTGTTCACGGTGCGTTCCAGCTTGGCGGTGTCCAGCTTGCCGTTGACGATGTGGTTCGGCAGGTTGATCGAGCCCAGGTTGCAAACGGCGATCTCGTCCTTGTTGGTGTTCAAGGTGATCTCGGTGCACAGGTTCGAGCTGTGGACCACGCCCACGTGCTGCTGCGGGCTGCGCAGGTTGCACGGGTCCTTGAAGGTCAGCCATGGGTGGCCGGTTTCGAACAGCATCGACAGCATTTTGCGCCACAGGTCTTTGGCCTGGATGGTCTTGAACAGCTTGACCTTGCCTGGGTACTCGGTGAGGGCTTCGTAGTACTCGTAGCGCTCTTCGAAGGCCTTGCCGGTCAGGTCGTGCAGGTCCGGCACTTCGGATGGCGAGAACAGGGTCCACTTGCCGTCATCGAAGACACGCTTCATGAACAGGTCAGGGATCCAGTTGGCGGTGTTCATGTCGTGGGTACGACGACGGTCATCACCGGTGTTCTTGCGCAGCTCGATGAACTCTTCAATGTCCATGTGCCAAGTTTCCAGGTAAGCACACACAGCGCCTTTGCGCTTGCCGCCCTGGTTGACCGCTACGGCGGTGTCGTTCACGACTTTCAGGAACGGTACGACGCCCTGGGACTTGCCGTTGGTGCCCTTGATGTACGAACCCAGTGCGCGCACTGGCGTCCAGTCGTTGCCCAGGCCGCCGGCGAATTTGGACAGCATGGCGTTGTCGTGGATCGCGTGGTAGATGCCCGACAGGTCATCCGGCACGGTGGTCAGGTAGCAGCTCGACAGCTGTGGACGAAGGGTACCGGCGTTGAACAGGGTCGGGGTGGACGACATGTAGTCGAACGACGACAGCAGGTTGTAGAACTCGATCGCACGGTCTTCTTTGTGCTTCTCTTCGATCGCCAGGCCCATGGCCACGCGCATGAAGAACACTTGCGGCAGTTCGAAGCGGATCCCGTCCTTGTGGATGAAGTAACGGTCGTACAGGGTCTGCAGGCCCAGGTAAGTGAACTGCTGGTCGCGCTCGTGGTTGATCGCCTTGCCGAGTTTTTCCAGGTCGAAGGTGGCCAGGATCGGGTTCAGCAATTCGAATTCGATACCCTTGGCGATGTAGGCCGGCAGGGCCTTGGCGTACAGGTCGGCCATTTCGTGGTGGGTGGCGCTGTCGGCCACGCCCAGGAAGCCCAGGCCTTCGGCACGCAGGGTGTCCATCAGCAGGCGCGCGGTCACGAACGAGTAGTTCGGCTCACGCTCAACCAGGGTACGGGCGGTCATCACCAGGGCAGTGTTGACGTCGGTCAGGGCCACGCCGTCGTACAGGTTCTTCAGGGTTTCGCGCTGGATCAGATCACCGTCGACTTCTTCCAGGCCTTCGCAGGCCTCGGTGATGATGGTGTTCAGGCGGCCCAGGTCCAGCGGTGCAAAGCTGCCGTCGGCCAGGGTGATGCGGATCGATGGGTGCGCTTGTACGGCGGCTTCTTCGGCCGGGGTGCGCACGGCACGTTCCTTGGCGCGCGAATCGCGGTAGATCACGTAGTCACGGGCAACTTTCTGCTCGCCGGCACGCATCAGGGCCAGTTCGACCTGGTCCTGGATTTCTTCGATGTGGATGGTGCCGCCCGATGGCATGCGACGCTTGAAGGTCGCGGTGACTTGTTCGGTCAGGCGGGCAACGGTGTCGTGGATGCGCGACGATGCGGCAGCGGTGCCGCCTTCAACTGCAAGAAACGCTTTGGTGATGGCGACGGTGATTTTGTCGTCGGTGTAAGGAACGACAGTCCCGTTACGCTTGATCACGCGCAATTGGCCAGGTGCAGTGGCGGCCAGATCCATATTCGAATCAGCGGCCTGCGGCACGGAGCCTTGCGGGTTCTCGCGAGTTGTGTCGGTTTGCATGGGGGGTTGTCTCCACATTCTATATTTATTTGGGCACCATCACGGTGCCCACCGTTCCGTCCTGAAGCATTTACAGCAGGCCTGGGCCTGGCATAACAACTTCGGGACAGGAGGAAGGGGGCTGATCGCGCCGCTTCCATGCCGAAGTCTTCGGTTCAAGGCTCTAAAGCCTCTGGCCGTATTTCTGGTGGGTGACAGTTGCCAGGTTCAAGCACTGCAACACCCGTACCGTTTTCCGCTGTTGGAGCTTGAAAACGGCTGCCATCCGCGTACGCGGTTTGGGCTTTCAAAAAATGCTTGGGTTAGACCAAACAGGAGCAAGAAAGGGCTTGAGTTTCTTGTCTGATTTGTGTTGGGTCTTTTCGCTCAAAAACCCTACATGTAGGGTTTTTTTAGCGCCGAGCTACAAGATAATGCGTTTTGGGGGGCTTAGCAACGCACTACCTGTGGATAACGCTGTGGGTAAAATGTGTATGAAACGTGGAACGCCCGTGTAGGCCGCAGTACTGCTGGATCGCGCCGTTTGTCACTGAATATTCCAAGGAAAAAACGGCCAGTCGGGTTTTTGAGGGCGCGAACCCTATCACAAAAAAACGCGATCACCGAATGGATTTCCCGGCTTGTGCGAGAGGGTTTGACCATGGCTACAATCGGCCTTTGTTATGCCCTCAAAACATTACAAATAAGGTGTGGCCTACTCGGCCAACGAATCCCTTTATAACAACGAGGATCACCCGTGGAGCAAGAAGCCTGGCAAATCCTGATCGTCGAGGACGACGAGCGACTCGCCGAGTTGACCCGCGATTACCTGGAAAGCAACGGCCTGCGGGTTTCTGTGGAAGGTGATGGCGCCCTGGCTGCGGCGCGGATCATCGCCGAGCAACCGGACCTGGTGATTCTCGACCTGATGCTGCCTGGCGAAGACGGTCTGAGTATCTGTCGCAAGGTGCGCGAGCGCTACGACGGCGTGATCCTGATGCTCACCGCCCGTACCGACGACATGGACCAGGTGCTGGGCCTGGACATGGGCGCCGACGATTACGTGTGTAAACCCGTGCGCCCGCGCCTGTTGCTGGCGCGCATCCAGGCCCTGTTACGCCGCAGTGAGCCGGCGGAGCCCGCCAGTGTGGAAAACCAGCGCCGCCTGCAATTCGGCCCTCTGGTGGTGGATAACGCCCTGCGCGAAGCCTGGCTGCACGATAACGGTATCGAGTTGACCAGTGCCGAGTTCGACCTGCTGTGGCTGCTGGTGGCGAATGCCGGGCGCATCCTGTCTCGCGAAGAAATCTTTATCGCCCTGCGCGGCATCGGCTATGACGGCCAGGACCGCTCCATTGATGTACGCATCTCACGGATTCGCCCGAAAATCGGCGATGACCCGATCCACCCTCGGCTGATCAAGACCATCCGCAGCAAAGGCTATTTGTTCGTCCCTGAAGCCGCCGCCGATATGCCGCTGTGAACTCGATCTTCCTGCGTATCTATGGCGGCATGTGCGCGGCGCTGATTCTGGTGGCGCTGCTCGGCGTGCTGGCCCTGCACCTGCTCAACGAGGTGCGCAGCGGCCAATACCGTGAGCGCCTGGCCCACGGCACCTTTGCCTTGATGGGCGACAACCTGCAGCCCATGAGCGCCATCGAACGCCAGCGCGCCCTGGCCGTGTGGGAGCGTTTGCTCGGCATCCCCCTGGAATTACGCAGCCTTACCGATGCCCAACTGGACCTCAGCCAGCGCACCCGCCTGCAACGCGGCCAGGTGCTGGTGGAACAAACCGGCCCCCACGCCGCAAGGGTGCTGCGCCTGGTCAGCGATAAGGAACAGTGGGTGCTTACGGGCGAGGTGCAGCAGATCAGCGAGCAACTGGCCCGCGCGACCATTTACCTGCTGGCCGACGAATTGGTGCGCTTCCCCGTGGCCGAGCAGCCGCAACGGCTGGCGGATATAAAGGAGGCCAAGGGCTTTGGTTTCGAAATGCACCTGATGACCCTCGACCAGGCCGATATGGACGACGACCAACGCCGCCGAGTATCGGAGGGCGATACGGTCATGGCCCTGGGCAAGGGCGGCGATTCGATCCGCGTGTTTGCCGGCATGGTCGGAACGCCCTGGGTGCTGGAACTCGGCCCGCTGTATCAGATGAGCCCGTACCCGGCGCAATGGCTGGTCCTGATCGCGTTGATCGGCCTGACCCTGATCGGCCTGATTGTCTATCTATTGGTGCGTCAGCTGGAGCGCCGGCTCCGAGGCCTGGAAGCCGCCGCCACGCGCATCGCCAAAGGCAATCTGGAGGTACGTGTGCCAGCCCGGGGCGCCGATTCGGTGGGGCGCCTGGCGGCGGCCTTTAATGGTATGGCCGAGCACCTGCAGCAACTGTTGGCGATCCAGCGTGAACTGGTGCGCGCGGTGTCCCATGAATTGCGCACACCGGTGGCGCGCCTGCGCTTCGGCCTGGAGATGATCGGCGACGCCGCCACGCCTGAAGCGCGGCGCAAGTACCTGGAAGGCATGGACAGTGATATCCAGGACCTCGACGGCCTGGTGGATGAAATGCTCACCTATGCAAGGCTGGAACAGGGGGCGCCGGCGTTGATTTTCCAGCGGGTCGACCTCGATGCGCTGCTTGATCAAGTGATCGGCGAATTATCGCCACTGCGCCCGCAGGTGACCGTGGCACGGGGTATTTGCCTGTCCTCAACGCATTGGGATGACGCCTGGGTCGATGCCGAGCCGCGTTACTTGCACCGCGCCCTGCAAAACCTGGTGAGCAACGCCATGCGCCACGCCCAGGGCCAGGTGTTGATCAGTTATCAGGTGGGCCAGGTGCGTTGTCGTATTGATGTGGAGGACGACGGGCCCGGTGTGCCGGAAAGCGCCTGGGAGCGTATCTTCACGCCGTTCCTGCGCCTGGACGACAGCCGCACCCGTGCCTCGGGCGGGCATGGCCTGGGGTTGTCGATTGTGCGGCGGATTATCTACTGGCATGGCGGCAGGGCATTGATCAGCAAAAGCAATAATTTGGGCGGCGCGTGTTTCAGCTTGAGTTGGCCCAGGGATCAAGATAAACGCTGATGTCGGTCTATCAAGCGCCGATGGCAATCAGGCTCAACAACTGCCCCTCATTCACCGCAAACTGCGCGGTAAGTTCCTTGCCGTGGCACCACTCGCTGGACAGGTCTGTGAGCAAGCGCAAGCGCACATGCCCGGCCTCTGACCACTCCAGCACCTCGGCATGCTCAAAATAGAAGCGCTTCTGCACGATCGGGTAGAGCGCCTTGAACACGCTCTCCTTGACCGAAAACGTCAGTGTCACCAGCAAGGCGATCTGCTCTCGCGGCACATCAGCCATACGCTGCAGCTCTTGCGCCGTCAGAATTTCCCCAGCCAGACGCTCTGCCCGTTCCAGGCTCAGTACGTTCTCCAGGTCCATCCCCAACCCGCGCCATTGCGCCTTGTGCCCGACAATCGCGGCGGCATGTCCGGTGCTGTGGGTAATGGAACCGCTGATGTGGGCGGGCCACACCGGTGCGCGGTCTTCGCCGATCGCCGGGATGCAACGGGTGTGATCGAGCTGTTGCAGGGCCGCGCGCGCGCACAGGCGACCGGCGAGAAACTCGGCCTGACGCTTGGCCACCGAGCGCTGGATGCTCGCCGGTGGCGGCACGGCGCAGTGCTGGAAGTCGCCGGGGGCCAGCAATGCGGGGTCAAAGCGGGTGCTGAGAAACACCGTGCCCGGCAAGGGTTCGGGCAGCGGCCAATGGGCGTCGAGTGGGGTGCAGCAAGCGGGTAGGGGCGTCATGGGCGGTATTTTGCCGAGTTGAGGAGCAAGAGGATAGCCCGCCGTGGTTCAGGTGAGGTTCAGAGCCTGTTCAGGGGGAGTTCAGGGGCGCCTGCGTAGTCTGGCCTCACAGCCAAACGCGTATGAGGTAGCACCATGACTGCGATCAAAAAGCTGATGTTGGCGTTAACCATGCTCAGTGCCACCGCAGGGGTTCAGGCCTCCGATGGTGCCTTTGCCGCATTCGGTCGTGAGAAAACCAAGAAATCCAGCATCTTGATGCAGCGTGTCAGTATCGAAGACGCGGGCAGTCAGCCCACGCCCTGGGGGCAGTCCCTTGGCTTGGCCGCCCCGCAGCCGAGCTATCGCGCTGGCTATGAACACCTGACCGGCCAGTTCAATGGCATTAAACTGCGCCCGCAAGACCTGCAGGGCCGCTATGATATCCCTCTGTCGGACAGTTGATTTGCTTTGGAGAGCCTTATGAAATTGCTGGTGGTGGAAGATGAGGCGCTGCTGCGTCATCACCTGTTTACCCGCCTGACCGACAGCGGCCACGTAGTCGAGGCCGTGGCCAATGCCGAAGAGGCCCTGTACCAGACCGGTCAATTCAACCATGACCTGGCGATCATCGACCTGGGCCTGCCCGGCATGGGCGGCCTGGACCTGATCCGCCAACTGCGCAGCCAGGCCAAGACCTTTCCGATCCTGATCCTCACCGCGCGTGGCAACTGGCAGGACAAGGTCGAAGGCCTGGCCGCCGGCGCCGACGACTACGTGGTCAAGCCGTTCCAGTTCGAAGAGCTGGAGGCGCGGATGAACGCCTTGCTGCGCCGCTCCAGCGGCTTTACCCAGTCGACCATCGTCGCCGGCCCCTTGCTGCTCGATCTCAACCGCAAGCAAGCGTCTCTCGACGAACAGCCTCTGGCATTGACCGCCTATGAATACCGCATCCTCGAATACCTGATGCGCCATCACCAGCAGGTGGTCGCCAAGGACCGCTTGATGGAGCAGCTCTACCCCGACGACGACGAGCGTGATCCGAATGTCATCGAAGTCCTGGTCGGTCGACTGCGCCGTAAATTGGAAGGCCCGGCCGGGTTCAAGCCGATCGACACCGTGCGCGGCCTGGGTTACCTGTTCAATGAGCGCTGCCGTTGATCCGCTCGCTACGTGTGCGCTTGATGCTCGCGGCTGCCACCCTGGCCGTGCTGTTTATGCTGGGCCTGTTGCCCGCCATGCAGGGCGCGTTCAGCCTGGCACTGCAAGACTCCATTGAGCAGCGCCTGGCGTCGGACGTCACCACGCTGATCTCCGCGGCGCGGGTGGAAAACAATCGCCTGCTGATGCCGGCGCAATTGCCGGATGAGCGTTTCAACCTCGCCGATAGCCGCTTGCTCGGCTATATCTACGACCGTGAAGGCCACCTGGTATGGCGCTCGCGGGCAACCCGCGACGAAAACATCAACTACAAGCCGCGCTATGACGGGCGCGGCAACGAGTTTGCGCGGATTCGCGAGGCCGACGGCCAGGAGTTCTTCGTCTACGACGTCGAGGTCAAGCTGCTCGGCGGCAAGAGCGCGGCGTTCAGTATCGTGGCCCTGCAACCGGTGCGCGAATACCAACTGACCCTCGAAGGCCTGCGCGAAAACCTCTACCTGGGTTTCGGCGCGGCATTGTTGGTGCTGCTGACCTTGCTGTGGTTGGGCCTGACCTGGGGCCTGCAAGCCCTGCGGCGATTGAGCCAGGAGCTTGACCAGATCGAAGGCGGCACCCGTGAAAGCCTCTCCGAACAACACCCGCGCGAATTGCTGCGGCTCACGGGCTCCCTGAACCGCCTGCTGCACAGCGAGCGCGAGCAGCGGGCGCGTTACCGCGACTCCCTCGATGACCTGGCCCACAGCCTGAAAACACCGCTGGCTGTGTTGCAAAGCGTGAGCGAAGACATGGCGCAGCGCCCGGAAGACCGCGATCAGGCCTGGGTGCTGCAATCCCAGATCGAGCGCATGAGCCAGCAGATCAGCTATCAGTTGCAGCGTGCCAGCTTGCGCAAAAGCGGTCTGGTGCGCCATCAGGTACGCCTGGAGCCGGTCCTGCAAAGCCTGTGCGATACGCTGGACAAGGTCTACCGCGACAAGCGCGTCACAGTGGTCCTTGAATTACCGGACGCCTGCGATGTGCCGATCGAGAAGGGCGCCCTGCTCGAATTGCTCGGCAATCTGCTGGAAAACGCCTATCGGCTGTGCCTGAGCGAAGTGCGCATCAGCCTGGTGGAAAATCTTGAGGGCATCGAATTGTGCATCGAAGATGACGGCCCTGGAGTACCGCCAGACCAGCGTGCACGGATTCTGCAACGGGGCGAGCGCTTGGACCGCCAGCACCCGGGGCAGGGGATCGGGTTGGCGGTGGTCAAGGACATCATCGAAAGCTACGGCGCGCGACTGACCCTGGGGGATTCACCGCTGGGTGGCGCGGCGTTCAAGATTCACTTTCCGTCTGTGTGATCTTTGGTGGCTTGGCTGGCCCTATCGGGGGCAAGCCCCCTCCCACCTTTGACTGTGTTCACAAAGTTTGATGTGTGAATAAATTCAAAATGTGGGAGGGGGCTTGCCCCGATGAGGCCCTCACAAACGACGCAGCGCTAACTCTCCTGCGCCCGATACGCCCCAGGCGTCAGCCCTGTCCACTTCTTGAACGCCCGATGAAACGCCGACGGTTCGGAGAACCCCAACTGCTCGGCAATCTCCTGCAACGACAAATCCGCCCGTCCCAGGTGGTAGATGGCGATGTCCCGCCGCAACTCATCCTTGAGTGCCTGAAAGCTGGTGCCTTCCTCGCGCAAATGTCGGCGCAGGGTCTGCGGGCTGACGTGCAGGTGCTGGGCGACGGCTTCCAGGTCGGGCCACGGCGTGCGGTCACGGCTCAACAAGCGTCGCAGTTGGCTGCTCAAACTGTCGCCTTCATCCGGGCGTGACAGCAGGTCGGCGGGGGAACGCTCAAGGAAATGCTTGAGGGTGCGCTCGTCCTGCAACAGCGGCAGGCTCAGGTAGCGGGCGGGAAACACCAGGCTGCTGTTCGGGGCACCGAACACCAGGGTGCAGGGAAACAGCAGGTCATATTCAGCGGCGTGCGCCGGCATCGGGTAGCTGAACGTGGCCTGGTGCAAACGAATGCGCTGGCCGATCAGCCAACTGCCCAGGCGGTGCCAGATCACCAGCAGGCATTCGCTGAGGAAGTGATCCGGGTCCCACAGCTGAGAATCATCCAGGCTCAAGCGGGCCATTTCGCCTTCTCGTGTCAGCTGCCAGCGCGGGCCTTGTGGGAATAGGCTATAAAATAATAGGCCGCGCTCCAGAGCCTTCTCCAGCGTGCGGCAGTGGATCAGCGCATGGCACATCATGGCGAAGGTGCCGCGTTTGCTAGGGCCCTCGGCGAAGCCCAGGTATTCATCGTCCAGAGCCAGCCAGAGCATTTGCAACAGCCGGGTAAATTGCTCGGGCGCAATGCGGGCGCGGGGTTCGCTCAACAGTTCCGGGGTGATGCCCAGCTGTTGCAGCAGGCCCGAATAGTCGTAACCGGCCCGACGCGCACCGCCGAGGGCTGCCCGGGCGTAATGACTGGCGATGGTACGTTCACGCATACGGGGCCCTCGTCCATGGAAGGGCGGATGGTAGTCATCACTTGGCAGGGCGACAAGGCGGATATCCGCCAAATTGTAGGACGGGATTGGACAGTGCGGCGGAAATCCGCCAGCTGACTTGGCACTTTGGAGGGTGCTTTAAAATCCGTAGCCCTGATGTCGTAAGGCCCTCAGGGATTTTCAGCAAAGTGGCACGGCGTTTGCGATAAGGATTACAGCGCAGGCCTGGTCCTACAGGTCTCGCAAACAACAAATCCCTCCAGTGCAGGAGGGTTCGCAATTCAAGTGTCGTGGGCAATGGCGGATATTTGCCACACGGGACGATTGAGGAACTTTGCAATGACGACTCGTCAGCCAATCTACAAATCCCTGTATTTCCAGGTGATCGTTGCAATCGTTATCGGTATTTTGCTCGGTCACTTCTACCCGCAGACCGGTGTGGCGCTCAAGCCACTGGGTGACGGCTTTATCAAGCTGATCAAAATGGTCATTGCCCCGATTATCTTCTGCACCGTAGTCAGCGGCATCGCTGGCATGCAAAGCATGAAATCGGTCGGCAAAACCGGCGGCTACGCGCTGCTGTACTTCGAAATCGTGTCGACCATCGCACTGCTGATCGGCCTGATCGTGGTGAACGTCGTGCAACCGGGCGCCGGCATGCACATCGACGTGGCAACCCTGGACGCCTCCAAAGTCGCTGCCTATGTGACTGCCGGTGCCGACCAGAGCATCGTTGGCTTCCTGCTTAACGTGATCCCGAACACCATCGTCGGCGCCTTCGCCAACGGCGACATCCTGCAGGTGCTGATGTTCTCGGTGATCTTCGGTTTCGCCCTGCATCGCCTGGGTGCCTACGGCAAGCCGGTGCTGGACTTCATTGATCGCTTCGCCCACGTGATGTTCAACATCATCAACATGATCATGAAGCTCGCGCCAATCGGTGCCCTGGGCGCCATGGCGTTCACCATCGGTGCCTACGGTGTAGGTTCCCTGGTGCAGTTGGGCCAGCTGATGATCTGCTTCTACATCACGTGCCTGCTGTTCGTGCTGGTGGTGCTGGGTGGTATCTGCCGCGCTCACGGTTTCAGCGTGCTGAAACTGATCCGCTACATCCGTGAAGAGCTGCTGATCGTTCTGGGTACGTCTTCCTCCGAATCCGCATTGCCACGCATGCTGATCAAGATGGAGCGTCTGGGTGCGAAGAAATCCGTCGTAGGCCTGGTGATTCCGACCGGCTACTCGTTCAACCTCGACGGTACCTCGATCTACCTGACCATGGCTGCCGTGTTCATCGCCCAGGCGACTGACACCCACATGGACATCACCCACCAGATCACCCTGCTGCTGGTGCTGCTGCTGTCCTCCAAAGGCGCTGCCGGCGTGACTGGTAGTGGCTTTATCGTACTGGCTGCCACCTTGTCGGCTGTCGGCCACCTGCCGGTTGCCGGCCTGGCGCTGATCCTGGGTATCGACCGCTTCATGTCCGAAGCCCGCGCACTGACCAACCTGGTCGGTAACGCCGTTGCCACCCTCGTTGTGGCCAAGTGGGTCAAGGAACTGGACACCGATCAACTGCAAAGCGAGTTGGCTTCCGGTGGTCGCGGTATCTCCGACACCCGTGAAGAAGATGACCTGGGCGTGGCCGAAGGCCCTGCACCGGTGATCAAGTAAGCCGCTGATGGCGTGAACCCACGCTGACAGCTATCCGCAAACGCCCCGACTGGTTCGGGGCGTTTGCGTTTGTGTGGGATTACTTTTATGCAATATTTTCACTTAGAGTCATCTACTCGATGAAATTCGCGCCACATGGCAGGTTCCAAACGCAGACTGGCAGGAGGATTTATGGACAGTGTTGATTTGAATGTCCTGCGCAGCGTGCTCGAATCGCGCCGCGCGGGGCAGCAGGTGGTGTTGTATAGCGTGGTCCAGACCTGGGGCAGTGCGCCGCGTCCACCGGGCGCGATGTTGGCCTTGCGTGGCGACGGCGTGGTCATTGGGTCGGTATCCGGCGGTTGCATCGAGGACGACTTGATCGCCCGCTTGCAGGATGGCCGTCTGGCGCATGACGGCCCGCCGGTGCAGTTGGTGACGTACGGCGTGACTCGCGACGAGGCCGCGCGTTTCGGCTTGCCGTGTGGCGGCACGCTGCGCCTCACTGAAGAGCGCGTGGACGATTGGGCCTGGGTCGCGGAGTTGCTCGCACGCTGTGAGGCCCATGAAATTGTCGCGCGCGAACTGGACCTTGCCACGGGTCACGTGAGCCTGAGCGCGGCGAGTAAGACTGATGTCGTCACATTTGATGGTGAGCGCCTGCGGGCCATCTACGGCCCGCGTTGGCGCCTGTTATTGATCGGCGCCGGGCAGTTGTCACGCTACGTGGCGGAGATGGCGCGCTTGCTGGATTTCGAAGTGCTGATCTGCGACCCGCGCCAAGAGTTTGTCTACGGCTGGGAGGCGCAGCACGGTCGCTTCGTGCCGGGCATGCCTGATGAGGCGGTGCTGAACATCCAGACCGACGAGCGTACGGCAATTGTCTGCCTGACCCATGATCCGCGCCTCGACGATATGGCCTTGCTGACGGCACTGAACTCCAGTGCCTTCTACATTGGCGCGCTGGGTTCGCGGGTCAATAGCCAGAAGCGTCGCGAGGATCTGGCGGCGCTGGGCTTATCGGCACAGGCCATTGCGCGTTTGCATGGGCCGATTGGTTTGCATATCGGTAGCCATACGCCGGCGGAGATCGCCTTGTCGTTGATGGCGGAAATTGTCGCGATCAAGAACGGCGTGGCGCCGATGCAGAAAAAGCCCCTGCCGGTGGTTGCTGAGTAATGGTGACGGCGATTGTTTTGGCGGCGGGGCAGGGCAGCCGGTTCCGAGCCGAGGCGGGGGCTGACCAGGATAAATTGCTCGCCGATTGCGTGGGTCATGATGGCGTGACGCGTCCGGTGATCGAGCAGGTATTGGTGAATTTGCCGGATCGCCTGGTGGCGCGCTGGCTGGTGACCTCGCCGGATCGCACGGAGGTCATTCGGTTGGCCGAAGCGTATGGCTGCCAGGTCTTGCTGCTGCAGTCAGCCGGCATGGGTGAAAGCATCGCCGCAGCCGTAGCCGCCAGCGGCACGGCGGATGGCTGGTTGGTGGTGCTGGGGGATATGCCGTTTATACGGCCCTCCAGTATTGAGCGTGTGATAGAGGGCCTGGAAGGCATCAATGTGCTGGCGCACGCTGGACAATATGGACATCCGGTTGCCTTTGCGCGTTCGTTTGGGCCGGCATTAATGGCGCTTAGCGGTGACCGTGGGGCAAAGCCGCTGTTTGCGTATGCCGTTGTAAGAGAGGTGCAGGTGGATGATCCTGGCGTGTTATGGGACGTGGATATACCCAGACAGCTGAGGTATGAGGATGCAAGTGCGGGTACAACTGTTGGCGACTGCTCTGACCTCGCATTGCGATAACTCTGATGTCCGAAATTTACGGCTGTTTATTAAATGAGGTCGCTGTAGCAGTTCCGCTACGGTTCCTTAACGAAAATCAGAGTAGCGCTAATGCCTAGAATTCAACCTTATGTCCCTACCCCTCCTGTTGTGCAGTCTTCTCCTGTCTCCGGCGTGACAGATCAGCCGAAAGCCGAGGTGAAAGCTGATGTGAAGCCTCAGGAGTCCAATTCAGGAAAAAATAGGCCAGTATTCTCGAACGCTGCCGGGCAACAGCGGCTTGAGAACGCGGCAAATCGTTACGATAAGATGGCGGGCGGTATGGGCTGGTGAAGACATTGCACAAGTGATGGATCGGTTTTTCCGCTTGAATAAAAAAGCCCCGCCTGATCACTCAGGCGGGGCTTTTTAGTGGCTGAAGGAATCAGGCGAACGGTTTAGGTTCGTGCTCTTCTTCCAGGGCCTTGTGCTCAACAACGGTTTCAGTAACCGGAGCTGGCGCTTCGACAGCTTCGACCACGGCCGGTGCAGCAGCTGCTGCAGCAGCGGCGGCCTCGGCTTCCTTGCGACGACGACGCACTTCACGTGGGTCGTTCGGCGCACGGCCGTTTTCGGTCAGGGCGCTGGCCGGTGTGGCTTCAACCACCGGGGCGGCAACTTCGGCAACCACAGGCGCTTCAACCGCTGGCGCAGGTTCAACCACCGGAGCAGCCTCAACCACTGGTGCTGGCTCTGCAACCACGACTTCGGCAACCGGTGCTGGCGCTTCTTCTACCACGGGGGCAGGGGCTGGCGCTTCAACCGGGGCGGCCGGTTCGGCAGTCCACTGGAAGGCGGTCTGTTCTTCGCGAACTTCACGCACCACCGGGGCAGCTTCTTCGATCGCCGGGGCTTGAGCAGCGGCTTCAACCACTGGTTCAGGCTCAGCCACCGGAGCGGGTTCTACCGCAATCACTTCGGTTTCTGGCTGGGCGTCGCGGGTCGGTGCCACTTCCACTTCCGGAACCACTGGGGCTTCGATAGGAGAGGTTGCTTCAACGACCGGTGCTTCAACCACAGGGGTCTCGGCAACTGGCGCTTCTACAGCTGCGGTTTCTTCAACAGCGGCAGTCGCGCGTTCAGCCTGTTCATGCGCCTGGGCTTCAGCCGGTGCGCTGATCACCGAGCTGGCAACCGCAGCGGTAACGGCCAGGCCGGCAGCCAGTTCGGCACCCGTTGGCTCGTTGTTCGTGCCTTCTGCGTTCTCGCCGGTCTCTTCCGAGCCTTCGATCACGTTGCCGTTGGCATCACGCTGACGCTCACGACGGTTGCTGCGACGACGCTGGCCACGGGAGCGGCGGCGTGGACGATCGCCTTCGGCGTTGTCCTGGCCGTCTTCCTGCAGTTGCTCTTCGCCGGTCAGCACTTCTTCTTCGCTGGTGGCAGCGGCTTGCTCGGTACGTGGTTGACGCTCTTCACGCGGAGGGCGCGGCTGGCGCTCTTCACGTGGCGCACGCTCTTCACGTGGCTGGCGAGCTGGACGCTCCTCAGCGGTGGCGGCTGCAGCGCCAGCAACAGCTGGGGTGGCATCCAGTGGCTCGCGCAGTTCACGCACACGTTCTTCACGCTCGCCGCGCGGCTTGCGATCTTCACGCGGAGCGCGTGGGGTACGTGGTGTGCGCTCTTCACGCGGTGCACGTTCTTCACGGGCTACGGCCGGGGTTTCTTCACGGGTTTCGCGAGGTGCACGCTCTTCACGAGGGGCGCGCTCTTCGCGCGGCGCACGTTCTTCACGTGGCTTGCGCTCTTCGTCACGACGACCGTTACGGTTGCGGCTCTGCTGGCGACCGTTGCGACGTTCTTCGTTGCGCGCTGGGCGTTCGGTTGCAGGCTTTTCAACCACAACCGGTGCCGCAGGCTCTTCCTTGGTGGCGAACAGGCTGACCAGCGACTTCACCAGGCCCTTGAACAGGCTTGGCTCAGGCAGGGCGGCCGGCGCAGCAACCGGGGCAGCGGCTTCAACCGGCACCGGTGCGTTGGCACGGGCAGGCGCGGTCTTCACGGCAGCTTCCTGGCGCACCAGGGTGCGGGTCGCGGCGGCTGGCTGGACTTCTTCCACTTCGGCAGCGGCAGCAGCGATTTCGTAGCTGGATTGGCCGCTGTGGGCTTCCGGGCTGTCGTCACGCAGGCGCTGTACTTCGAAGTGCGGCGTTTCGAGGTGATCGTTCGGCAGGATCACGATACGGGCACGGGTGCGCAGTTCGATCTTGGTGATCGAGTTGCGTTTTTCGTTGAGCAGGAAAGCGGCAACCGGGATCGGCACTTGTGCGCGGACTTCGGCGGTGCGGTCTTTCAGGGCTTCTTCTTCGATCAGGCGCAGGATCGCCAGGGACAGCGATTCAACGTCACGGATGATGCCGGTGCCGTTGCAACGCGGGCAGACGATGCCGCTGCTCTCGCCCAGGGATGGACGCAGGCGCTGACGGGACATTTCCAGCAGGCCGAAGCGCGAGATGCGGCCGACCTGTACGCGGGCACGGTCAGCTTCCAGGCATTCGCGGACTTTCTCTTCCACGGCGCGCTGGTTCTTGGCGGGGGTCATATCGATGAAGTCGATCACGATCAGGCCGCCGATGTCACGCAGGCGCAGTTGGCGGGCGATTTCTTCAGCCGCTTCCAGGTTGGTCTGCAGGGCGGTTTCTTCGATGTCGCTACCCTTCGTGGCGCGCGCCGAGTTGATGTCGATGGACACCAGGGCTTCGGTCGGGTCGATCACGATGGAGCCACCGGAAGGCAGTTCGACGACACGCTGGAAAGCGGTCTCGATCTGGCTTTCGATCTGGAAACGGTTGAACAGCGGCACGCTGTCTTCGTACAGCTTGATCTTGCTGGCGTACTGCGGCATCACCTGGCGGATGAAGGTCAGGGCTTCGTCCTGGGCTTCAACGCTGTCAATCAGCACTTCGCCGATGTCCTGGCGCAGGTAATCGCGGATGGCGCGGATGATCACGTTGCTTTCCTGGTAGATCAGGAACGGCGCGGAACGATCCAGGGACGCTTCTTTGATGGCGGTCCACAGTTGCAGCAGGTAGTCGAGGTCCCACTGCATTTCTTCGCTGCTGCGGCCCAGGCCGGCAGTACGCACGATCAGGCCCATGTCGGCTGGTGCGATCAGGCCGTTCAGCGCTTCACGCAGTTCGTTGCGCTCTTCGCCTTCGATGCGACGGGAGATGCCGCCGGCACGTGGGTTGTTCGGCATCAGCACGAGGTAGCGGCCGGCCAGGCTGATGAAGGTGGTCAGGGCGGCGCCCTTGTTGCCACGTTCTTCTTTTTCGACCTGAACGATGACTTCCTGGCCTTCGCTCAGGACGTCCTTGATGTTCACGCGGCCTTCTGGGGCTTTCTTGAAGTATTCGCGGGAGATTTCTTTGAGGGGCAGGAAGCCGTGGCGCTCGGAGCCGAAATCGACAAAGGCAGCCTCAAGGCTTGGTTCGATGCGAGTAATACGGCCTTTATAGATGTTGGCCTTCTTTTGCTCGCGTGCACCGGATTCGATGTCCAGGTCGTAGAGGCGTTGGCCATCTACCAGTGCAACACGCAACTCTTCGGGTTGAGTTGCGTTAATCAGCATTCTTTTCATGTTGTACCGTCGGTTTCCGGGCTGCCGGAAACGGCGTTCGGCACACACGACTTCTCACGGTCGGTGTCAGGTGCGTCAAGAGTGGTTGGCCACTCCAGTGTCCAGCAAAATCGGCCAATTGGGCCGGTATCGCGACGGACGCGTCCTGCTTGTTAGCGGTGGTGACAAAGGCACCACTTCAACAAAAGCTAAGGTCAGGAGGAGGAATCAACCGGCGACTGTGGACGAGATGAAGCGTCTAAATATAAGCCTAGTGCTACACGGTCCGACGGTTGTGCATCTCCACCCTACACGTATCCCTGATAATTCGGGTGCTGCCGCGCGCAGAATCCGCAGCGGGTTGGCATTTACCGTGTTCTCCAATGGGGAGTCCACGCTCATGGCTAAACAAGACTGAGTGTGGGCGACTGCGCTCTCACTCAGCTCTTAACAGGCGTTGTTTCCGAAGCATTCGCCGTGGTCCGGCTCAAGACTGACTGCACTTTGTGAACTGGCCGTAAATATCGGCGCAGAACGCGAGTATTCACTCTGCTTTCTGCACTCGCTTCAGGCCTCATGTCACCTGCGCTTGTTACAATCTCAAGCCTTCCAGGGTGGTGAACGCCCCGTAGGACGGCCTCGCGTCCTGATGAATTGCGATGGTCAGGGCCGGCAGTTTGCCGCTAGTCCTCTGTCCAGGCCGCTTTTGGCGGCGTTCGCGACTATAGCAGCAATGATTAAGTGCTTCAATTCCATAAAAAATTGTTATCATCGCCGCCATGACGACTACCGCCCCCCAGACCCCCAGCGTCCAGCTGCTTGAGGTCTCGCCGGAATATGCCGGCCAACGCATCGATAATTTTCTCCTGGCCAGGCTCAAAGGCGTGCCCAAGACCTTGATCTACCGCATTTTGCGTAAAGGCGAAGTGCGCGTGAACAAGGGGCGCATCAAGCCTGAGTACAAGCTGCAGGCGGGCGATATTGTCCGTGTGCCACCGGTGCGCGTGCCTGAGCGCGACGAGCCTGTGCCTCTGGCTCAAGGCCTGCTGCAGCGCCTTGAAGCATCGATTGTCTTCGAAGACAACAAGCTGATCGTGATCAACAAGCCCTGCGGTATTGCGGTTCACGGTGGCAGCGGCCTGAATTTCGGCGTGATCGAAGCCTTCCGTCAGTTGCGCCCGGATTGCAAGGAGCTGGAGCTGGTCCACCGCTTAGACCGCGACACCTCTGGCCTGTTGATGATCGCCAAGAAGCGCAGCATGTTGCGCCACCTGCACACCGCCCTGCGCGGCGATGGCGTGGACAAGCGCTACATGGCGCTGGTGCGCGGCAACTGGGCCAGTTCGATCAAGAGCGTTCGCGCGCCGTTGCAGAAGAGCAACCTGCGCTCCGGCGAGCGCATGGTCGAAGTGGACGAAGAGGGCAAAGAAGCCCTGACCCTGTTCAAGGTGCTGCGTCGCTTCGGCGACTTCGCCACCATGGTCGAGGCCAAACCCGTTACTGGGCGTACCCACCAGATTCGCGTGCACACCTTGCATGCGGGCCACTGCATTGCTGGCGATACCAAGTACGGCGATGAGGGTTTTTCCAAGGAAATCCGCGACCTTGGCGGCAAGCGCCTGTTCCTGCACGCCTACATGCTCACCGTGCCGCTGCCTGACGGCGGCGAGCTGAAGCTGCAGGCGCCGGTCGATGAGATGTGGGCCAAGACCGTGGAGCGTTTGAGTGTCGCACCTTGACTACAAGCTGCTGATTTTTGATTGGGACGGCACCCTGTGTAATTCCATTGGTCGGATTGTCGAGTCGATGCACGCCGCTTCCAAGCGTTCGGGCTTTGAGTTGTGCACTGACCTGGCGGTCAAGGGCATTATCGGTCTGGGCTTGCCTGAGGCGATCCGTACCCTGTACCCCCAGATCAGTGACGCTGAGCTGGTGACATTCCGCGACCATTATGCTGATCACTACATCGCGCTGGAGGCTACGCCTTCACCGCTGTTCGACGGTGTGGCGCAGTCGCTGGAGGCCTTTCGCGCCCAGGGCTATCACCTGGCCGTGGCCACCGGCAAGGCCCGTCGCGGGTTGGACCGGGTGCTCAAGGCGCATGGCTTTGAAGATTCTTTTGATATCACTCGCGCTGCGGATGAAACCGCCAGCAAACCTCACCCTCTGATGCTGGAGCAGATCATTGCTCATTGCGGCGTCTCGCCGCGACAGGCGCTGATGGTGGGCGATGCTTCCTTCGACCTGATGATGGCGCGCAACGCCGGCATGGACAGCGTGGCGGTCAGCTATGGCGCCCAGTCCGCCGAGGCTTTGCAGCACTACGAACCTCGGGTCACGATTGATCATTTTTCTGAATTGCAGGCCTGGCTCAATCGGGCCCAATAAGTCTTTGCTGGGGTTGATGGTATGAGTGACGAGTGGAAAGCGCCTGAAAAGGCTGAAAACGGTGATGAAAAGAGCTGGAAGCTGCTGGAGAAGACGCTCCTGGCCGGTGTCCAGGAACAGCGTCGAGCACGGCGCTGGGGGATTTTCTTCAAGTTGCTGACCTTTACTTACCTGTTGCTCATGCTGGCGCTGTTCAGCCCGCTGATGGATATGGAAAAGAGCGCAACCCGTGGCGCCAATTACACCGCGTTGATCGAAGTGCGTGGGGTGATCGCCGACAAGGAGCCCGCCAGCGCCGACAATATCGTCAGCAGCCTGCGTGCTGCGTTTGAAGATCCCAAGGTCAAGGGCGTGATCCTGCGCATCAACAGCCCAGGCGGCAGCCCGGTGCAGTCGGGCTATGTGTATGACGAGATTCGCCGTCTGCGTGGCCTGCACCCGGAAACCAAGCTGTACGCGGTGATTTCCGACCTGGGTGCCTCCGGTGCCTATTACATTGCCAGTGCCGCTGACCAGATCTACGCCGACAAGGCCAGCCTGGTGGGCTCCATCGGTGTGACGGCGGCCGGATACGGGTTTGTTGGCACTATGGAGAAGCTGGGTGTTGAACGCCGCACCTACACCTCGGGCGAGCATAAGTCGTTCCTTGATCCGTTCCAGCCGCAAAAGGCCGATGAAACCCAGTTCTGGCAGGGTGTGCTCGATACGACCCATCGCCAGTTCATCGCCAGCGTGAAGCAGGGGCGTGGGGATCGCCTGAAGGATAAAGAGCATCCGGAGTTGTTCTCCGGGTTGGTGTGGTCGGGCGAGCAAGCATTGCCGCTGGGGCTGATCGATGGTTTGGGCAGTGCCAGCCTGGTGGCGCGGGACGTGATCGGCGAGAAAGAGCTGGTGGACTTCACTGTTGAAGAATCGCCGTTTGATCGTTTCTCCAAGAAGCTTGGTGCCAGCGTGGCTGAGAAGCTGGCGCTGTATATGGGCTTCCAGGGTCCGACGCTGCGCTGATAGCTAAAGTCTGTCGTAGATCAAAATGTGGGAGGGGCGGTGCGACGATTCGACTTGCCCCTCCCGCATTTGGTTTTGCAGTGCTCTTAAGGGATTTGCACGCCTTCGCTGAGCAGCATGTCGACCAAACGAATCAGCGGTAAGCCGACGAGGCTGGTCGCGTCCGGCCCTTCGGTGCTCTGAAACAAACTCACGCCTAACCCTTCAGCCTTGAAGCTGCCCGCGCAGTCATACGGCTGCTCGATCCGCAGGTAGCGCTCGATGCGCGCTGCATCCAGCTCGCGCATGTGCACGGTAAAGGGCACGCAGTCGACCTGGCAGTGCCCCGTCTCGCTGTTAAGCAGGGCCAGGCCAGTGAGGAAGCTCACGCGCTTGCCGCTGGCGGCCAGCAGTTGCTCACGAGCATTCTCGAACGTATGGGGTTTGCCGATGATCCGGCCTTCCAGGGCAGCTACCTGGTCGGAGCCGATGATCAGGTGGCCTGGGTGGCTGGCGGCGAGGGCGCGGGCTTTCTGTTCGGCCAGGCGTTTGACCAGATCCACGGCGGACTCATTGGCTGCGTGGCTTTCGTCGATATCCGGCGAGCTGCAGATGAACGGCAGGTGCAGGCGGCTGAGCAATTCCCGGCGGTAAACCGAGCTGGAAGCGAGTAATAAAGGCAGCATATACGTCTCCTCAAGGCAGCCGCCGATTCTAGCGGGGCGACCGGCTGACGCACAGGGCTGAATTTCCTTTGACATGGCTGGGTGCATCCCTATAATGCTGCGCCTATGTTGAATGACCCGATTCCACCTCACGTTGACCCGCGCAAATTGGCTGATCGTGGCACTTCCCTTCAAGGTGAGTTGCTGCTGGCCGATTTGGAGAGACTCTGCGACCCGCTTTCCGACACTGTCGGTACGGTGCAGGCCAAATTCGTTTTTGAACGAGATGAACGTAAATCTGTGGTAATTCACAGCTTTATCGACACCGAAGTCAAAATGGTTTGCCAGCGTTGTCTTGAGCTGGTCACCCTGCCGATTCACAGCGAGTGCAGTTATGCTGTGGTAAAGGAGGGTGCGAATACCCAGTCGTTGCCGAAAGGTTATGACGTGCTGGAACTGGGCGAAGATCCTTTGGATCTGCATGCACTGATCGAGGAGGAGCTTCTGCTCGCCTTGCCCATTGTGCCTGCTCATCATCCGGAAGAATGCCAGCAGCCGGCGGGTCTCGATGACGAGTCCGAACCGAGCGAGGACGAGGTAACGCGGTCCAACCCGTTCAGTGTATTGGCGCAGTTAAAGCGTGACCCAAACGTTTAGGAGTTAATCAATTATGGCTGTTCAGCAGAACAAAAAATCCCGCTCTGCCCGTGACATGCGTCGTTCGCACGATGCCCTGACGGCAAGCACTCTGTCTGTAGAAAAAACCACCGGTGAAATTCACCTGCGTCACCACGTATCGCCAGAAGGCGTATACCGTGGCCGTAAAGTGATCGACAAGGGCGCTGACGAGTAATCACTTGTCTGCTCAAGTCATCGCGATTGACGCAATGGGCGGGGACTTCGGTCCCCGCAGCATTGTTCAGGCCTGCATTGCCAGCCTGTCTGCTACCCCCTCGCTGCACCTGACCCTCGTCGGTCAACCCTCCCTCCTTGAAGAACTGATTGCCAGCCATCCGGCGGTGGATCGTGCGCGCCTGAGCGTTACGCCCGCCAGCGAAACCATCAGCATGGATGAAAAGCCGGCAGTTGCCCTGCGCGGCAAGCCTGACTCTTCAATGCGCGTGGCCCTGGAGTTGTTGCGGGACGGCAAGGTGCAAGCCTGTGTCAGCGCCGGCAACACCGGGGCATTGATGGCGTTGTCGCGGCATGTGCTCAAGACGCTGCCGGGGATTGATCGGCCGGCGATGGTTGCGGCGATTCCGACGCAGAAAGGCTATTGCCAGCTGCTGGACCTTGGCGCGAATGTGGATTGCAGTGCCGAGCATTTGTTCCAGTTCGCCGTGATGGGCTCGGTGGCCGCCGAGGCGCTGGGCGTGGCTCGACCGCGGGTGGCCTTGCTGAATATCGGCACCGAAGACATCAAGGGCAACCAGCAGGTCAAGTTGGCTGCCACCCTGCTGCAGGGCGCACGCGGCTTGAATTACATCGGCTTTGTCGAGGGTGATGGCTTGTACCGTGGCGAAGCGGACGTGGTGGTGTGCGACGGGTTTGTCGGCAATATCCTGCTTAAATCCAGCGAAGGCCTGGCGACCATGATCGCCACGCGCATCGAGGCGTTGTTCAGGCAGAATTTCGCATCGCGACTGGTGGGTGCCCTGGCGCTGCCGTTGATGCGTCGCTTGCAGGCCGATCTGGCCCCGGCGCGGCATAATGGCGCGAGTTTCCTGGGGTTGCAGGGCATTGTGGTCAAAAGCCACGGTTCCGCCGGTGTGGAGGGCTTCCAGAGCGCGATTGCGCGGGCGTTGATCGAAATCCAGGAAAACCTGCCGCAACGCTTGCACGGCCGTCTTGAAGACCTGTTGCCTTAGGCGAATTGGCCAGGGAATGCTTAAATGTGACCGGCCAGTTCAATTGACCATCCAATCTGTCAGTTTCGTACGCTCCCACCGAGGAGCGACCATTTCCGACGACCAGATCATTAGGGGCTTGTTACATGTCTACATCCCTCGCATTCGTCTTTCCAGGGCAGGGTTCGCAGTCCCTCGGCATGTTGGCCGAGCTGGGCGCGCAATACCCGCTGATCCTGGACACGTTCAAGGAAGCTTCCGAGGCCCTGGGTTACGACCTGTGGGCGCTGACCCAGCAAGGGCCGGAAGAGCTGCTCAATCAAACCGATAAAACCCAGCCGGCCATCCTGACCGCTTCGGTCGCCCTGTGGCGCTTGTGGCTGGCGGAAGGCGGCGCGCGCCCGGCTTTCGTGGCCGGTCATAGCCTGGGCGAATACAGCGCCCTGGTGGCGGCGGGCAGCCTGACCCTTGCTGAAGCGGTCAAGCTGGTCGAGCGTCGTGGCCAACTGATGCAGGAAGCGGTTCCGGCCGGGCAGGGTGGCATGGCCGCTATCCTGGGGCTGGACGATGCCGTGGTGATCGAAGCCTGCGCCGAGGCGGCCCAGGGCGAAGTGG
The DNA here is from genome assembly GCF_019891415.1 of Pseudomonas sp. SH10-3B. Classification (NCBI taxonomy): domain Bacteria; kingdom Pseudomonadati; phylum Pseudomonadota; class Gammaproteobacteria; order Pseudomonadales; family Pseudomonadaceae; genus Pseudomonas; species Pseudomonas sp. SH10-3B. The sequence goes on along the minus strand of NZ_JAFLXD010000037.1, from coordinate 17,890 downwards.
TCAGCGCGGTAAACTTCAACTCCCCTGGTCAGGTGGTGATCGCCGGTGCCAAGGCGGCCGTCGAGCGTGCCATCGAAGGCTGCAAGGCGCGGGGTGCCAAGCGTGCATTGCCGTTGCCGGTGAGCGTGCCGTCGCACTGCGAGCTGATGCGCCCGGCTGCCGAGCGTTTTGCCGAGTCCATCGCTGCCATCAACTGGCAGGCGCCACAGATTCCGCTGGTGCAGAACGTCAGCGCGGCCGTGGCCGCCGACCTCGACACCCTCAAACGCGACCTGCTGGAGCAACTCTACAAGCCTGTGCGCTGGGTCGAGTCGGTCCAGACCCTGGCCGCCAATGGCGCCACCGAACTGGTCGAGTGCGGCCCGGGCAAAGTCCTGGCTGGCCTGAACAAGCGCTGCGCCGACGGCGTGTCGACTGCCAACCTCAATACCCCGGATGCCTTCGCTGCCGCTCGTGCGGCGCTGGCCTGATCCCCGAACTTAGGAGAAGCCTGCATGAGTCTGCAAGGTAAAGTTGCACTGGTTACCGGCGCGAGCCGTGGCATTGGCCAGGCGATCGCCCTGGAGCTGGGCCGTCAGGGCGCCGTTGTAATCGGCACTGCCACTTCCGCTTCGGGCGCCGAGCGTATCGCCGCGACCCTGAAGGAAAACGGCGTTCAAGGCACCGGCCTTGAGCTGAACGTGACCAGCGATGAGTCCGTGGCTGCCGTGCTGGCCGAGATCACCGCGCAGTTTGGCGCGCCGGCAATTCTGGTGAACAACGCCGGTATCACCCGCGACAACCTGATGATGCGCATGAAAGACGACGAATGGTACGACGTGGTCGATACCAACCTGAACAGTCTGTTTCGCCTGTCCAAGGGTGTTTTGCGTGGCATGACCAAGGCCCGTTGGGGGCGAATTATCAATATTGGCTCCGTAGTGGGTGCCATGGGCAACGCAGGCCAAGTAAACTATGCAGCCGCGAAGGCCGGTCTGGAAGGTTTCAGCCGTGCACTGGCGCGTGAAGTCGGCTCGCGGTCGATTACGGTCAACTCGGTGGCCCCAGGGTTCATCGACACCGATATGACCCGCGAACTGCCGGAAGCACAGCGTGAAGCGTTGCTGACGCAGATTCCGCTGGGCCGTCTGGGCCAGGCTCAAGAGATCGCGAATGTGGTCACTTTCCTGGCATCTGACGGTGCGGCATACGTGACTGGGGCTACAATCCCGGTGAACGGCGGGATGTACATGAGTTAAATTGTGACGGATCGCTTCAAAAAAATGTCATACGAGCTGTCTAAAATCCGTTATAAAGCTGCAACTTAATTTATAGGCAGGTGGCGTACCGGGTACAGGGTGAAGCTTTCAGTTGAAAAGCTGAAATGGCTTTCTATACACTTACCCACTGGCCAGCTGCCTGAATTTGTCCATTAGGAGTTAAACAAGGTATGAGCACCATCGAAGAGCGCGTCAAGAAAATCGTTGCCGAGCAACTGGGTGTTAAAGAAGAAGAAGTGGTCAACACTGCTTCCTTCGTAGAAGACCTGGGTGCCGATTCCCTTGACACCGTTGAGCTGGTGATGGCTCTGGAAGAGGAATTCGAGACCGAAATCCCGGACGAAGAAGCTGAAAAAATCACTACTGTTCAAGCTGCTATCGACTACGTTACTAACCACCAGGCGTAATCGTTTGTAGTCGTCGCTTGCTGTTAGGGAAAAACCGCACTGCTGTAACGGCGTGCGGTTTTTTCTTTAGCGCTGATGAAAAGTGAGCTCTGAAGCAAAGTGTCGTCATTAGAAAAAGGAGAGTGCTGTGTCGCGTAGACGCGTCGTAGTCACCGGTATGGGTATGTTATCGCCACTGGGTACGGATGTGCCGAGCAGTTGGCAGGGCATTCTGGCTGGCCGCAGTGGTATTGGTCTGATCGAACACACGGACCTTTCTGCCTATTCCACCCGTTTTGGCGGCTCGGTAAAGGGGTTCAATGTCGAGGAATATCTCTCGATCAAAGAGTCCCGCAAACTCGACCTGTTCATTCAATACGGCCTGGCAGCCGGTTTTCAGGCAGTGCGTAACGCCGGCCTGGAAGTTACCGACGCTAACCGTGAGCGCATCGGCGTGGCCATGGGGTCGGGTATTGGCGGTCTGACCAATATCGAAGAAACCAGCCGCACGCTGCATGATTCCGGCCCTCGTCGAATTTCACCGTTCTTCGTGCCTGGCTCGATCATCAATATGATTTCCGGTTTCCTGTCCATCCACTTGGGTGCGCAGGGGCCTAACTACGCGATTGCCACGGCGTGCACCACGGGCACCCACTGCATCGGCATGGCGGCACGTAACATCGCCTATGACGAAGCTGACGTGATGATCGCCGGTGGCGCTGAAATGGCCGCCTGCGGCCTGGGTATGGGCGGCTTCGGCGCGTCCCGTGCACTGTCGACCCGCAATGACGAGCCGACCCGTGCCAGCCGTCCGTGGGACAAGGGCCGTGACGGCTTTGTACTGGCCGACGGTGCCGGTGCGCTGGTGCTTGAAGAGTTGGAGCACGCCAAGGCGCGTGGTGCCACCATCTATGCCGAGTTGATCGGTTTTGGCATGAGCGGCGACGCCTATCACATGACATCGCCACCGTCCGACGGTGCCGGCGCTGCGCGTTGCATCACCAACGCCCTGCGCGATGCCAAGGTCAATGCGGACCAGGTGCAGTACATCAACGCCCATGGCACCTCGACCCCGACGGGCGACCTGGCGGAAGCCGAAGCCATCAAGTCGGTGTTCGGCGAGCACGCCTACAAGCTGGCGGTCAGCTCCACCAAGTCCATGACCGGCCACCTGTTGGGTGCGGCGGGCGCGGTCGAAGCGATCTTCAGTGTCATGGCCATCAAGGACCAGGTCGCTCCGCCGACCATCAACCTCGATGAGCCGGACGAAGGCTGCGACCTGAACTTTGTGCCGCATGAGCCGCAAGAGATGCCGATCGACGTTGCGATCTCCAACTCGTTCGGTTTTGGTGGTACCAACGGTTCCCTGGTGTTCCGCCGGTTCGCCGAGTGATGCACAGCTGGGTCGACGGTCAGCCAGCGGACAGCGTGCCCCTGAAAGATCGCGGCCTGGCGTACGGTGATGGCCTGTTCGAGACCATCGCCGTCAAGGCCGGGCAGCCCGTGCTGCTTGACCGTCACCTGCAGCGCCTGGATGAGGGCTGCAGGCGCCTCGCTTTCGTTACGGATACACACTTGGTCCGTAGTGAAGTGCAGGCCTATGCCGCCGCTCTCGGCGACGGTGTGCTCAAGTTGATCCTCACGCGCGGCGACAGTCTGCGCGGCTATGGCATCAACCCTGACGCACCTGTGCGCCGTATCTTGCAGGGTAGTCCGCCTGCGACCTATCCCCAGGCCCATGCAACCGACGGTGTTCGTCTGTTTGCGTGTGCCACCCGCTTGGCCGAGCAGCCGCTGCTGGCTGGTCTCAAGCACCTCAATCGCCTGGAGCAGGTGATCGCCCGTGCTGAATGGCAGGATGCCGAACATGCCGAAGGTTTGATGCTGGATATGTCCGGGCGTGTCATCGAAGGTGTCTTCAGCAATCTGTTCCTGGTGCGTAATGGCTTGTTACTAACCGCCGATCTGAATCGTTGCGGCGTTGCGGGCGTCATGCGCGCTGAGATTCTGGCCCAGGCGCATGCTCTGGACATCCCGGTGGCCGTGGCTGACATCAGCCTGGAGCAATTGCAGGAGGCTGACGAAGTCTTTGTGTGCAACAGCGTTTATGGCATTTGGCCGGTGCGTGGCTGCGCTGCGATGAGCTGGTCGGTTGGGCCGCTCACCCGTAAACTGCAGGGCATTGTTCGCGCGCTATTGGATATTTGAGTTGATACGAAAACTGGTTGTACTGCTGCTGATCGGTCTGTTCTCGGCGGCTTTGCTGTTGGGCTTTTGCGCCTGGAAATATGACGCTGCCCTCAAGCAGCCGTTGAATCTGACCCAGGAGCAATTGCTCGATGTGCCGGCAGGGGCGACCCCCACCGGGACCTTCAATCGCCTCGAAGCCGACGGCGTGCTCGACGGCGCCTTCTGGCTGCGCTTGTACTGGCGCTTCAACCTCGACGGCCAGCCGCTGCACAGCGGTGAATACCGCATGACCCCAGGCATGACCGCCGAAGGCCTGATCGGCCTGTGGCAACGGGGCGAAGTGGTGCAATACAGCCTCACGCTGGTAGAAGGCTGGAATTTCCGTCAGGTGCGTTCGGCCCTGGCCAAGCATGAAAAGATCGTGCAGACCCTGTCGGGCCTCAGTGACAGCGAAGTGATGGACAAGCTCGGCCACTCCGGCGTGTTCCCCGAAGGTCGGTTCTTCCCGGATACCTACCGCTTCGTGCGTGGCATGACCGATGTCGAGTTCCTGAAGAAAGCCTACAACCGCCTGGATGACGTGCTCGCCCAGGAGTGGAGCAAACGCGCTGCCGACGCGCCTTATACCGATCCCTATCAAGCGTTGATCATGGCCTCCCTGGTGGAGAAAGAGACCGGTGTGCCCGAAGAACGTGGGCAGATCGCCGGGGTGTTCGTACGTCGCCTGAAAATCGGCATGCTGCTGCAGACCGACCCCACCGTGATCTACGGCCTGGGTGAGCGCTACAACGGCAAGTTGACCCGCGCGCACCTCAAGGAAGCCAACCCCTACAACACCTATATGATTACCGGCCTGCCGCCGACGCCAATCGCCATGGTCGGCCGCGAGGCCATCCATGCCGCATTGAACCCGGTGCCGGGTAGCAGCCTGTATTTCGTCGCCCGTGGCGACGGTAGCCATGTTTTCTCTGATGACCTGGGTGCGCATAATGCCGCGGTGCGCGAATTCCAACTCAAGCGCCGCGCCGATTACCGCTCAAGCCCGGCACCGCTGGCAAAACCGCCGGAAGACCTGACGCCGCCTGCTGATGCACCCGCCGAGCCCGCGCCGGACGCCGCCGCGCCGCAAAGCCCGCAATAACTCTGACTAAGGACTGCCTGTGACTGGCTTGTTTATTACCCTGGAAGGCCCCGAAGGCGCCGGCAAAAGCACCAACCGCGATTACCTGGCCGAGCGTCTGCGCGCTGAAGGTGTCGAGGTGGTGTTGACCCGTGAGCCCGGCGGGACACCGCTGGCCGAGCGCATCCGTGAAGTGTTGCTGGCCCCAGGCGAAGAACAGATGGATCCGGACACCGAGCTGCTGCTGGTGTTCGCTGCCCGTGCCCAGCACTTGGCCGAGGTGATTCGCCCGGCCCTGGCCCGTGGTGCCGTGGTGATTTGCGACCGTTTCACCGATTCCACTTATGCCTACCAAGGTGGTGGCCGAGGCTTGTCCCTGGCGCGCATCGCTACCCTGGAAACCTTTGTGCAGGGTGATTTACGTCCTGACCTGACCCTGCTGTTCGACCTGCCGGTGGCAGTGGGCATGGCGCGTGCCAGCGCCCGTGGGCGTCTCGACCGTTTCGAGCTGGAAGGCCAGGTTTTTTTCGATGCTGTGCGCAGCGCGTTTCTCAAGCGCGCCCAGGCTGAACCGGCGCGCTACCACCTGCTGGACGCGGCCCAGCCGTTGACGCAGGTGCAGCAGGCCATCGACGCCCTGTTACCCAAGCTGTTGGAGCGCGCCCGTGGCTGAAGCTTACCCATGGCAGGACAGTCTTTGGCAACAGTTGGCCGGTCGTGCCCAGCACGCCCACGCCTATCTGCTGCACGGCCCCATCGGGATTGGTAAGCGCGATCTCGCCGAACGCCTGATGGCCAGCTTGTTGTGCCAGCGCCCGGTCAATCTCGAAGCTTGCGGCGCGTGCAAATCCTGCCTGTTGCTCAAGGCCGGCAGCCACCCGGACAACTATCTGCTCGAACCCGAGGAAGCCGACAAGGCGATCAAGGTCGACCAAGTGCGTGACCTTGTCAGCTTCGTGGTGCAGACCGCGCAGATGGGCGGGCGCAAGGTGGTACTGATCGAGCCGGTGGAGGCGATGAACATCAACGCCGCCAACGCCTTGCTCAAGAGCCTGGAGGAGCCCTCCGGCGACACGGTGCTGTTGCTGGTGAGCCACCAGTCCAGCCGCTTGTTGCCGACCATTCGCAGCCGTTGCGTGCAGCAGGCCTGCCCGTTGCCGAGCGAGGCTATGAGCCTGCAATGGCTGGCGCAGGCGCTGCCCGATTGTTCCGCAGAAGAACGGGTCGAGCTGTTGACCCTGGCGGCCGGTTCCCCGCTGGCGGCCGTCAAGCTGCAAGCCCAGGGCGTGCGTGAGCAGCGAGCCCTGGTGGTGGACGGGGTGAAAAAACTGCTCAAGCAAGAGCTGTCCGCCACCCAGTTGGCTGAAAGCGCCTGGAAGGACATTCCCTTGCTGCTGCTGTTCGATTGGTTCTGCGACTGGTCGAGCCTGATCCTGCGCTACCAGTTGACCCAGGACGAAAACGGCCTCGGCCTGCCGGATATGCGCAAGGTGGTGCAATACCTCGCGCAGAAAAGCGCGCAGGACAAGGTGCTGAATATTCAGGACTGGATCCTCGCCCAGCGCCAGAAAGTGCTCGGCAAGGCCAACCTCAACCGCGTGCTGTTGCTCGAAGCGCTGCTGGTGCAGTGGGTCGGCTTGCTCGGCCGGCGTTAATTTCAGTGGCCGACGGTGTATCGTTGGCCAGACACTTTCCGTGACTTAAGTCGTAATTTCCTATGCTTGTAGATTCCCATTGCCACCTTGATCGCCTCGACCTTGCCCAACATGGCGGCTCCCTCGATGCTGCCCTCGACGCTGCACGCCAGCGTGGGGTCGGGCACTTCCTGTGTATTGGCGTGAGCGCCGAAAATGCTGCCGACGTCAAAGCCCTGGCCGAGCGTTATGCCGATGTGGATTGCTCGGTGGGTATCCACCCGCTGGACCTCAAGCCCGGCGAAGCGCCGGCCCTCGACTGGCTGCTGGGCGAACTCAATCACCCGCGTGTGGTAGCCATTGGCGAAACCGGCCTGGACTACCATTACGAGCCGGAAGCCGCCGAGTTGCAGCAGGCCTCGTTTCGCCTGCATCTGCAGGCCGCCCAGCAAACCGGCAAACCGGTGATTGTCCACACCCGTGGCGCCCGTGCCGACACCCTGGCCCTGTTGCGCGAAGCCGCCTTACCCCAGGCTGGCGTGCTGCATTGCTTTACCGAAGATTGGGACATGGCCAAGGCGGCGCTTGACCTGGGTTTCTATATTTCCCTGTCAGGCATTGTCACGTTCCGCAATGCCGATGCCTTGCGCGACGTCGCGCGCCAAGTGCCGGCCGATCGCCTGCTGGTGGAAACCGACTCGCCATACCTGGCGCCCATTCCCCATCGTGGCAAACCGAACCTGCCTGAGTATGTGCGGGACGTAGCGGATTACCTGGCCATGCTGCGCGGTGAGTCCTATGAGCGCTTTGCCGAGCAAACCACCGAGAACTTCAAGCGCCTGTTCCCGCTGGCCCATGTAGCCGCGCGACGCGACTAAATCGCAGGCAAAAAAAACCCGGGTTCTGGGGGGTGAATCCGGGTTAAGACCATTAGGAGTAAAACAAGGGCACACAGTCCGTCGGTACCCAGGTCGGCGCTTCACTTGGGGGAGATGTCACGCCGACAGTTCAAGTATTGATCAGTATCTGATTCAGTCCAGTCGCGACTGATCGTTTTTTAAACAGATTTGGAATACCCGCGCTTCGCTTGAGTTCTCATTGGGCACGTGTACGGGTGTAGTTGTTGCGTATTATTTCTGACTGCGATCCATGAAATCGTTGGCGTGCTGAAAGTAAAGTGCGTCACGGGTTCACATAGGCGTTGCCCAACGACCGTTCAGTCGGGATAATCCCTCGCACTGGGTAAATCGTATCGCCATGTATTCGTGGCCCTGCGCAACCCTCCCTATTCCGACCTTTGCAGACCTCTTCCTCATGCACAAAGAACCCCGTAAGGTCCGTGAGTTTCGCCGCCGTGAGCAGGAAATTCTCGACACCGCACTCAAGTTGTTCCTCGAACAAGGCGAAGACAGCGTCACCGTCGAGATGATCGCGGATGCCGTGGGTATCGGTAAAGGCACGATCTACAAACACTTCAAGTCCAAGGCCGAGATCTACCTGCGCCTTATGCTCGACTATGAGCGCGACCTGAACGAGTTGCTGCATTCGGCCGATGTCGACAAGGACAAGGAAGCCCTGTCCCGGGCCTACTTCGAGTTCCGCATGCGTGACCCGCAGCGTTACCGCTTGTTTGACCGCCTGGAAGAGAAGGTGGTCAAGGGCCATCAAGTGCCGGAGATGGTCGAGGAACTGCACAAGATCCGCGCCTCGAACTTCGAGCGCCTGACCCTGCTGATCAAGGGCCGCATCAGCGAAGGCAAGCTTGAAGACGTACCGCCGTATTTCCACTACTGCGCCGCCTGGGCCTTGGTGCACGGCGCCGTGGCGCTCTACCACTCGCCGTTCTGGAGCAACGTGCTGGAAGACCAGGAAGGATTTTTCCAGTTCCTGATGGACATCGGCGTGCGCATGGGCAACAAGCGCAAGCACAGCGCAGAGCTGCCACAGGCCCCAGTCGAAACGCCCGCCAGCTGATTATTTACTGCCAGGCGCATTACCCCAGGAATATACTCAGGCAAGGATCTTGCTAAAAGCTGATTTATCAGTCAGCTTTTAGCGCGCCCGAATCATCCTCTGCCGGAGTGATCCATGATCGTTGATCGTCAAGGCAGGCGTTTTCGCAATTTGCGGATCAGCCTGACCTCAGCCTGCAATTACGCGTGTACCTACTGCGTGCCAAACGGCAAGCGGCTGGTGGCTGCCCAGGACGAACTCTCGGCCGAGGCAATGGCCCGTGGTGTGGCCTATCTGATCGAGGCGGCGGGCATCGACCGCTTGCGCATCACCGGCGGCGAACCGCTGGTCAGTCCCAAGCTGGAAGCTTTCATGGGCGCAGTCGGCGGCATGGGCCTGAGCGATATCAGCCTGACCACCAACGGCCAATTGCTGGCGCGCAAACTGCCGCTGCTGGTGGACGCCGGCATTCGGCGTATCAACGTCTCCCTCGACACCCTGGACGCCGACGCCTTCCGCAGCATCGCCCGTGGTGGTGACCTGGCCACCGTGCTCGACGGCATGGACCAGGCCCGCGCTGCCGGAATCAAGATCAAGGTCAATATGGTGCCGTTGCGCGGCCAGAACCTCGACCAGGTGATGCCGCTGCTCGACTACTGCCTGGAGCGTGGCTACGAGCTGCGCTTTATTGAATTGATGCGCATGGGCCACCTTGCAAAAGACTCCAACGCGTTCCTGCAGCAGTTCGTCAGCCTGCAACAATTGCTCGGCCTGATCGGCGAACACCACGAATACCTGCAGGCCAACGCCCCCGTGGATGCCACGGCGGTGCGCTACGAAGTGCCGGGCAAAGGCTTCTTTGGCGTGATCGCCAACGAAAGCGTACCGTTCTGCCGCACCTGTTCACGGCTGCGGTTGTCGTCGACCGGCTGGCTGCATGGCTGCCTGTCGTCGAGCAACCGTCACTACGTCGGCGACCTGTTGGACAAACCTCGTCACCAAGCGCTGCCGGCGCTGCAAGGCCTGCTGATGAAGGCCCTGGGTGACAAGCAGGAAGTGGCGTTCTCCGGCGGCGCGACGATCATGAAGATCATCGGCGGTTAACCCTTTCCCAAGATTAAACATCATTCAATAGGGGAGGGGGCTTGCTCCCTCCCACATTTAGGTCTGCGTTGTTTCCAAATGGCGCGGATTCTGCATCTCGTGCCCATTCGCCGGTTTTCCGTCACCGGCTTCTGGAGGATTAGGATGCGTAGTCTGGTTTTGTTGCTGGCGTCTCTGGCGTTGGGTGGCTGCATGACCGTCAGCGATATGGCCGAAGGCACCCGCTATCAGATGAGCGACGCCGGGTTGCTTGACCACAGCGATACCCGTCGTACCGCCTCGGTTCGTATACAGCCGGACTCCTTTGTGTTTATCGCCCAAGGCGTCTTCGTACCGCCGGGCAGTGCCTACCCGCGACCGAATGTGGTGGCCGAGGAAGCCTTCAACGGTTTCGTCGAATACTTTCCCATGGTGCGCCGCGCTCGTCAGCCGGAAGGCCTGGAACAGGCGATGGCCGAAGCCCGTGCGGCGGGTGCCCACTACCTGTTGTACTGCCGTTTCGCCAAGGCAGATGACCGTATTGGCAACGCCGACGAATGGGCTGATCAAGAGGCGCTGGACCGGCTTGGCCTGGACAACGGCGTTATCCAGATCATGTTGATCGAGACCAGCACCCAGTATTTGATTGATACTGCACGTATTCGCAGTCGTGGCGGTTTACTGACGTTCCACGACAACAAGCCAGAAGATCTGATTGCCCGCCCTTTGGCGCAGTACGCCCGAGGCCTGCTGGGCATGAGCGATCAGTAAGACCGAGGAGAACGCCATGACCGATTCCGCCAAGGCCAACGATCTGTTGGCTCAACTGCCCAAGGGCAAGGGGCCGGCGCCGGTGCACATGTGGAACCCGGATTTCTGCGGCAACATCGATATGCGCATCGCCCGCGACGGTACCTGGTTTTACCAGGGCACGCCGATCGGGCGTAAGCCAATGGTCAAGTTGTTCTCCAACATCATCCGCCGCGATGGCGATGATTACTTTCTGGTCACTCCCGTGGAAAAAGTCGGCATCAGCGTCGATGACGCGCCGTTTGTCGCGGTAACCCTGGAAGTCGAAGGGGAGGGCGAAGGTCAGGTACTGCGCTTCATGACCAACGTCGACGAGCCCATCGAAGCCGATATCGAACACCCATTGCGGGTGGTAATCGACCCCGTCACCCAGGAGCCGTCGCCCTATCTGCGCGTGCGTACCAACCTCGAGGCCCTGGTGCATCGCAACGTTTTCTACCAATTGGTGGAGTTGGCGGTGAGCCGGCCGATCAATGGTCAGAACTGGCTGGGTGTATGGAGCCGCGGCGAGTTTTTCCGCATCGGCCTGGAGCCGTGAGTCTGGTTTTTTTCATCTCCCTGAAATAATTCGCTTGCTGCAAACGGGCGCTTTCGGTTATCAATTTGTACATGATTAGACATGTTCGATTTGATAAGAAAAAACGCGTCGTCGACGAGCTCATCCGCCGTATCGAGGGTGGGGTGATGGCCGACGGTTTCCTGCTGCCGGGCGAGCATCAACTGGCCGAAGAGTTTGCGGTCAGTCGCGGCACGCTACGTGAAGCCCTCGCCGAGCTCAAACGCCGCAACTACATCGCCACCCAGAGCGGTGTCGGCTCCATTGTTACGTTTGACGGCATGGTGCTCGATCAAAACAGTGGCTGGGCCCAAGCCTTGGCGGATACCGGCGCATTGGTCACCACCGATATCCTGCGCCTGGAAGCCGTGACACGCCCCAATCTGTTCAGCCGCTTCGGCAGCGACCAGTTTATTGCCCTCGACCGCCGCCGACGCACCACCGATGGCACGGCGGTCTCCCTTGAACGTTCGCTGATGCCGGCTTCGGGTGGCCTGGAAAGCTTGCCCCGGGTTGGCCTGATCGACAATTCCCTGACCATTACCCTGGCGGCCTACGGCTATGTCGGCGCCGAAGGTGACCAATGGATCGGCGCCGAGCCCCTTAGTGATGAAGACGCCGAGCTGCTTGGCCGACCGGCCGGGAGCGTGTTTCTCAAGGCGTCACGCACCACTTACGACCGCCGCGAGCGCTTTATGGAGTACGTCGAAAGTTTGCTCGACCCTCTGCACTTTCGCCTGCACCTGCAGTTTGGATCTTCGAAATGACCCCGAATACCCGCGCGCTCGGCGCGTTCTACGGCCTGGCCCTGGGCGACGCCCTGGGCATGCCCACCCAGTCCCTGAGCCGTGAGCAAGTGCAACAGCGCTTCGGTGCCATTACCGGCCTGGAAGATGCCGACGCCGACCAACCCATCGCGCCCAACATGCCGGCCGGCTCCATCACTGATGACACTGAGCAGGCCATCCTGGTGGCTGAATTGCTGGTCGAAGGCCAAGGCAGGATCGCGCCGACTGTCCTCGCCCAGCGCCTGATCGACTGGGAAGCGGTGATGCGCGCCAAGGGCTCCCAGGACCTGCTCGGTCCGTCTACCAAGCGGGCCATCGACATGATCCTCGCCGGCCACACGCCGGAAGAATCCGGGCGCTACGGCACCACCAACGGTGCAGCCATGCGCATTACGCCGGTGGGCATCGCCGCCGACGTCAGCGACCTGACCGCGTTTGTCCAAGCGGTTATCCAGGCCTGCCAGGTCACTCACAACACCACGCTGGGCATCTCCAGCGCTGCGGCGGTGGCGGCGGTGGTATCGGCCGGCATCAACGGTGTGGATCTGGGGGAAGCGCTGAATATCGGCACTCAGGTCGCCCAGCAGGCGGAAAACCACGGTCATTGGATCGCCGGTGGGCGGATTTCCACCCGCATCAGTTGGGCGCGAACCCTGAGCGTCGGCAGCGGCGACAAAGCCCTGTTCGCTGACCTGCTGTATGAATTGATCGGCACCTCCGTTGCCTCCCAGGAGTCGGTGGTGGTGTCGTTTGCGCTCGCCCAGCAAGTCGCGGTGGGTGACATGAACGCGTTCGAAGCGCTGTGCCTGGCAGCCAGTCTGGGCGGCGATACCGACACGATTGCGGCGATGCTCGGCGCGATGCTTGGTGCCTGCCTCGGTATGCAGTGCTGGCCTGAGGCGATGATCGATCAAGTCAAAGCCGTCAATGGCTTGGACCTGCAGCCCTTGGTCCAGAGCCTGCTGGCCTTGCGACAAGCGCGGTAGGCGCCGAGTCAGGATGATCGTTTAACGCTTTGATTCCCTGCCACAACCACAACAATACAGGCACCAGGAGCCCCTCCTCATGAGCAGCACCTCTTCCGGTCAAAGCGCCGGACAATTGGAAACCCGCGGTATCGAACCGGTCCCTGAAGGCGAGTGCAACGGCCATCCGCTGCAACTGTTCTGGGTGTGGTTCGCCGCCAATATCAGCATCCTCGGCTTGCCGCTCGGCGCGACCCTCGTGGCGTTTCGCGGCCTGGCCATCTGGCAAGCGGTCATCGTCGCGATCCTTGGCGCCGCCGGCTCTTTCGCGGTGGTGGGCATCATCTCCATCGCCGGCCGGCGTGGTCGTGCACCCAGCCTGACGCTGTCCCGCGCCATCTTCGGCGTGCGCGGCAATATCGGCCCGACACTGGTGTCGTTGATGTCGCGCCTGGGTTGGGAAACCGTTAACACCACCACCGCGGCCTTCGTGCTGCTGTCGTTGTGTTCGATTCTGTTCGGCTCTGCGGTCGAGGCGAAAAGCGCACCGGTCCTCACCCTGATTTTCATCGGCATTTTCGTGCTGCTGACCTTGGCAGTTTCGGGGCTGGGTCACGCCACCTTGCTGGTGATCCAGAAGTGGGCCACCTACGTGTTCGGCGCGTTGAATATCCTGGTGGGCGGTTTCCTCTGCGCCACCATCGACTGGAGCGCGGTGTTCAATGCCACCCCGGCTCCCCTGAGCGCGATGATCATCGGTGTTGGCACCATGGCCGCCGGTACCGGTATCGGCTGGGCCAACGCCGGTGCCGACATGTCACGCTACCAGCACCGCAGCGTCACGGCCGTGCGCCTGGTGGCGTCGGCCGCATTTGGCGCGGGGATTCCGCTGGTATTGCTGATCACCCTCGGTGGCCTGTTGTCGGTGGGCAACAACGACCTGGCCTCGGCCACTGACCCGATCATTGCGATCCGCGACATGCTGCCGACCTGGATGGCGGTGCCATACCTGATCACCGCGTTTGGCGGGCTGTTGCTGTCGAACAACCTGTCGGTGTATTCGGCCGGCCTGACCACCTTGACCCTCGGCCTGAAGGTCAAGCGCGTGCATGCGGTGATCGTCGACATCGTGGCGATCTTCGCCGGTTCCATCTACTTCATGCTGATCGCCGACAGCTTCTACGGCCCGTTCATCACCTTCATCTCGTTGCTGGCGGTGCCGATCACCGCGTGGGTGGGGATCTTCGTGGTCGACCTGATCCATCGTCACTACTACAGCCCCGAAGACCTGCTGGACGTAAGCCCAAGCAGCGCCTACTGGTATCGCGGCGGCGTTGAATGGCGTGCATTCGGCGCCTGGGCCGTGGCCATCGTGCTCGGTTTCAGCTTCACCACCATCGGCACCACCGCCGAGAACATCTGGTTCGCCGGGCCGTTGTCCGACTCCTGGCTCGGCCACAACGGCCTGGGCTGGATCGTCACCTTCCTGGTTGCCGGCGGAATGTATGCGCTACTGGGCGGCGCGGCTGACCGTCGTCCGGCGTTAGTAGAGAGCTCCAATGTCTAGATTGCTGCACACCGGCCAGGTCATCGTCGACCTGGTCATGGCCCTCGACACCTTGCCCGCGACCGGCGGCGACGTGCTGGCCAAGTCCGCCAGCTTCGAAGCTGGCGGAGGCTTCAATGTGATGGCAGCGGCGCGGCGCAATGGCTTGCCGGTGGTCTATCTGGGCCGTCACGGCACTGGCCGCTTCGGCGATCTGGCCCGCGCGGCGATGCAGGCCGAGGGCATTGAAATGGCCCTGGCAGCCAGCGACGGCAAGGACACCGGCCTGTGTGTGTCCCTGACCGAGGCCACCACCGAGCGCACCTTTATTTCCCATATCGGCGCCGAGGGTGAACTGAGTGCCGAGGACCTGGCCAATGTTGTGCCTCATCCGGATGACTATGTGTATGTCAGTGGCTACAGCCTGCTCCTGGAGGGCAAGGCCCAGCCGCTGATCGACTGGCTGCTGGCACTGTCACGGCAAATCGTGGTGGTGTTCGACCCCGGCCCGTTGGTCAAGGCGCCGGATTCGGCCTTGATGCGTGCGCTGTTGCCACGTATCGATATCTGGACCAGCAATGGCCCTGAAGCCTTGGCGTTCACCGGCGCGGCGACTATCGCTGCCGCATTGCCCGCGCTTAATCAGTACCTGCCCGCCGAGACGCTGCTGGTGGTGCGCGACGGACCGAATGGTTGCTGGGTGGGGCGTGCAGGTCAGATCGAGCATGTGCCCGGCTTCAAGGTGCAGGCGGTGGACAGCAATGGCGCGGGGGATGCGCATGCAGGAGTGTTTATTGCGGGGTTGGCGGTGGGTTTGAAACCAGCGGCGGCAGCACGGCGGGCGAATGCAGCGGCAGCCTTGGCGGTGACGCGTTGGGGGCCGGCAACTTCCCCAGGCAGCGCCGAAGTCGACGCATTACTCACCGAGTAACCGCGAAAAAAAATGTGGGAGGGGGCCCCTCCCACATTGGGTTTTGCATGAGGGCTACTGGCGCGTCTCACCTTCGAGCTTGCGCGCTTCATCCACACCTGACGCCGTCAACTTGATCGGCAGATTCAGCGAGTACTCACCGGCATCGTCGGTGGTGACATGCCCATCCTTGATGAGCCCGCGGTCCTGCAAGAATGCCAAGACACTGGCAACCTCTTTTTCGCCGCGGTAGTTATCCAGCACTTCCTTGCCCAAGCCTTGCGGGTGGGCGTGCAGCAGGCGGGTGAGGACTTCTTTTTCAAGGTTTCTATCGACGTTCATGCAGACCTCTTCACTGGGAAATGGTTGGGTGTTCGTCTTTCAATCATGGGATCAAGGTGCAGGTTGTTTTGGCGCGCCCGGCAGGTTCGAGTCGTCGCCTTTATTGATCTTTGGCTCGTTGACCGATGGCCCCATTTTGCCGTTGCCCACGGCTGGCGGGCTCTGGCGACCGGTGTCCTGGCCTTTGGTATGCGGGTCGGCGCCATTGGTGTTGTCGATGACTGCGCCGCCGTTGGTGTCCAAACCCGTCCCCATGGACTTTTGCGACTCAGAGGTCGCTGGGTTGGTCGGCCCGGTAGAGGAGGTGGCAGCCACGGCACTCAGCGATGCGGCGGACAGCAGGCCAGTGAGGGCGAGGGCGGCAAACTTGGAATTCTTCATGAGGGTGTCTCCATATGATTAATGTCCTTACCCTCTATTGGTCAGTCGTCTTTTAATGATCGTGCCTGGGTGGCGACGAACGGTGCTGTATCACCTGTAAGATTTTGTGTGTGGACTGCCTGGCTACCGAGAAATTGCACTGCAATCAGTCATCAAAGCGCCTTAGTATGTGTGCTTTGAAATTGCCCAAGGCTCGCCCATGACCATCGAGATTCGCCCCGCCGTGCCCAGCGATGCTGCGCAGATCCTGACATTCATCACTGAACTCGCCGAGTACGAAAAAGCCCGGCACGAAGTGATCGCCAGCGTGGTGGACATCGAGCGCAGCCTGTTCAGCGAGGGCGCCACCGCCCATGGCCTGATCTGCTCGCGGGATGGCTTGCCGATTGGGTTTGCGGTGTTCTTTTTCAGCTATTCCACGTGGCTGGGCAGCAACTGCCTGTACCTGGAAGACCTCTACATCAACCCCGAGCAACGTGGCGGCGGCGCGGGCAAGAAGCTGTTGCGCCACCTGGCCAAGATTGCCTTCGATAACGGTTGCGGGCGCTTTGAATGGAGCGTGCTGGATTGGAACGAGCCGGCGATTGCCTTCTACAAATCCATCGGCGCCCAGCCGCAGGAGGAGTGGGTGCGCTATCGCATGGAAGGCGATGCGCTGCGGGACTTCGCCCTCGGCTGAAGCCACCTTCTTGAACGCACTGTAGATCCAATGTGGGAGGGGGCTTGCTCCCGATTACGGTGTGTCAGCCACTGCTGCTGTGACTGATGTATTGCAATCGGGAGCAAGCCCCCTCCCACATTATTTTTTTGCTTTTGCTCACTATATGGGATGCAAATTTATATATTGAGATATTTCAAATGATGGGTTTATAGTCGTCCGCATCAGCACTCACTACCAAAAATAAAACAGGTGAAGCGATGCAACCCCAACCGTTGTCATTACCCGCCGTGCCCGAGCCAACCTACGGCGAGCGCCTGAAGAACAAGGTGGTGATCATCACCGGCGCCGCCCAGGGCATTGGTGAGGCGATCGTCGCGTGTTTCCAGGCCCAGCAGGCGCGTCTGGTTATTGGGGATATCCAGGGCGAAAAGGTCGAGAAAGTCGCTGCCCACTGGCGCGAACGCGGCGCCGAGATCTACGCCCAACCCGTCGATATCACGTCCAAGGATCAATGGCAGGCGCTGGTCAATGTGGCGATCGAGCGTTTTGGCCGCGTGGATGTGCTGGTCAACTGTGCCGGGGTCAATGTGTTTCGCGACCCGTTGGAGATGAGCGACGAAGACTGGCGCCGCTGCTTCGCCATCGACCTCGACGGCGCCTGGTACGGCTGCCGCACGGTGCTGCCACACATGATCGAGCAGGGCATCGGCAACATCATCAATATCGCCTCCACCCATTCCAGCCACATCATTCCCGGCTGCTTTCCCTACCCGGTCGCCAAGCACGGCCTGCTCGGCCTTACCCGCGCCCTTGGTATCGAATACGCGCCCAAGGGCATACGTGTAAATGCCATCGCCCCGGGCTATATCGAAACCCAGCTCAACGTCGATTACTGGAACGGTTTCCCCGACCCCCACGCCGAGCGCCAGCGCGCGTTCGACCTGCACCCGCCCAAGCGCATCGGCCAGCCCATCGAAGTGGCGATGACTGCGCTGTTCCTGGCGACCGACGAGGCGCCGTTTATCAATGCCACCTGCCTGATGATCGATGGCGGGCGGTCGGTGATGTACCACGACTAGAACTTGCCACTCCCAATAACAACAAGAGGTGCCGTTCATGAAAAAAGCAATACGCGTACTGGCAGCTGCCGCCGTGCTCAGCGGCCTCAGTACTTTCGCATTTGCCGAGGAAGTGAAAATCGGCTTCCTGGTCAAACAGGCCGAGGAACCGTGGTTCCAGACCGAATGGGCCTTTGCCGAAAAAGCCGGCAAGGAACATGGCTTTACCGTGATCAAGATCGCCGTGC
>NZ_JAFLXD010000036.1:0-66303 GCF_019891415.1 Pseudomonas sp. SH10-3B | reverse complement strand
CGATAGCGGTGGGTCAGTCAACTGATGAAGCGACTGACCAACCGCCATCGGGAGCAAGCCCCCTCCCACATTTGGGCTGTAGCAGCAACGCCACCAACGCACTCCACCCGGTCTGGTGTGATGCCCCCAACCCCCGCCCGGTCTCGCCATGGAAATACTCATGGAACAACACCAGGTCACAGCTAAGCGGGTCCGCCTCCAATGGCGCATACCCGGCCATCGATGGCCGTGCACCGTTTTCATCCCGCAGAAACAAGCGGGTCAACCGCTGGCTTAGGCTGTCGGCCACCTCCTCCAGCGATGCCAGATACCCACTGCCCGTCGGGTACTCCACCGAGAAGTTGTCCGCGTAGTAGCGGTGAAATTCGCGCAGCGATTCGATCAGCATGTAGTTCACCGGCATCCACAATGGCCCGCGCCAGTTGGAGTTGCCGCCGTACAAACGTGAGTCGGATTCACCCGGCTGATACCGGGCGCACAAGGTGTCGCCATTCATCTTCAGCGCCAGCGGCTGCTCGGAAAAGGCCTTGGACAAGGAGCGCACGCCAAAGGCCGAGAGAAACTCCTCATCATCGAGCATGCGTCGCAGCAGATCCTTGGTGCGCTCGCCACGCAACAGCGCGAGTAACAGGCGATTGCCCTGGCCCGGTTCGTTCCAGCGCGACACCAGTTTGGCCAGGTCCGGCCGGTGATGCATGAAACCCAACAGCCGTTCACGCAACCCCTCCAGCCCTTCGTGCTCGCGCTGTTCCAGCACCAGCACGGCAAACAATGGCATCAGGCCGACGATGGAGCGCAGGCGCACCGGCTCGTTCTGGCCGTCGGGACGGTGCAATACGTCGTAGAAAAACAGGTCCTGTTCATCCCACAGCCCCTCGGCGCTGTCGTCGACCCGGTTGATGGCGCCGGCGATGTACAGGAAGTGCTCGAAAAACTTCACCGCAATATCGACGTACACCGCATTGCGCTTAGCCAACTCCAGGCCGATACGCATCAAGTCCAGCGCATACGCCGCCACCCAGGCGGTGCCGTCGGCCTGATCCAGCTGATAACCCGGCGGCAACGCAGCCGAGCGGTCGAACAAGGCGATATTGTCCAGCCCCAGGAAGCCGCCCTGGAACAGATTGCGGCCCTCGGCGTCCTTACGGTTGACCCACCAGGAAAAATTCAGCAGCAGCTTGTGGAAGATCCGCTCAAGGAAATCCAGATCGCCGACACCGGTCAGCGCCTTGTCCTGCTGATACACGCGCCAGCTGGCCCAGGCATGCACCGGTGGGTTGGCGTCGTCGAAACGCCATTCATAGGCCGGCAGTTGGCCGTTGGGGTGCATAAAGCGGTCCTTCACCAGCAACAACAACTGTTGCTTGGCATACGCGGGATCAATCAGCGCAAATGCTACCGCCTGGAAACCCTGGTCCCACGACGCGTACCACGGGTATTCCCAGGTATCGGGCATGGAGAGGATGTCGAAGTTGGACAGGTGCCGCCAATGGGTATTGCGGATATGCAGGCGCTCGGGCGGTGGCGCGGGCTGGGCCGGGTCGCCGTCGAGCCACTGGTTCACATCAAAATAGTAGAGCTGCTTGGACCACAGCAAGCCGGCCAGGGCCTGGCGCTGCACATTGCGCGCATCGTCATCGGCGATGCCTTGCTGCAAGGCGGCGTAGAAGTCATCGGCCTCCTGGCGCCGCTGTTCAAACAGTTTGCGCGCGTTGACCTCGGGGGCGTCCACGGGCGCAAAGCGCAGGTAAAGGCTTTGGCTTTGCAGGCCCGCCAGTTCAAGGATAAAGCGCGCGGCCACCTTGGTACCGGTGTCGCGGCGAATCGCAGCGTCCAGCCCTTCGACCACGTAGTCGTTGATCCCGTCCTTGAAAGGCCCCGGCGCCGGTTGCCCGTCGAGCAGCGGGAAGTTGCTTTCGTTCTCACAGAACAGCCATTCCAGGCCCTCCTGGCCCCAGGCGCTGAGATGCCGATCGGGCAGTTCATGATGACGGGCCAGCACGTATTCGCCGTCCAGCCTCAACTGCGGCTTGGGTGCATCAAAGGTCCAGCTCCAGTCATTGCGCGCCCACACCTGCGGCAACACCTGCAGGCGCGTCGGCTGCTGCGAACGGTTGTGCACGGTGACGCGCATGAAGATATCGTCGGGCTGATACTTGGCGTATTCGACGCTGACGTCGCAGTAGCGGTTGTCTTCGAACACACCGGTATCGAGGATCTCGTACTCGGCATCGCCCAGCCCACGGCGGGCGTTTTCGGCGATCAGGTCGGCGTAGGGAAAGGCGGCATGGGGGTATTTGTAGAGCATGCGCATATAGGCATGACTGGGCACACCGTCGACGAAAAAGTACAGCTCCTTGACGTCTTCACCGTGATTGCCCTCGGCGTTATTCAGGCCGAACAGGCGCTCCTTGAGGATCGCGTCACGCTCGTTCCACAGCGCCAGGCCCAGGCACCAGCGTTGCGCCTTGTCGCTGAAACCGGCCAGGCCATCCTCACCCCAGCGGTAGGTGCGGCTGCGCGCATGTTCATGGGGGAAGTAAGCCCAGGCGTCGCCGTCGGCGCTGTAGTCTTCGCGCACCGTGCCCCATTGGCGTTCGCTCAGATAGGGCCCCCACTCGCGCCAACGCTCGGCGTCCTGTGTCGCCAGGCGCTGGCCTTCAATCGTGTCCAGTATTCGGGTGTTGGGTGTGGCCGTCATCGGGTCCTCCATCGCCTACCAGGTGAGGAGCAGTGTAGAACCCAATGACGCCCGGGTGCACATGAAGACTTAGAAGATGGCGTACGTGTAGTTGAAGATCAGGCGCGTCTGATCCTGATCGGCGGTGCCGGTGTTTTTGCCGTGATAGGTACCGGTACGCAAGGTGGTACCGAAGCCTTTCAGAGGACCGGCCTGCACCACGTAGTCGAGGCGGAAGTCGGTTTCGTTTTCTTTCTGGTCAGGGCCACCGGCGACCTTCGACTTGATATCCGAACCGTCCAGGTACGCCACGGACGCTTTCAGACCCGGCACGTAGGCCTTGAAGTCATACGAGTACTGCCCGAAGTTGACCTGCTCGCCCGCCCGGGAGAACTGGCCCACCACCGCATCGGTGAACAGGTAGAAGTCGCTGCCGCCGGCACCTTGGGCGTGCGGATCGGCGAGGCTGCCCTGGTTGACCCACACAAAGCCGCCATCGTCACCCACGCCAATGTGGCCGAGCATCAAGCTGCTGCCGCCCAGTTGGTAGGTGAACGCGGCACTGTAGGTTTTGTTGTCCACTTCGTTCGCGTGCTTGGCGTAGCCGCCGTTGTTGTTGAACTGGTAGCCACTCTCGCCATTCTTGCCGTCGCTGCTGCTGTCGAAGTAACGCAGGTCGGTCTTGAACGACTGGTCGTTGCCCAGCGGCAGCACGTGGACCAGGCCGAAGTAGTTCTGTTTGTAGAAGTCCTGCAACTGGGCGTAGTAGTACTGCAACGTCAGGTTCTTCGCGACGACGTTGTCGGACGAACCAAACGGCTTATAGTCCACCCCACCAAACTTGAAGCTGTCGCTGTCGCGCGTACCACCGGCCACGCTCAAGCCCGTAGAGTTGCTGGAGGCACGGCCTTCGGCACGGTTCAGCTCACCGCCGGTGAAGGTGACGTTGGGGATGTCGCTGGAGGTAAGGATGCCGCCGTCAAAGGTTTGCGGCGCCACGCGGCTGTCGTTGGAGACCAGGATCGGCAGCACCGGCGCCAAACCACCACCGACATGCAACTCGGTCTGGGAAATACGGAACTTCACGTTGCCGGCCGCACGACCGAAGGCATCCGCCGGCTCGGTACCGTTGTTCTTGGTCGGGAAGAAGCTGTTGCCGTTACCCGCCAGGCCTGGGCCCGCGGTGTGACCATCACCGCCGTCCAGGCGCAGGGCGCCGAAGGCCATGACGTCGAAACCCAGGCCAACGGTGCCTTGGGTGAAGCCGGACTTGTAGTCGAAACGCAGCGCGGTAGCAGCTTCGCGCAAGTCGTTGTTGGTCCCCGAGCGGTTATCCGCGCTGTAGTACATGGTCCGCGAACTGACGGACGCATGGCTGTCTTCAAGAAAGCCGCTGTGGCCATTGCCCGTGCCCAGCGCGCCGAGCCCGAAGTCATCAGCGTAAACCTGTTGTGCAAGAACGGCGGCGGTGATCGACAACGCCAGTGTAGAAATTTTCATTAACTGCGGCCCCTGAATGTTCTTTTATCGTGTTTGGCGTGCAAAACAACTGTCAGCTCTGCAAACGTGGCGATTCTTTCACGCCGGCCAGGGTGGGCCTCGTGAAGCTTTCTTTAGAAAAGTGGGCGAAAAATGAAATTATCTGGCCGCCTATTTTTGTCATATTCACGTCATCTCATTCATTTGCAGAATGAAGTCCAGAGGATTCTTCGTTTGCACGCCTGCCCACCGGCCAACAAAATCCAGGCATAGGCCACCTCCATCGGCAACGTCATCAGGAATTTTTCTATGCACACCACCGCACATGTCAGCCCCGACGAGATCCGCAAGGGCTTTTCCAAGGCCATGTCCGACATGTACCGAGATGAAGTTCCCCTGTATGGCGCGCTGATGGAACTGGTCGCCGCCACCAACACCCGCGTACTCGACAGCGACCCGCGCCTGGCGCAACAGCTGCAGCGCACCGGCGAAATCCAGCGTCTGGACATGGAACGCCACGGCGCCATCCGCCTGGGCACTGCGGCGGAACTGGCGACCATCAGCCGCCTGTTCGCGGTGATGGGCATGCAGCCGGTGGGCTATTACGACCTGACCCCCGCCGGCGTACCGGTGCACTCCACCGCCTTCCGCGCCGTGCATGAAAGCGCGCTGCAAACCAGCCCGTTTCGGGTGTTCACCTCGCTGCTGCGCCTGGAACTGATCGAAAACCCCGAACTGCGCGCGTTTGCCGAAACCGCCCTGGCCAAGCGCTCGATCTTTACCCCCGGCGCCCTGGCGCTGATCGAACAAGCAGAGCAAGACGGTGGCCTCAACGCTGAGGATGCCGATGAGTTTGTGCGCCAGGCCCTGGAAACCTTCCGCTGGCACCACACCGCGACCGTCACCGCCGCGCAGTACCAGCAACTCAGCGACCAGCACCGCCTGATCGCCGACGTGGTGGCCTTCAAGGGCCCGCACATCAACCACCTGACCCCGCGCACCCTGGACATCGACCAGGTCCAGGCCGCCATGCCCGGCAAGGGCATCACCCCCAAGGCCGTGATCGAAGGACCGCCCCGCCGCCACTGCCCGATCCTGTTGCGCCAGACCAGCTTCAAGGCCCTCGACGAACCCATCGCCTTCACCGATGCCCAGGGCAGCCACAGCGCGCGCTTTGGCGAAATCGAACAGCGTGGCGTGGCGCTGACGCCCAAAGGCCGTGCGCTGTACGACCAACTGCTGAACGCCGCGCGCGATGAACTGGGCGCCTTCCCCAACGAGGGCAACGCCGCGCGCTACATGCAGTTGATGGAGCAGCACTTCCAGGCCTTCCCGGATAACCACGCGCAGATGCGTGAACAGGGCCTCGCCTACTTCCGCTACTTCGCCACTCAGAAAGGCCTGGCCGCACGCGGCCAGGCCGATCAACCGCGCACACTGGAGGCACTGGTCGCCGCCGGCCATGTGGATGTCGAACCGCTGGTGTATGAGGATTTTCTGCCGGTGAGTGCGGCGGGGATTTTCCAGTCGAACCTGGGGGACTCGGCGCAGAGTCACTACGCGGCCAATTCGAACCAGGCTGAGTTCGAGAAGGCACTGGGGCGCCAGACGATTGATGAATTGACGTTGTATGGCGAAACGCAGCAACGCTCGATGGATGAATGCACGCGGACACTGCTCGCGTAAAAACACAGAGTGCCCACCCGGCTCATCGGCGTAATCCTTGCGCCGCAACAGTCCCCAGAGCCGGGTGGGCGAGCGGCATCATAGACAGTGGCGTGAATGATGCCCCTAAGACAATCCTGAATAAATACGCTGTGCTTCTTGTAGGAGCGAGCTTGCTCGCGAAAAACTTGAGAACGCCGCGTTAAATCAGAAGAGCGGCGTAATCGTTGACGTTCTTCGCGAGCAAGCTCGCTCCTACTGGTGGGTCAAGATTTTCATTTAACCCAATCGCCCCACAATCTCGTCTTTGACCAACAGCCGCTTCTTCTTCAGCTTCTCCACATCCTCATCGCTGGCTTTGGCCGATTCTGCCTTCAGCACCTCCCCGTCGGCAGCGTCGTATTGAGTGAGCAGCGAGTCCAGGCGTTTGTCGCTCGCCCTGCGTTCGTGAACGGCTTCCTTGCTCAACCCCAAGTCCTGATACAGGTCGTGTTTCACTGGCATGGCGTACCTCCGCAAGTTGATCAATGGCTTACGCCCTTGAAGCTAGCCCATTCCAAGGGGTCTTGTCATGTCCGAGGGCAATTGCTCCCCGTTCGTCGCACCGCCGAGGATGGGATCAAACCTTTGCCACACCCTGCCCTCCACTGTAGATCGCCACCCGAGGGAGAACGGTTTCATGACTCACGCTGCCACTGCTGTCGACACCCTGTGCATCAACACGCTCCGCACCCTGGCCATGGACGCCGTGCAGAAGGCCAACTCCGGCCACCCCGGCACGCCCATGGGCCTGGCGCCGGTGGGGTATACGCTGTGGAGCCGCTTCCTGCGTTACCACCCCGAACATCCCGACTGGCCCAACCGTGACCGGTTTGTGTTGTCGGTGGGGCATGCGTCGATGCTGTTGTATTCGCTGCTGCACCTGGCCGGTGTGGTCGAGATCAATGCCCAGGGCGAACGCTCGGGGCAGCCGGCAATCAGCCTGGACGATATCAAGCAGTTCCGGCAGATGAGTTCCAAGACCCCGGGCCATCCCGAGTACCGCATGACCACCGGCGTGGAAACCACCACCGGTCCCCTGGGCCAGGGCTGTGCCAACAGCGTCGGCATGGCCATGGCCGAACGTTGGCTGGCCAAGCGCTTCAACCGCGACGGCCAGGTGCTGTTCGACTACGACGTCTACACCCTCTGCGGTGACGGCGACATGATGGAGGGCATCAGCAGCGAAGCAGCGTCGATGGCCGGGCACTTGAAGCTGGATAACCTGTGCTGGATCTACGACAACAACACCATCAGCATCGAAGGCCACACTGAGCTGGCCTTCAGCGAGGACGTGATCAAGCGCTTCCAGGCCTATGGCTGGCACACCTTGCACGTGACCGACGCGAATGACTTGCAGGCCTTGAGCGAGGCGCTGAACACCTTCAAGCGCAACACCGGCGCGCCGACCCTGATCGTGGTCGACAGCGTGATCGGCTACGGTTCGCCGCACAAGCACAACACCGCCGCCGCCCATGGCGAGCCGCTGGGCGATGAAGAGATCCGCCTGACCAAGGCCGCGTATGGCTGGCCCGAAGACTCAAGCTTCCTGGTACCCGATGAGGCCCGCACGGTACTGCGCGATGCACTGCTGGAGCGCAGCCAGCCGCTGTATGACGCCTGGAACCAGAACCTGTCGCAACTGGAGCAATACGCGCCCGAACGCGCCGACGAACTGCGCCGCATGCGCGCCGGCGAAATGCCGCAGCATTGGCAGGACGATTTGCCCAGCTTCGACACCGACGCCAAGGGTGTGGCCAGCCGTGCTGCCGGAGGCGAAGTGCTGAATGCGTTGGCCCAGCACATCCCCTGGCTGCTCGGCGGCTCGGCGGACCTGTCGCCCTCGACCAAGACCAACCTGACCTTCGACGGCGCCGGGCGCTTCAGCGCAGATGACTACAGCGGGCGCAACCTGCACTTCGGCATCCGCGAACACGCCATGGGCGCAATTGCCAATGGCATGGCGCTGTCCTACCTGCGGCCGTACACCTCGACGTTCCTGGTGTTCAGCGACTACATGAAACCGCCGATCCGCCTGGCCGCGATCATGGAGTTGCCGGTGGTGTTCGTGTTCACCCATGACTCGATTGGCGTGGGCGAGGATGGACCGACCCACCAGCCCATCGAACACCTGACCCAACTGCGCGCCACGCCGGGGCTGCTGACCTTGCGCCCCGGCGACGCGAATGAAACCCTGGAGCTATGGAAAGTTGCGCTGGCACAAACCCACCGGCCAAGTTGCGTGGTGCTGTCCCGCCAGCCCCTGCCGACGCTGGATCGTACAAAGTACGCGGCGGCCTCGGGTGCGGCCAAAGGTGCGTATGTACTGGCGGGAGCTGATGAGCCTAAGGTGATTCTGTTGGCAACGGGCAGTGAAGTCAGCCTGGCGGTCGCGGCGTATGAGCAGTTGAAAAGCGAAGGGATTGCCGCGCAGGTGGTTTCAATGCCCAGCTGGGAACTGTTCGAAGACCAGGACCAAGCCTACCGCGACAGCGTGTTGCCGCCGGCAGTGAAGGCACGGGTAGTGGTGGAACAGGCCGGCCCCTTGGGCTGGGACCGCTATGTCGGCCAGACCGGCGCCAAGGTGGTGATGAACAGCTTCGGCGCATCGGCGCCGCTGGCGAAGTTGCAGGAGAAGTTCGGGTTTACGGTTGAGAACGTGGTGAAGCAAGCCAAAGCGCAGATCCAACTGACGCAACGCTGAGCAAATGTGGGAGGGGGCAAGTCCCCTCCCACATTTGGATCTCATCGCTTGTTAGAACAGCTCTCGGGCCAGGAATGGCGCGGTGCGGCTGGTTTTGTTTTTGGCCACTTTCTGCGGCGTGCCACTGACAACCACCTTGCCACCTAAATCCCCAGCCCCCGGTCCGATATCGATCACCCAGTCACTTTGCGCGACCACGCGCATCTCATGTTCGACCACGACCACCGTATGCCCCGCATCCACCAGATGATTGAGCTGGCTGAGCAAACGGTCGACATCCCGTGGGTGCAGCCCGGTGGTGGGCTCGTCCAACACATACAACGTCGCGCCACGGGCATTGCGTTGCAGTTCGGTGGCCAGCTTGATGCGCTGCGCTTCGCCGCCGGACAGCTCTGTCGCCGGCTGGCCCAGGCGCAGGTAACCCAGGCCGATATCCCGCAGCACTTGCAGCGAACGCAATACGCCAGGTTGTTCGGCAAACACCGCCACCGCTTGTTCCACCGTCAGCCCCAGCACCTGGGCAATGCTCAGGCCTTGCCATTTGATCGCCAGGGTTTCGGGGTTGTAGCGCGCGCCATGACAGGTCGGGCACGGTGCATACACGCTGGGCATGAACAGCAATTCGACACTGACAAAGCCCTCGCCTTCACAGTTCGGACAGCGACCCTTGGCGACGTTGAAGGAGAACTGTCCGGCGTCGTAATCGCGCTTCTTCGCTGCCGGTGTGGCAGCGAACAGTTTGCGTACGTTGTCGAACAAACCGGTGTAGGTCGCCAGGTTGGAGCGCGGGGTGCGGCCGATGGGTTTCTGGTCCACCTGCACCAGACGACGGATATGTTCCAGCCCGGCACTGATGCGTCCGCCGCTGGTTTGCGGGGTGTCGTCTTCCAGGCTCGGTTCTTCGTCGTTTTCCAGCACCCGACCGAGGCCGCTGCCGACCAGCTCCAGCAGCGCCTGGCTGACCAGGCTGGACTTGCCCGAGCCGGAAATACCGGTAACCGCCGTAAAGCAGCCCAGCGGAAAATCCACGCCCAGGTCCTTGAGGTTATTGCGCGTAACACCTTCCAGGCTCAGCCAGCCGGTGGGTTCACGGCGCGCCTGATTCGCAGGGCGCTTTTCGGCAAACAGATATTCCCGGGTCTGCGACGCTGTAACGTCCGCGAGACCGGCAGGCGGCCCGCTGTACAGCACTTGCCCACCGTGCTCGCCAGCAGCCGGGCCCACATCGATCAGCCAGTCGGCGCGGCGCATGGTTTCCAGGTCATGTTCCACCACAAACAACGAATTGCCCGCCGCTTTCAAGCGTTCGAGCGCAGTGAACAACGCTTCGCCATCTGCCGGATGCAAGCCTGCCGAGGGTTCATCCAGCACATAGATCACGCCGAACAACTGCGAGCCCAATTGCGTAGCCAACCGCAGGCGCTGCAACTCCCCGGACGACAGGGTCGGCGTGCTGCGCTCCAGGGACAGATAGCCCAACCCCAATTCGATCAAGGTACTGACCCGCTCCAGCAGATCCGCGGCGATGCGCTGCGCCGCCAGGCGTTTTTCCACCGACAGCTTCATCTTGTCCTGCCCCGCCGCCACCGGCCGCAACAATGCGGCCAGTTGCGTCAATGACAGTTGCGACAACTCACCAATGTCCACTCCGGCAAACTTCACCGACAGCGCGGCCTTGGTCAACCGCTTGCCCTCGCACAACGGGCAGGCGCTGCCCTGCATGAACTGCGACACACGCTTTTTCATCAGCGCGCTTTGGGTGTGGGTGAAGGTGTGCAGGATGTAGCGCCGCGCACCGCTGAAGGTGCCCTGATAGCTAGGCTCCAATTTGCGCTTCAGCGCTTCGCGGGTCTGCTCGGGGGTGAAACCGGCATACACCGGCACGGTGGGGGTTTCTTCAGTGAACAGGATCCAGTCGCGCTGCTTTTTCGGCAGTTCGCGCCAGGGGATATCCACGTCATAGCCCAGGGTCACGAGGATGTCGCGCAGGTTCTGGCCCTGCCACGCCAGCGGCCAGGACGCCACCGCGCGCTGGCGAATGGTCAATGACGGATCGGGCACCATCAGCGCCTCGGTCACTTCATACACGCGCCCCAGGCCATGGCACTGCGGGCACGCGCCCTGGGGCAGGTTCGGCGAAAAGTCCTCGGCATACAGCATCGGCTGCCCCGCCGGGTAGCTGCCGGCGCGCGAGTACAGCATGCGGATCAGGCTCGACAAGGTGGTCACACTGCCCACCGACGAGCGCGCACTCGGCGTACCGCGCTGCTGTTGCAACGCCACGGCGGGTGGCAGGCCCTCGATGCTGTCCACATCGGGCACGCCCACCTGGTCGATCAGGCGTCGCGCATAGGGCGCCACCGATTCGAAATAGCGACGCTGGGCTTCGGCATACACCGTGGAAAACGCCAGGGACGACTTGCCTGAACCCGAGACACCGGTAAACACCACCAAAGCATCCCGGGGAATATCCACGTCGACGTTCTTCAGGTTGTGTTCGCGGGCGCCGCGCACCCGTACATAGCCAAGGTGCTGGGCAGTGATCGGGGGGATGGTGCGCTGTGAAGTCATGAACAACCTTGTCTGGCGGTGAGCACGCTGCGCAGCCGTTGCGTCAGGGCCTCGGGACTGTAGGGTTTGCTCAGCAGATGAATATCGGTGCTGAGCAGATGATTGCTGGAAAGAATGTCGCGGGTGTGCCCGGAGGTGAACAGCACCGCCACCGGCGGCGACTGAGCGCGGGCCCACTCGGCCAGGTCGGTACTTTTGATCCGGCCGGGCATCACTACATCGGTGAAGATCAGGTCGGGCCGCACCCCGCCCTGCAACGCTTGCATCGCGCGGTCGCCGTCCTCGGCGGTAAACACCGTGTAGCCGGCCTGCTCGAGCAGCTCCACCACGGTTACGCGCACGTCTTCATTGTCTTCAACCACCAGGATCGTCTCATCCGCACTGGTGTACAGGACCGGCTCAACGTGGCTCTCCTGGCTCTCTTCACCCAGGTCGCGAGGGAAATACATCTGCACCACGGTGCCCTTGCCCTCCTCGCTCCACACCTCCACGTGCCCGCCGCTTTGCCGGACGAAACCAAACACCATGCTCAAGCCAAGGCCGGTGCCGTGGCCGTTGCGCTTGGTGGTGAAAAACGGCTCGAACACCCGCGCCAGGATGGCCGGCGGCATGCCCACACCGATGTCCGTGACGGCCAGGCGCACGTACTCGCCCGGCTTGATGCTTTTGCCGATGCAATCCTTGGGATTGAGGATGATATTTTCGCCGGTGATGCGAATCACACCCTCGCCTTTCATGGCATCGCGGGCGTTGATCGCCAGGTTGAGCAACGCATTTTCCAGCTGGTTGCGGTCGACGTTGATGCACCAGGAATCCTGCGGCAGTTGCACGTCGATATGAATGGTTTCACCGAGTGCGCGCTGCAGCAGTTCGCCCAGCCCGGCATAGATGCGCTGCGGGTTATATACGGCCGGTGACAACGGTTGGCGACGGGCAAAAGCCAACAGTTGCGACGACAGTTTGGCGCCACGCTCCACCGCCGCGATGGCCGCCGTGACGCGCCGCTGTACCTGGGCATTCTCCGGTTCATGGCGGGCCAGCAAATGCAGGTTGCCGGCGATGACTTGCAGCAGGTTATTGAAGTCGTGGGCCACCCCACCGGTCAGGCCACCAATGGCTTCGAGCTTTTGCGACTGGCGCAATTGCTCTTCAGCGGCGGAACGTGCCTGGACTTCAGCGGCCACGCGTTGCTCCAGGTTATGGGTCAGTTCCTGGCGCAAGCGCTCGGAGTGCACATGGGCGGTGGTTTCCACCACAATCGCCAGCACACCGGCCGGCTGCTGGTCATCCCCGGCGACGGGGCTGTAGTAGAGATCCAGCCACACCGTTTCCGGCTGGCCGTTGCGCAGCAGCACCAGGTCTTTATTGTTGAACGATAGGGTGCCGCCGGCCAGGCAGGTGTCCACCACATGGCGGTTGAAGTCGGCCACTTCCGGCCAACCCAGCTCCACCGGCGTGCCCAGCAAATACGGATGGCGGCCACCGGCAAACACCGAATAGCTGTCGTTGTAGATCATGTACCCCGCGGGCCCCCAAAGCATCACCATGGGCACAGGGGACGCCAGCATCATCTGCACGGTACAGGCGAGGCTGGTGGACCAGCGGTCAAGCGGTCCCAGGTCGGTGGTTGACCAGTCAAATGCGCGAATTCGCTGGGCCATTTCGCCGGCCCAACCTTCACAGCCGTGGGGGTCGGATAAGAATTGCATCGTTCGGCTCTGCGCAGAGAAAGGACAGTCGCAATTTTTTGAGCGTATCAAGGGAAGATGGTTTCATTTTGTATAAATTAGGGGTTAATCACGCCAAACGCTACCGGCCTCAGTGAAAATCCCGGCTGCGCACCGTGATGCCTTCCAGCAGCGGCGTCAGGTCGGTCAGGCGCCCGGCGATCAGGTGCCGCACCTCGCCCACCGCCTCCCAGCGCCCGTCCACCTTGAGCAGGCGCGACCCCACCAGGGCCTGGCGCTGACGTTCGGCGAGGTCGCGCCAGACCACCACGTTGAGGTTACCGAACTCATCTTCGAGGGTGACAAAGGTCACGCCACTCGCGGTGCCCGGACGCTGCCGACCGGTGACCAACCCCGCGACACTGACATTACGCCCATGCTCCACCGCCATCAGCTCGCGGGAACTGCGGCAGCGCCGCTTGCGCAGCTCATCGCGCAGCAATG
This sequence comes from Pseudomonas sp. SH10-3B, assembly GCF_019891415.1. Taxonomy (NCBI): domain Bacteria; kingdom Pseudomonadati; phylum Pseudomonadota; class Gammaproteobacteria; order Pseudomonadales; family Pseudomonadaceae; genus Pseudomonas; species Pseudomonas sp. SH10-3B. Next base: position 52,994 of record NZ_JAFLXD010000036.1, on the reverse strand, counting down.
CCAGCGGATGCGGACCAAGGGTGGTGCCGAGCATCGCGTAGTCCGCGTGCAAGTCCTCGCCCACCGTGGGCGCAGGCAGCGCCACCACCGCCTCGTCAGGGCTGGGCAGGCCGGCGAACAGTCCAAGTTGCCTGTGCACCCCCGCCACATCCCAGCGCGCCTGGTGGCGGTTGCCGGCCAGGGCGCGCAGGGCACCGGCATCTGCCAGCAATGCCTGGGCACGCGCCTCCAGCCCGGCGCGTTCGTCCAGATCGGCAATATCGCTGAAGGCCCTGTGCTGACGTGCCGCTTCAATACGCCGCCCATCCTCTTCGCGAAACCCGGCGATCATGCGCAAGCCCATGCGAATCGCCGGTTGCTGGCCGTCGATGGGTTCCAGGCTGCAATCCCAGTCGCTGGCCTGCACATCCACCGGGCGGATCTGCAGGCGATGGCGCCGCGCATCCTGCAGGATCTGGTCCGGGCTGTAGAAACCCATGGGCCAGCTGTTGATCAGCGCACAGGCGAAGGCCGCCGGCTCATGGCATTTGAGCCAGCAACTGGCGTAGGTCAGCAAGGCAAAACTGGCGGCGTGGGACTCGGGGAAACCGTAGCTGCCAAAGCCCTTGATCTGCTCGAAGATCTGCGCGGCAAAGGCCTCGGTGTAGCCATTCTTCAGCATGCCGGTGCGCAGGCGTTCTTGATGCGGTTCGAGGCCACCGTGGCGTTTCCAGGCGGCCATGGAACGGCGCAACTGGTCGGCCTCGCCGGGGCTGTAGTCGGCGGCGACCATGGCGATCTGCATCACCTGTTCCTGGAACAGCGGGATGCCCAGGGTGCGTTTGAGCACCGTCTTCAGCTCCGGCGACGGATAGGTAGCAGGTTCCTCTTTGTTACGCCGGCGCAGATAGGGATGCACCATGCCACCCTGGATCGGCCCGGGGCGCACGATGGCCACCTCGATCACCAGGTCGTAGAATTTTTGCGGCCGCAATCTGGGCAACATCGACATCTGCGCCCGCGACTCGATCTGGAACACGCCAATGGTGTCGGCCTTACTGATCATCGCGTAGGTGGCCGGATCTTCCTTGGGGATCGTCGCTAGCGACAGGTCACGGCCACGATGGCGGCGCAGCAGATCGAAACAGCGGCGGATCGCGCTGAGCATGCCCAGGGCGAGGATATCCACCTTGAGCAGGCCCACGGCATCGAGGTCGTCCTTGTCCCACTGGATGATGGTGCGCTCGGCCATGGCGGCGTTTTCCACCGGCACCAGGGTGTCCAGCGGGTACTCGGAAATCACGAAGCCACCGGGGTGCTGGGACAGGTGCCGGGGAAAACCGATCAGTTGCTGGGTGAGTGTGAGCACGCGGCGCAGGATCGGGCTGTCGGGGTCGAAGCCGCCTTCGCGCAAGCGTTCCAGGGGCGGCGCATCGTCACTCCAGCGCCCGCAACATTCAGCCAGCGCGTTGATCTGGTCCGGCGGTAAGCCCAGGGCCTTGGCCACATCGCGCACCGCACCGGCCGCGTGGTAACTGCTGACCACCGCCGTCAGCGCCGCGCGGGTGCGGCCATAGCGTTGGAACACGTACTGCAGCACTTCTTCGCGGCGTTCGTGTTCGAAGTCGACGTCGATGTCCGGCGGCTCGTTGCGCTCCTTGGACAGGAAACGTTCGAACAGCGTGTTCATCAGGCTCGGGTTGATCTCGGTGATCCCCAGGGCAAAACACACCGCTGAGTTGGCCGCCGAGCCACGCCCCTGGCACAGGATCGAACGGCTGCGGGCGAAGCGCACGATGTCGTGCACGGTGAGAAAGTAGCTTTCGTAGCCCAGCTCGCTGATCAGTTCCAGCTCGTAATTGATCTGCTGCAAGGTCTTGGCATCGACCCCTTGCGGCCAGCGCTGGGCGATGCCTTCTTCGGTGACGGTGCGCAACCAGGATTTGGCGTCATGCCCCTCGGGCACCAATTCGCGCGGGTAGTGGTAGCGCAACTGGCTAAGGTCGAAGCTGCAACGCTGGGTGATGGCCAGGGTTTCGTCGAGCAGCGCTTGCGGGTACAGCGTGGCCAGGGCGTCGAGGCTGCGCAAATGCCGCTCGCCATTGGGGTGCAGGCGCGTGCCGGCTTCGGCTACCGGTACGTGATGACGGATCGCGGTCATGGTGTCTTGCAGGGCGCGGCGGCCGCGCGCATGCATATGCACATCGCCGCAGGCCACCGCCGGAATCTGCAGGCTGGCGGCCAGGTGCAGGCGTTGCTCCAGATGCCGCGCATCGTCCTGGCCGCAGTGCAGGTGCACCGCCAGCCACAGGCGTTCGGCGAAGGTACGGCGCAGCCACTGGATCGAGGCCTGGGTGTCGCTGTCTTCGGCAATCCATAGCGCCAGGAGGCCGTTGAGGGGTCGGTCGAAGTCTTCTTGCAGCAGGCGATAACGGCCCTTTTCAGCGCGGCGGCGGGCCAGGGTAATCAGACGGCACAGGTGCTGGTAGCCGCTGAGGTCCTGCACCAGCAGCACCAGTTTCGGGCCATTCTCGATGCGCACTTCGCTGCCGATAATCAGCGGCAAATCCACCGCCTTCGCGGCCTGCCAGGCCCGCACAATGCCGGACAACGTGCATTCATCGGTGATCGCCAGGGCGCTGTAGCCCTGGCGCTTGGCCCGCTCGAACAACTCCAGGGCGCTGGACGCACCGCGCTGGAAGCTGAAGTTGGACAGGCAGTGCAGCTCGGCGTAACTCATGGCCACCGCCGCCTGTAGGCGCGAGCTTGCTCGCGAAGCGCGTTAACGATGACGCGGGAGCCCTGGGTCATCGCGGTGCCCTTGCGTTTTTCGCGAGCAAGCTCGCTCCTACAGAGGCCGGTTGCAGCCTCATGCGAACCAGCCTTGCAGCCATAGCCCGTCGTTTTGCCCCACGCTGCGGTAGGCCCAGCCTTGCTGGCCGGCGCGGGTCTGGATCAGGTAGTAGTCGCGGCGAATATCGGCGCCGTCCCACCAGCCGGACTCGATGCGCTCCGGGCCCATGAGGATCTGCACGCCCTGCTCGGCCAGCAAGGTCGGTTCGTTCAGCAACCAACCGGGACGCTGGACCTTGTTCAAGGAGACGCACGGACTTTTATCCGCCGCCATTTGCCAGGCACATTCGGGGCGATGGTCGGCATGAAAGCGCAGGCCTTGCACCGCTTCATCCCCCAGGCGGGCACGCAGGCGTTCGCGCAGTTGCTCCCAGGGCAGGGTCTGTTGCGGGCGATCGTCGAACAGGTCCTGGCGTTGTGGCACGAACACCGGCAGGTCCTGGGCCACCAGGCGAAAGCCGCGCACCGGAGAACTGACCTGGACTTGCTCCAGGCGCCCACGGGCCAGTTCGAACAGCATCGCCGGTTCGCGCTCGGCACTGAGCAGGCCGACCGTGATTACGCTGTCCGGCGCCTGGGCATGTTCCAGGTGCAGGTCGAAGCGTTGCACGCCACTGTCGCGGCCGCAGAGGAAGGCCGAGAGGTCGGCGGTCAAACGGCGCAGGGGGAATAGCAACGCCTGGTGGGATTGCACATCGAAATTCAGCTCGATGCGCACATCGAACTGGTCCGGCGGCTGATAGAAGGCCAGGGCCAACGGCCGTTGCCCGCTCAACGCATCCAGGTGCTTGAGCAGGCCGGCGTCAAAGCGCCGCGCCAGGGTGTGCCGGGGCAACGCCTGCACCTGGGCCAGGGTGCGCAGGCCCATGCGCGATAACGCGGTGGCGGTCTGCGGGTCGAGACCGGTGCGGTCGATGGGCAGCGGCGCCAGGGCCTGACGCAACGCGTCATCATCGGCCACGGCCAAGCCATCGTAAAGATTGGCCAGCACCCGCGCCGCCGCCGGGTTGGGCGCAGCGACGATACGGTGACGAAAACCCAGCTCGGTGAGTTCCTCGCGCAAGCGTGCCTCGAACTGCGGCCAAGGTCCGAACAGGCCCAGGCTTGATTCAATCTCGAACAGCAACGCACGTGGGTAATACACACTGACCTGGGAACTGAAGCGGTAGGCCCAGGCAGCGAGAAACTGCTGCCAGCGTTCGATCTCCACAGGGTCGTACTCGGCGCTGGCAAATGTCTTGGCCAGGGCATGGGCCGCCGTCAGCGATTGACCGGGGCGCAAGCCCAATGCACGGGCGGCGTCATTGACGGTTTGCAGCACACGTCGCTGCGGGGTGCCGGCCAGCAATGCCAGGGGTTGATCCGGCTCGGGATGCACACGCTGCACCCCGTCCAGCGCCAATTGCGGGAAAACAATACAGACCCAGCGCATGGCAACCTCAGTGCCCCGCCAGTGCAATCGGCGCCGGATGAGCCAAGCCACCGCGGCACTTGAGCACCCGTACCTGCGCGGGTTTTGCCTCAACCGCCAAGCGTAAGGCGGCAGGCGATGGGTTGATCGCCTCACTCAAGGATCGCCAGGCAAACGCCAGGGTCTGGCCGGTTTCCGCCGCCACTTGCAAGCGCCGCAACGCCCGATCATCCGCCTTGCGCGGCCAGCACAGCACCGCGCCGCAACTGCCGGAGCGCAGGCACTGCTCCACTGCCCACAGCGCATCGCGGTCCTCGGCCTGGATCACCGAGAGCTGACGCAAATCCACCCCGGCGTTCTGCCAGGCGTGGGGATACGGCGTATAGGGCGGCGCCACCAGCACAATGCGCTCCCCCGCCGCCGACAACCGCGCCAGGGTCGGCAGCACCAGTTGCAGTTCGCCGATGCCTTCCTTGGCCATGAGGATTTCGCTCAAGGCCGACTCCGGCCAGCCACCCGTGGGCAACACCGCATCCAGCGCCGCCAGCCCCGTGGCGTGCACGCTGGCCGGGGGCGCGGCAGGCCGGCCTTTCCAGACGCGGCCGCCATTGAACAGCGTATCCAGCGCAACCACGGCGCCCATCAGCCTTGCCTCACCAGACCGCAGAACACCCCTTCGATGGCCAGGTCCTGGTCGGGGCCTACCACGATAGGTTCGTACGCGGGGTTGCGCGGCAGCAGGCGCACACGGTCGCCACTGCGTTCGAAACGCTTGATGGTGACTTCGCCGTCCAGGCGCGCCACCACAATCTGCCCGCTCAAGGCTTCGGCACTGCGGCGTACGCCCACCAGATCGCCGTCAAGGATGCCGTCTTCGATCATCGAATCGCCTTGCACCCGCAACAGGTAATCCGGGGTTTTCGCGAAAGTGGCAGGATCAAGTTGCAGGCGACTGTGCACTTCGGCATCCGCGCCGATAGGCCGGCCAGCCGCCACTCGGCCGAGCACCGGGACATCCAGCCACTCCGGGCGTACGGGCTGGTTGAGCAAACGAATACCACGCGCCTGGTTGGGGTTGACCTCGATGAAGCCGGCTTCGGTCAGCGCCACAACGTGTTTACGCGCGACGCTGCGGGACGCAAAGCCGAACGCCTCGGCGATCTCGGCGAGGCTGGGGGGTTGGCCTTGCTGCGCGATACGGTCGCGGATGAAGGTCAGGATGGCGGTGCGGCGGGGGGTCAGGGTTGTCATGGAGTACATTTGTACTCTTATAGGAAATTTCTTACAAGAACCGGTAGTCGGGGTTGGGTGTTATGCAGATTCAATGTGGGAGGGAGCTTGCCCCTCCCACATTGAACCGAGTACACCAGGCTCACAAACTCCGATCGGCCCAGAGGCCGCCAAGCTCAACCACCTCCCGCCATATGCTCCGCAATCCTGCCCCTCAACCACCGCTCCGCCGGGTCATTGTCATGCACCCCGCTCCACACCATCGACAACTCCGCCGCATCAATCGCAAACGGCGGGTCCTCTGCCCGTAGCGCCGTGCCCTCGGTCAACGCACATGCCGCATAATCCGGCACCGTCGCAATAATCTGCGTACCGGCCAGCAACGCCCGCAGCCCACTGAATTGCGGCACCGCCAGCACCACCCGCCGTGCACGGCCGATACGCGCCAGGTCCAGGTCGATGTTGCCGCTCAAGTCCCCGGAGAACGACACCATCGCATGGGGCCGCTCGCAGTACTCATCCAGGGTGAGCGGCGCCAACCCGTCATCACCGCGCAGTACCTTGCAGGGAATATCCCGCAGTTTCTTACGCTTGGCATTCGCCGGCAGTTCGGTGGTGTAGCTCACCCCCACCGAGATCTCGCCACTGGCCAGTAACGTGGACATCAGCAGGTAGTTGGCGCGGCGTACCACCACGATAATGCCGGGGGCTTCTTCGCGCAGTTGGCTGAGCAACGGCGGGAACAGGCCGAACTCGGCGTCGTCGGACAGGCCGATGCGGAACACCGCACAACTGGTGGAAGGGTCGAAGTCCTTGGCGCGGCTGACCGCGCCTGAAATGGTGTCCATGGCCGGTTGCAGTTCCTTGAGTATCGCCACGGCGCGCGGTGTGGGCTCCATGCCCCGGCCATTGCGCAGCAGCAACGGGTCGTCGAACAAATCTCGCAGCCGCCCCAGGGCCGCACTCACCGCCGGTTGGCCCATGAAGAGCTTTTCGGCAACCCGAGTCAGGTTCTTCTCGAACATCAGCGCTTCGAAAATCACCAACAGGTTCATGTCGACGCGGCGCAGGTCGTTGCGGTTCATGGCGGTATCCAAACGGTTAGCAGGCTGCCAGCTAAGCAGGCAAAACACTGTCTGGATTGCACGCCTGTGCTGTCTTTTTCGTGACCGCACCTGGCGAAATTAACAACGATTAACTCGCCAGCCAGACGGTCCGGCGCCAAAAATGAGCCGGTCTACACTGCATCCATTCACCGGGAACGCTCCCATCGACTGCGGATATTCGTCATGGCCCGACCTGCGTACTACTCTCCTCGCTTATCCGCTACCGGCGGCCTATGCCCACGGCGCGAGCGCATCGCCAAGCAATTGATCCTCGCCAACCTCGGCGAAAGCCTGGCGATTGCCGACCTGGCCCAAGCCTGCGCCCTGTCGCGCAGCCATTTCTCCCGCGCGTTCAAGTGCACCACCGGGCTGTCGCCCCAGGAATGGATACGCCAGCAACGCATCCAGCGGGCCAAGGAACTGATCACCGGATCCTCCTTGAGCCTCACGCAAATCAGCCTGGAGTGCGGGTTTTGCGACCAGGCGCATTTCTGCCATATGTTCACGCGCAGCGAGGGCGTCAACCCGATGACCTGGCGAAATCACCAACTGCGTCACAAGCCTCAAGAGATCGCCGCCTAGTGGTCTGCATGCGCCTGGAATATGCTGGCCGCTACTTTCCCCAGAACATGGCCACCCATGAGTGACCCACGCGACCAGGCCGTGCATTTCGGCCCCTACCGTATTCACCCGCACCAACGTCTGGTGCTGGAAGCCGGTCGCCCGTTGCGCTTGGGACGGCGGGCAGTGGATATCCTGCTGATCCTGCTGGAGCAGGCCGGCAATGTGGTGAGCAAGCAGGAACTGATCGCCCGGGTCTGGCCTAAAAGCGTGGTGGAAGACGGCAACCTGCGGGTGCATATGGCAGCGCTGCGCAAGGCCCTGGGCGATGGCCAGGCCGGGCAGCGCTATATCGTCACGGTGGCCCAGCGCGGCTACAGTTTTGTGGCACCACTGAGCATCGAGCCGATGAGCCTACCCACCGAAGGCGCGCCCCAACGCCCGAGCCACAACCTGCCGCTGCGACGCACGCGCATGCTCGGCCGCCAGGCCCTGATCGACAGTCTGGTGCAGCACCTGCCCGAGCAACGCTTTATCACCCTGACCGGCGCCGGCGGCATCGGCAAGACCACCGTCGCGTTGCGCGTGGCGGAATTGTTGATCGGGCATTACCCCGACGGGATTCGCCTGCTGGACCTGGCGCCTCTCAGCGCACCGTCGATGATCCTGCCCAACCTCGCCGCGCTGCTCGACCTCACCCACACCGAGCACGAGCCGCTGGCTGTGTTTGCACGCCGCCTGCAGGAGCGCCAGTTGCTGCTGGTGATCGACAACTGCGAGCACCTGCTGGACGACATCGCACTGATCAGCGAGACCCTGCTGCGCCACGCGCCCAAATTGCACATCCTCGCCACCAGCCGCGAGGCCTTGCGCGCCGAGGGCGAGTCGGTGCAACGCCTGGAGCCCCTGGCCTGCCCGCCCGCCACCGGCAACCGCGCCCAGGCCTTGGGCTATCCGGCCCTGCAACTGCTGATCGAGCGGGCCATGTCCCATCAGGACAGCTTCGAACTGAGCGACGCCGAACTGCCCCTGGCCATCGACATCTGCCAACGCCTGGACGGCATTCCCCTGGCAATCGAGTTGGTGGCCGCGCAGATCGAACGCTTCGGCCTGCCCGGCCTGCTGGTGCAAATGGAAGACAACTTCCGCCTGCTCACCCGTGGCCGACACAGCGCCCTGCCCCGCCATCAAACCCTGCGCGCCACCCTGGACTGGAGCTTCGAACTGCTCACCGGCTGCGAGCAAATCTGCCTGCGTCGCCTCGCGGTGTTCCGGGGTGGTTTCAGCCTGGCCAGTGCTGCGGCGGTGATCGCCGGGCAAGAGGTTGCGCCGGCCGAGGTGCTGGGTTCGATCACCCAACTGGTGGCGAAATCCTTGCTCAATGTGGAGGCCGGGGATGACGAGGTGGTCTATCGCCTGCTGGACATCACCCGCACCTATGCCCTGGAAAAACTCAGCGTCGCCAATGAACTCGACGCCACCCGTGAACGCCACGCCAACCGCTGCCTGGTGCTGATGAACCAGGCGCAGGACGATTGGGAGCAGACCGCCACCCAAGCCTGGATCGACCGCTATGCCCCGCTGCGCGAAGACATTCGTGCCGCCCTCGACTGGGGCCTGGGCGACCAGGGCGTCCACCTGCTGGGCATTCGTCTCACTGTCAGCGCCACGCCGCTGTGGCAGGAGTTGTCGCTGCTGCGCGAACACGGCCTGTACGTGGGCAAGGCCCTGACGCGGCTGGGGCAATCGAGTGCGCCGAGCCAGCGTTTGAACATGGCCTTGCAGTTGGCATTCGGCAGCTTTTCCTATCACGCCCAGGGCGGCACGCCGCAGACCATCGAAGCCTTTGCCTGTGCGCAGCGCCTGGCCGAAGCCGACAAGAACCTGGTCGGCCAACTGCGTGCGGTATCAGGACAAATGGCGGTCAGCCTGTGCGGCGGCAACTACCACGAGGCCTTGAAGCAAAGCCTGCATTTCGACCGATTGGGGCCTCAGGCCGAGCCGTTGCTGGCCCTCAGCGCCCAACGCCTGAGGGTGCTGGCGCAGCACTTCGCCGGCCACCAGACGCTGGCGCAGCAGAATGCCGAACAGGTGATCCAGAGCATGGCCCAGAGCGGCCATCTCAACCGATTTACCCACGGATTTGGCGTGCAGTACGACCAGAGCGTGGCCTCGTTGACCATCCTCGCACGCATCCTGTGGCTGCGCGGTTTTCCCGAACGTGCGTGGCGCACCGCAAGCCAGGCGCTGGAGTTGGCGTTGCAGATCAACCACGGCACGTCGATTTGCTACACCCTGGCCCTGGCGGGGGTGGTCATCGCCCATTACAACGGCGACAGCCTCGCAGCCCGCGACCAGTTGGACCTGCTGCTACAGCAGGCGCAAAAACATTCGGTGCAGTTGTTCCACACCTGGGCGCAATGCTACGAAGGCACGGCGCAGATCGCCGATAGGCAGGGGTTGGGGCTGGTCGAAGACATCCTGGTGACCTTCAACGCCCGTGCAGTGGATGAGGCCTTGTTCGAACGCGCCCGGAGCGGTGCCGCCGGCTGGTGCAGCCCGGAAATCCTGCGCGTGCGCGCCGAGGCCATGCCCGATGCCAACGGGGCTGAGGCGCTGCTGCTCGAAGCCCTGGGCCTGGCACACCAGCAAGGCGCGTTGGCCTGGGAGCTGCGCTGTGCGGACTCCTTGGCGCGGCTGTGGCAAAAACAGGGTCGTGTGCAGGCCGCCCGCGACCTGCTGGGTTCGGTCTACGCGCGATTTACCGAAGGCTTCGCCACCCACGACCTAGTCCGCGTACGCCGCCTGCTCGACGAGCTGCAGGACAAACGGCCGGCCTGAAAACGTCCCCAGGTAATGCCCATAGCCCTGCTGCAGACGCGCCACCTGCTGCGGGTTGCGCAGGAGTGCCAGGCCATAGCTGCGCACGCTGTTGAGCAGGCGATAGCGTGGATAACCCGGACCGGGTTCCACGCCCAGCAGCGAGGTGCCGACCAGGCGCCCGAGCAGGTACGACAAATCAGCGTGTTCCAGCTCGGTGCCGGCCACCAGCTTGCTCAGGGTGGGCAAGGTCACGGCCATCTTGAATAAGCTCAATTGCAGGAACAGCCAACGCTCCGGCAGGCTCAGGCGCTGGTATGTCCAGTCCAGGGCGGCGGTCAGGGATTGGTGGCGCTCCACCGCCGTGCGGCGGCCCCGGGTCAGTACCTGCAACCCACTGTGCAACTGCGCCTGTAAACCGCGTACGCCCAACGCGTCCACCTGGGCCGCCGCCAGTTCAAGGGCCAGGGGAATACCGTCGAGGCGCCGGCAGATGTCCCGCAACGGCGCCAGGTCCTGGTGGCGCAATACAAAGCCCTGTTGACCGGCACACGCCCGCGCGACGAACAGTTGCACGGCGGGGAACGCCATCGCCTGTTCAATACTGCCCACCGCCGACGGCGCCGGCACGGCCAGTGGGGGCACGCGCAGCACCCATTCGCCTGGGGCCTGCAACGCTTCGCGACTGCTGACCAGCACGCTGACCTGGGGCGCGTTTTCGCGCAGCGCCCGCAAAAGATGTCGACAGGCACCGAGCAGCAGGTCGGCGCCGTCGAGCACCAGCAGCAATTGCCGGGACACCAGTTGGCGGCACAACTCAGTGACACTGCCGCTGGGTTCCAGATGCAGGGCCGTGGCCAGGTGGCGCAGCATCAGCAGCGGTGTCTCCAGGGTGGCCAGGTCGACCCACCACACACCGTCGCGGTAGCGCGGCAACACGCGCTCGGCCAGCGCCAGGGCCAGGGTGCTCTTGCCCACGCCGGCGCAACCGGTGAGGGTTATCAGGTGCTTGCCGGACACCCGCCGCACCAGTACGCCCAGCAGCTCATCGCGACCGATCACCGGGCTGAGTCGGGTGGCGAGGTTATGCCGGGGCAGCACCGTGGCGGCCGCAACCTCCACAGGTGCAACAAAACAGTAACCGCGCTGGGGGTCATTGAGGATAAGGCGTTGCCCGTCGAGGGCACGGCGCAGTGCGGCGATGTGCACCCGCAGGTTGTTCTCTTCCACCACACTGCACGGCCAGACCCGCTCGATCAGGGTGGCCTTGCTGATAAATTGCCCTGGCGACTCCAACAGTACCGCCAGGATATCCAACGCCCGCCCGCCCAGCGACACCGGCCAACCCGCCTTGCTCACCAGTCGCTGCTGCCGGTGAAAGACATAGTCACCGAAACGCACCGTGCTATCCGCGTCAATCGCCAGAGGGATATTCATGTCTGCAATCGCGCTGGAACACCCGGTCTTGGGCTTCCGCGCATCCTTTTCCATGGGCTCGACGCTATCTTGCCAGCTACCCGTGACAGGACAATGCTGGCACGGGGAGCACGACGGACAATCGGGTGCGCGAGACGGACATCCTGTCGTTAACTGAACTGCTGTCGGTATTGGGTAGGGTTCAGGCCGAGTTTTTCACTGAATAGAAAGCGCATATGCCGCACGCTGCCGAAGCCTGCGTGGAACGCCACGGTCTTGAGCGGCAGGTCGGTGGTTTCCAGCAGTTGCCGGGCGCGGTCGATGCGCGCGCCTTGCAGGAAGGCCATGGGCGTCATCTGCACATCCTTGGCGAACAACCGGGCAAAGTGGCGTGCACTCATGCCCGCCAGCTCGGCCATGGACTCGATGCTGAAGGGCTGGTCCAGATGGGCGAGCACATGGTTCTGCACGCGGGTGATCGCGGTTTCCTGGGGTGCCACGGACGCGGTCATCGGACTGAACTGGGCCTGGCCGCCCTGGCGCTTCATCACCACCAGCAGCACCTTGGCCACATCCACCGCCACCTGCTTGCCATGGTCCTGGGCAACGATCGACAACGCCAGGTCGATACCGGCGGTGACCCCACCCGAGGTAATCAAGCGCCCGTCCTGCAGGTAGATGCGATCTGTCTCGACGATGGCCTTGGGGAAGGCCTTGATCAGCCGCTCGGTGTAGTGCCAGTGGGTGGTCACGCGGCGCTCGTCGAGCAGCCCGGCGTGGCCCAGCACAAAGGCTCCGGTGCAGATCGAACCGAAGCGTCGCGCCCGTGGCGCCGCCGCCTTGAGCCAGGGCAGCAGCGCCGGGTGGCATTCGTTATAGGCACCCGGGCCGCCGGGCACCAGCAGCAGGTCATAAGCCGCCTGGGCCTGGTCCAGCAGCAGGTCAGTCTGGACCAGCACCCCATTGGAAGCGCGCAACGGACCGGGTTCGGTACCCAGGGTGAGAATCTGGTAATGCTCCGCCGCCGGCAGGTAGCGGTTGGCAATGGAAAACACTTCGAGCGGCCCGGCCATGTCCAGCAGGAGGAAGTCCGGGAACAGCGCCATGGCCACGGTTTTCATACAGGAAGCATCCATCGAGGGGAAAGAAAGCGGCAGGCATTATGGCATGCCTTTAACTGTCAATCTGAGGGAGACAGTTATTCAGATTTCAGCTTCTTAATGAATATTTCAGTTACCAGTAACCTTCTTCTCAACGCAAGCGCTCTGCATCTCGCAGCCCGCGCTCACTTGAGGACACCACCATGCTGACCCTTCGCAAAGCTTCCGAACGCGGCGCCGCCAATCACGGTTGGTTGAAGTCGTTCCACACTTTCTCGTTCGCCAACTATTGGAACCCCGATGAACAGGGTTTTTCCGACCTGCTGGTGATCAACGACGACCGCGTCGCGGCCGGCAAAGGCTTCGGCCAGCACCCGCACCGCGACATGGAGATTTTCTCCTATGTGCTTGAAGGCGCCCTGGAACACAAGGACACCCTGGGCACCGGTTCGGTGATCCGCCCCGGCGATGTGCAACTGATGAGCGCCGGCAGCGGCGTGGCCCACAGCGAGTTCAACCACAGCCAACACCTGGGCGTGCACTTCCTGCAAATCTGGATCGTACCCGCCGTGGCCGGTGCCGAGCCGCGCTATCAACAGGAGCACTTCAGCGCGGCGCAGAAACAAGGGCGCCTGCAACTGATCATCTCGCCGGACGGCACCGACGGCTCCCTGACCGTGCGCCAGGACGCCAGGGTGTACGCCGGGCTGTTCAACGGCGACGAAGCCGCGACCCTCGACCTGCCGCCGGATCGCCACGTGTACATCCATGTGGCTCGGGGCAGCGTCGACATCAACGGCCAGCGCTTGCAGGAAGGCGACGGTGCCCGAGTGCGCGATGAGCGGCAGATTCGCCTGAGCCAGGGCCAGGATGCCGAGGTGCTGGTGTTCGACCTGCGCCCCCAGGAACGGCCACAGATGCCGTGACCGGCGCGGCGATGGCCCTTTCAAACGGGCCATCGCTGGCATCGATAGTCACCATCAGCGCAATGAAGTTCTCTTAAAAAATACAACGCGTAACATCAAACCCATACCAAGCAACACCCAACTAAAACACTCGGAGCACACCATCATGAAACGCCAAATCTTGCTTAGCCTCGCTTTCTCGGTACTCGCTGCAAACGCATTTGCCCACCCTGTTGTTGCTGAAGGCGGCGCGGATCGCCTGATCGAAAGTCGTGTTGCCGAAGGTGGCTCGGATCGCCTGCTGGAACGGCGTGTTGCCGAAGGTGGTGCTGATCGCTTGCAGCAACGCGGTATTGTTGAAGGTGGCGCTGACCGCCTGCAAGGCAACCGCGTTGCCGAAGATGGTGCCGACCGCCTGCAAGGCAACCGCGTTGCCGAAGGTGGCGCTGATCGCTTGCAGGAACGTGGCCTGGCCGAAGGCGGTGCTGACCGCTTGCAGCAACGCGGTCTGGTCGAAGGCGGTGCTGATCGCCTGCTGGACAACCACGCATAACCTGCCCTGCTTAAAGGGCACCCCAAACCGGCCTGATCAGCCGGTTTTTTTTCGCCTTCGATTAATGCAGGTCGCGATCTACCCACACCACGGCCTTGCCGATCTGTTGCCGCGCTTCGATGCGCTCATGCACCTGCTGCAGCGTTTCCAACGTGTAATGCCCTTCGATAGCCACGGTCAACGTGCCTTCAAGCATCGCCGCAAACACCGCGTTGGCGCGCCGTTGTACGGTCGCGCCGTCAGCCATATGGTCGGCCAGCCGAGGACGCGTCAAAAACAGCGAGCCCGCCTCCCCCAGTTCCATCGGGTCGAGGTCGGTCAGCGAACCCGAGACATTGCCATAGTTCACGATCAGGCCGCGCGTGCGGCAGGCGCGGAAGCTGTCACGCAGGGTGCTTTTGCCGAGCGAATCGAAGACCACATCCACCCCCTGCCCGCCCGTGGCCTCCAACACCCGCTCGGCAAATCGGCCGCCGTCATAGACCCAGGCCTGGTGAGCACCGCGTTCGTGGGCAATGGCACAGCGTTCAGCGGTGCTGCCGGTGGCGAACACCGTGGCGCCTGAGCGCCGGGCCATCTGCACCAACAACTGGCCGATGCTGCCGCACGCAGCGTGGACCAGGCAGGTGTTGCCGGTCTGCAACCTGGCGACATCCTCGATCAAGTAGTGGGCGGTACAGCCTTGAAACATCGCCGCAGCAGCCTGATCGAAGGCGATGGCACCGGGAATCTGCGCCACCCTGGCTGCGGGCACCAGGGCGTACTCGGCGAAGGCGCCCCAGGCGATGCACCACGCCACCCGATCGCCTACGGCCAAATGGCTGACGCCTGCGCCGACTCCCACCACGACGCCGGCGCCCTCCATACCCAAGGTGCAGGGCACACGCACCGGATAGGTCGACGACTGCGCATATTTGCCCTGGCGGGTATGGATATCCATGAAGTTGATCCCGGCGCACGCCACCTTGACCAGCACATGCCCGGCCAACAGCTGGGGTTTTGGGACGTCATGGCGCAATTGGGCGACTTCAGGGCCGCCGTAGGTTTGCAAGGTAATGGCTTTCATCGGGGACAACTCCGTGTGCACTGGGAAGCGGCCATGGTAAAAGGACACCCTCAGTAGGAAAATTCCCCAAACCCTCCCAGCCTCTGTGCGGAAATAACCCGATGTTCGATTGGCAGGATCTGTATTACTTCACGGTGTTGGCGCGTAGCCAGTCGTTGTCGGCGGCCGCCCGCGAGTTGCAGGTGGAGCACGCCACCGTCGGACGCCGCGTCGATGCCCTGGAAAAAGCCCTCGGCGTCAAGCTGGTGGACCGCCTGCCGCGCAGCCGCCCACTCACCGCGCAAGGCCTGGCATTGGCGGAGTTGGCGGCGGGCATGGACGAAATGGCGACGCAGGTGATGCGCCTGTCGCGGGTCGCGTCCATCGAAATGGCCGGCACGGTGCGGGTCAGTTGCCCGCCGTCCATCGCCCACTATTGCATCGCGCCCCATATAGCGCGCCTGCGCAGCCGATACCCGCAGTTGAACCTGGTGCTGATGCCGTCGACCGAACTGGCTGCGCTGGACAAAGGTGAAGCGGATATTGCCCTGCGCACGGTGCGTCCCGATGAGGAAGCCCTGGTGCGCAGGAAGGTCGGCGTGGTGCGTTTCGGGCTATATGGCCCGCCAACATTCCTGCAATTGCCGGCTGCGCAGTGGACTTTCATCGCCTACGACAGCAGCCGCGATCACCTGCCCCAGCAAGCCTGGATGCACCAACTGCGCGGCAGCCGTGAGATCGCGTTTGCCGCAAGCGACCTGGCCACCCAGCAAATGGCGGCCAGGGCCCAGGTGGGCGCGGTGGTCTTGCCGACCGTGGTGGGCGATCACGACCCGTTGCTGGTCAGGCTGCCCACGGCGGTCGAAGGCCCTTTACGTGATATTTGGCTTACGGTGTACCCCGACATGCGCCGCTCGCCGTCCGTGAAGGTGGTCATGGAGTTTTTGGTGGCGTGCATCGAGGCCGAGGTGCAGCTACGTCGTTGACGTCGAGCCGAGGCGGTGTCCGCCAACCTTGGGGTCGCCCTGCCGGCGTTTTTCCGGCCTGAGCAGGCAATGCTTAAACCTGCGCCGGTGAAAAAAAATCGTTGGAACTAAAATACTTATCGCACATTAAGAGTTTGCACTAGCATATGTCTAAGTCCGTACACCCCCCCGTGCACTATCCCCCTATTACCCGGCTGCGCTCGTAAAAGCCAAGTGGCGAATGTTAAAATTTGTCACGTTTTAGCCTAATCAATTCGATTAGTATCTAAACGCTAGCAGCGATTGAACTGACGGCCTTGCATGCCGGAAAAGGGAGTAGGTGATGCATTTTTCCAACGTCCTCGCTATTGCACGGACTCAATCGAAATCGGAGGACTTTCGGGCGCTTTTAGTTCGCACTGTAGCGAATAATTTAAAAGTCGATACACGTTGCTACGGGCAACTAATTGACACCCAGGAAAGTCACATGCATTACCGTGCCATCATCCTGGAAATTGATACACCCTCCGCCAGCAATCTAAGCCTGGACATAATAAGAAAGGCGCGAACTGAAAATCCCGACTGCACGATATTCGTCGTCGTCACCTTTGCCTCCACCCTGAGCAAAACAAAATACTACCTGGCCGGCGCCGATTACTGCATCAAGGTGATCGAAACTTCCCCGGAAAAAAAGTTGCACCTGTTTGATGCGTTCCTCAGCGAAAGTGCTCGTTTCAATCAGTGCGACCTGATACTCGACCAGGACCGCATGTGCCTGTATGGCGACGGCAAGAAGTTGGAAATTTCCTTCGTCGAAATGAAAGTACTGGAAGCGCTTATTCAGAACCGACTGCTCAGTCATAATGAGATCGCCAGTGTCATGGGACTTAATACCAAGTACTACGACTCCCGCGCACTGGAAAAATCCATCAGCCGTTTGCGCAGTAAAATCAAGGCGCACTACGGTGAAAACATCATCCAGAATATTCGCGGTTATGGTTACAAACTCAGCCGGGGTCTTATTTGCGCCAGCCATTTCCACCCTGCTCAGGAGGGGCCGAACCGTGAATAGCGAAAAAACGCCCTCTTTACAGCCCCCTCACTTCAAGATCATCAGGCAAGCCATCGTTGATCGCGGTCATGCCTGGTGGGGCAGTGAAATCAGCGTGGCGGGGGGCGTTAATCTCGAACAACTTGAAAGTGCCTGCACTGAGGCCTTGCGCCATATCCACCCACCGCGCAAAACGCTTAATGCACTCCACCCGGCGAAGAGTCATACGCTTCTGCGCATCGGGCAATCAGCCTTGATGAACGACGATATTCTCAGGGCGATCATTCAAGCCGCGCGGGCATTGGAATACCACAAACACCCCTTCACCCTGAGTCTCGACAACCCACTGGACGCCCTGCCCGGTCCGGTAGAACGCCGGGCGATGGTGCGCCAGTTGTATAAGTTGAAAGACCACAGCATCACATTGGCCTACAACAATTACAGACTCGATACAAAGCCGGCAGACCTGCTGATCGACCTTGAGCTCTACGACTACATAAAAATGCCGTTTCCGGATTCTGCCCTGCGGCTCAGCCTTAATACCCGTTCGGACCTGTTCGACCGGCTCTATGACCGCATGCTGGAGCTGATCAGTGTGAGCAAAGTGTGCTTTATCGCCGATCAGGTCGAATTTGCCGACAGCGCAATGCTGGCTAAAAACTTACCGTTCGAATACTTTCAGGGCGGTTATTACTCCCCCGCTGACTGCCTCTAACAACTGCATCTTCCTGATATGGGTGGACCTTATGAGCTCCTTCAAGAAACACGCCTTCGCTCCGACACTTGCATCTATCGCACTGCAGGACTTCACGCCCAACGCAGAGTTCTTCCATTACGATGTAAACGCGGCGGCCAAAACGGACCCCGCCGATACAAACCCGGCGTTTTCTCAACCACAGATCACCCCGCGCTTTAATGCCTACATCATTACCCACACCCTCAACTTGCCCTCACAACCGTTTAACGCCAAGTGGCAAGAATCTAGAATGCCAACCGCCAAGGACCCTGACAGCGCGCCGAATAACCACACACGCACCCAGGATATAAGCGCTGAACGAACGCCACCGCATCCACAGGATTTCTGGCTGCTCACCCAACATGACCGAACACTGGTCAAAGGTGGCCTGCGCATCTCATTGACCACCATTGAATCGGCATTGATTAAAAAGATGCTGCACCATGAAGAGCGTGTGGTCAGCAAAGAAGAGTTGATCCGTAATATAGGGCGTGAACCTGATTTATACCGCGGACTGGAAATGTGCCTGAGTCGCCTGCAGGAAAAATTCAAACGGGTCAACGACGGTGAACGTCTGTTTCGTGCAGTAAGAAACCGTGGTTATTGCCTGACGCAAAAAATTAAAAAGCCGCTAGAGCTTAGTCAGCCACGCCGTTAACAAAAATAAAAACAACCCAGACTTTTTAATTCACCCTGCCTATTAACAAACTCTTCTACCTGCCCTTTTATAACACCCCCTTCGCTAGCACGCTCCTGACCTTGTTATAACTCGTCAGCCACTGCCCCCTGCCGTTCATTACTATCAATGGGTACGCGCCTGCGCGTGCCTGTCGTTTATAACAGCTAACCCCTTAACGCCTGCCACCACGTGCGCGGTCATCACCGGGAGCAGAACTATGCTTACTAACACTAGACTGCATCGAAACCTGACCCCCAGGGGTTTAACGTTCTGGGGACAATGGACACTTGCATCGGGCTTGGTGGTTGCACTGTTATTTACGTTGGTTATCCTAAAGACCGGCCAACTGGAGTATTACTACCGCGTCTTGGCCGCCTTTACGATATTAGCCTCTCTCCCGGCGTATACATTGTGCGACGTCTACAGCAAGAAAGATGACTATGCCGTGGGCCTTGGACGTTTATTCATGGGCTGGCTGTTAACCATGGCTATATTATTTGCCGTGGGCATAGCGTGTAATGCCAGCGCCCTGTTTCCGCTGGAAACCTTATTACTCTGGGCGGCCGTCAGTTACCCGTTATTGGCACTGTGTTATATACCGCTGCACAGCCTGTCCCGGTATTACCATCGCCAACTTCACGAGCGCCACAAGTCGTTGATCGTAGGCACTGGCAAGCTTGCCGTGGACCTGGCCAGAACCCTCTCGCGGCAAAAACGCTCGCCCCTGGTGGGCCTGGTCGGCAGCCGTGCCGAGGCCGCAGAGGCTGCGCAAGCGCAGATACTCGGCGAGCTGCCGCAATTACCCCAATTGATCCGCCAACACGGCATCCGCCGGCTCTACATCACCCATTCATTGCAGGAAGCCACCCACATTGAGGCGTTGTACCTCAACCTGCTGGAGATCAGCGTGGATGTGATCTGGGTGCCCGACCTCAATAACATGCTGCTGCTCAACCATTGCGTGGCCGAGGTGGATGGGCTGCCAGCGATCTTCCTCAATGAAAGCCCGCTGACCAGCCGTCCCACTGCGGCACTGAGCAAATCGCTGCTGGACAAGAGCCTGGCGCTGCTGGCGATCATCGTGCTGAGCCCACTGCTGTTGCTGTTCGCGGTGCTGATCAAGCTCACCTCCCCTGGCCCGGTGATCTTCAAGCAAGACCGCCACGGCTGGAACGGTGAGGTGATCAAGGTGTGGAAATTCCGCTCCATGCGCGTGCATGACGACCATGAGGTACGCCAGGCCAGTCGCAACGATTCGCGCATTACCCCGGTGGGCCGGTTTATCCGGCGAACGTCCATCGATGAATTGCCGCAGTTGTTCAACGTGCTGCAAGGCCACATGGCACTGGTCGGCCCGCGCCCCCATGCGATTGCGCACAACGACTACTACTCGGGGAAAATCCGCGCCTACATGGCCCGCCACCGGATCAAACCCGGTATCACCGGCCTGGCCCAGGTCAATGGCTGCCGGGGCGAGACCGAGACCCTGGAGAAGATGCAACAGCGCGTCGACATCGACCTGCGCTACATCAACACCTGGTCGCTGTGGCTGGACATCAAGATCCTGTTGAAGACGCCGTTTACGCTGCTGTCCAAGGACATCTACTGATAGCCGGCAATCAATACAGTTCAAATGTGGGAGGGGCTGCGCGGCAGCCCCAAAACCAGGCCCAGAGGAGTGCCTGATACACCGCATTCGCCTTCGTCAGGGGCGCTTCGCACCCCAACGCGGGACAAGCCCGCTCGCCACAGAGGTTCCCGTTTGCTGCGCGACAGCGCTACGTCGAAGAGATAGTGGGATCTATTCGGTGATCTTGCCGATGTTCTTATAGAACAACTCACTGTCGCGCCCATCGGTCATCGAATGCAGTGAGTAGGCGCGGTTCAAGCGTGCGCCGCCATCGCGGGTCAGCGGTGCCCATACCAGGTTGGCGCGACGCATCGTCGACAGGCTCATCAACTCATCGAACGGAATGGACAGGTACAGGCCTTTGTCGAAGCTGCCCTCACCGTACTGTTCACTGGACACGGTGGTACGGGTGATCCACGCGCCAATCCGCACGCCATTGTTGAATTCCCGCGACAGGTCCAGGGTCGCGCCCCAGTCCCTGGCCAGGTAGCGGCCCACACTCAAGGCGCCCTGAATGTTGAACGGCAGATCGGTATAGCCGGTGATATGTCCGGTGACGGTGCGGTAATCGCGCAAGCTGAAATCCTGCTCGAAACCACGCTGACGCACGTAGTTCAGGTCGGCACCCAATGCCCAGCGTTGGCCCATCGGGCGGTACAGCACTTCACTGCCGACACCGGCATACATCGATTCCAGCAAGCCACCGTAGACCATCCCGTAGAGGTCCTGGTCCAACTGCACCGCATGGTTGAGCTGGAAGGTCGGCAGGGTCACATCGGACGTGGTCATGTAGCGGCGCAGGTCGGTCCGCACCCGTGGCAGACCACTGGGGGCATCGTAGGTAAAGCCGTCGTAATTATTCAGCAGGTTGACGCTGAGCAGGCCGCTCCACCAGGTATTGCGAGTGAATCGGTACTCGGCGTCGAGGTCGGCGGAGACCTGGTAGAGCAAGCCATCCGGCCCGCCGACGTTCTGCTTGTAGCCCAGCCCCACACCATAGGTGAAGGGTTTCGGTGGCTGGGTATACAGCACTGTCTGGCTGCGGTTGCTGGCGCGATTGACCTCGACCTGGCGATGCAGGTCCTGCAGGTCTTCACGCTGGTTGACCACCTCGCGAAAGGTCTCGCGCGGCACGCTGGTTTCTTCGATCGGCAGCGCATAACGCTCGCTCACCAGGGTGAACCAATCGATCTGGTCATTCACGCTGTTATCCAGAATCCGACTGGCGCGGCCCACCGCCTTGGCACTGTAGAAATAGCGCTGCTGTTCCCCGTACACCAACAACTCGGGCCCGCGCTGGGTAATGCGCTGTACGTTGTAGCCGGCATTGTCGTGCAGGCGCTGAGAGACGGCAGCCCAATCCACCTGGTCCATCGGCGTGGTCGGTGCCTTGGCAGGCAACTTGGGTGCCGGTGGGTCGTAGGTTTTTACCGGGGCTTTGCGGCTGACGAAATTGGTGTGCAGGGTAATACCGAACATGGCGGTGTTGCCACGTTCCCAGGCGGCACTCACATCGATCGCGTCGGCCAGCTTGTAGACCAGGCCCAGGTTGATGGGCGAGTCCTGGCGCTGGTTGTTGTCGCGGGGCTCGTTCTGATAGTCGTTGCCTTCGTATTCCAGCTTGAGGCTCAGCGGCGCCCAGGGTGTCTGATAGGCGATCCCCCCAAACAACGCGGGTCGGCCGCGAAAGTAGCCGTTGGAAAAACTGCCGGACCCTTCGGCGGTGGGTCGCTCGTTGAAACGATCATCCAAGGCGCCCAACGGATTGTCGAAATCACCGCGACTGCCCAGGTACCCCCAGGCGATGCCGGCACTGAAATCCACATCACCGTAACGCTTGTTGGCCACCAGGTACTCGCTGGAAAACAACCCGGTGCCACCCAGGTCCATGAATCCCAGCGCCACCTCGGGCAGCCAGTGGCTTTCCTGATACAGGCGCACTTTGGCGTCGACGGCCTTGTCCTTATAGCTCTGGCCGCCGCTGAACGACTCGGCACCGTAGGGGCGGTTGGTGATCGCGGTGTAGCGAAAGGTACCTTCCAGCCAGTCCAGGGGTTGCGCCGAAAAGCTGTAGCGGCTGTAGGGTTCGGTGCGGTTGGCATTCACGCTGAGCTCGCCGGCGGGCGCCATGCGTGCGGTGGGGGTTTGCAGCAGCCCGACGCCGCCAAAATCGCTTTGGGTGTAACGGGGATCGCCATGTGCGACGCCACAGGGCACCAGCAGCACGGCCGCAATACATAATTTCAAGGCGTGACCTCGGCCAGGGGTTGGGTGGCAAGAAACTCGGCCAGTTGCTGATTGAGCTCAGGGGTGGGCGGGTCCAGGTCGTCATTGCGGATCGGCACCAGCAACGTGCTGCCCGGTGCGGGCGGCATGCCGTCTTCGCGGTTCCATGGGGCAATGCCCAGGCGCGTGACGTGGCCATCGGGCTGGATCAGCCACAGGTAATCGCGGTCCGCTTCCGCCAGGGCCGGACAGGCGTGGAGGTAATCGAGGGGCCGCTGCATCGGCTGGAATGCCAACGTGCAGGCCACGGCGACGGCCCCCACGACGCGCACGCTGTGGGGTCTCGGCGGATAGACCAGGCGGTCGCCCTCACTGACCCGCAGGTTCGGCGCAAAGCCGACTTCCACGGCCACCGGGTCCAGCATCGCCCGTTGGCGGCCGGTCACCGGCAAGGCCTGCACCTGCTGATACAACTGCGCCGCAACCTGCGCGCGACCTTCATGCCCGGCCGCCAACGCCGCCTGCTGCAGGGTGTGCAGGTCAAACAGCACACCGGCCTTGAGCCGTGCCTGCTGCGCCAGCAAGGGTTGGCGCAGCCAGGCCGCACCGAGCCAATAGCCCTGGGCATCCGGTTGCGACGCGGTGATGACATCCAGCAAGCGAGCTTCGGGCGCCAGGGGGATCGACCCCGGATGGCGCACCTCGCCGCTGACTGTCATCGCGGCCTGAGACACACTGGCGCAACCGTACAACAGCAGCAGTGCACCGAGTCTTCGAACCATCATGGGGCGTCCTTGCGGGTCGGTTGCAGTTGGGTGATGGTCAGGGTCAGGTCGGGCGTCAGGTGCTGCTCGCTCTGCACGATAAAACCGTCGGAGGGGTCGACCCAGTACCGGTTACGCGCCTGAAAGCCGGCGGCCTCGATGTCTTCGTCCACCCGCAGCAAGGCGTAGGGTTTGTCGAGAATCTCGACGGTCTCCAGGCCCTGACGCGTCATGCGGCTGTTGACCGTAACGCCCAGGCGATAGCCGTCCACCAGGTCGATCTGGCGCGTGCTGCGATAACCATCCGGCACCCGGTGCAGCCCCTGCTGGAACGGCGACCGGCCCTGCCAGCGCGTGCCATCCAGGTCAGTGCCCAGGCCCACCGTACGCACCACCAGACCGTCGCGCAGCAGCAGCACCTGCTTGCCGGACGCCACCCAGAACTGCAGGTCATCACGCTGGCGGATCAGCGCCATGACCCCTTCGCCGGACACCGTGGTGACCTTGATCTGCGGGAACGGCACCGCATCCACCTGGGCCTGGCTCAACACCAGCGGCGCCGGCCCGCCCACGGCAGCCTTGAAGGTATCCAGCGAGGCCTGCATCAGCGGATTGCAGCCCGCCAACAGCCACGCCAACCCTGCGTACGTACCGATTTTCAGACTGTTCACGCAGGTACCACCCTATCGGCTGCTGGCTTCGCTCAGGTTGTTCTGGGTGGATGCGCCAATGCCGATGATCGACGCGGACGGCACCAGCTGGCTGATAAAACGGTTCCAGCGCGTGATATTCGCCGGGCCGACAAACACCACGTCCTGGGGCTGCACATCGAAGCGCGTGGCGAGGGCCATGGCCGAGGGGGAGCCGGCTTCGAGTTGGAACACTTTGGCCGGTTCCACGTCGATGTTCTGTGCGCCGCGAATCACGTAGATGGCATCGGCGTTGGAGGTGTTCTGGTTGACCCCGCCCACCGAACCCAGCACGTCGGAGAGGTTCATGCTGCGGGTCTTGAAACTCAGCGCGCGAGGTTGCATCACCTCGCCCATCACGTAGATGCGCTTGCGGTCGTTGTAGGCCAGGTACAGCTGGTCGCCGTCCTTCAGGTAAATGTCATTCAAGCGCGACTGCTCAAGGTTGAGCGTGTCGAGGTCCAGGGTGTAGCGCTTGCCGCCACGGGTGAGGGTGAGGTTCGACAGGTCGGCGTTGATCGGGTCGATACCAGCCGCGCCAAGGGCTTCGCTCACGTTCATGGCAATGGTGGTGATGGGCATCGGACCGGCCTTGATCACCGCGCCGCTGATCACCACTTTCTGGCTGGCAAAGCGCAACACGCTGACATCCACCTGGGGGCTGTCGATGTACTGGCGCAGCTTGTCGGTGATCTCGCTGCGCAGCGCTTCAATGCTGCGCCCCTTGGCAACCACCTCGCCCACATAGGGGTAAAACAGATTGCCCTCGGGGCTGACCAACCGACCGTTGGCATCGATCTGCTGTTGCGGGCCGGACGGCGCGGTGAGTTCAGGGTGATCCCATACCGTGATATACAACGCATCATTGGCGCCGATCAAATACGGCCCGGGTTTATAACTCAAGAGTTCCGCAGGAATGGAATAAGGCACGTGGCTTGCCGCGTCCATGGCCAATAACTTTGGTGTAATCGGAATTAAATCCACGCGACTGTTTTCAGCCCCGCCCTCTTCGGTCAGGGCGGCCGTGTCCATATATTGGCCCGGGGCAAACATGCAGCCTTGCAATAATGCAGCGGCCACGGCTGCAATAGAAAAAATACGCATCATAGTGCTAGGACACTCGCGATAGACGACAAGAAAAAAAGACCACTTGGGCGGGGAATCCAAGCAGTCTTAAAAGCGGAGGGTGTACGACTAGTTGCTGGTACCCGTGGTGCCGGTGGTGCCGGTAGTACCCGTGGTGGTGCCGCCATTGGAGCTGCCGCCGCTGTTTGAAACAGCGGCAACACCCGCAATCAGGGCAGCGCCGACCAACAACGTTTGCCCCACCGTAACGGTTCCGACCACTTCGGTATCAAGCCCCAACGGTAACTCGTCGGCCATCGCCGAAGTACTCAAGACACCGAGTACCAGAATAGCCAATGATTTTCTCATGTCAGACTCCTTATCATCAGTGAGCAGGCAAACCGATAGTGCCATTCAACTAAACAGCACACCAGACAGATATATTTAACCGGCTTAGTTGAAAATAACGTTTTTTCGGCAAGCCCCCGGTCTGCACTGCATTGCGCCCGGCGAAGTTATTTAAAACGTTATTAATTGTCGGAAAACATCAGGCCCTGCCGTACTTGTCTTCAAAGCGCACAATATCGTCCTCGCCCAGATAAGAGCCCGACTGCACCTCGATCAACTCCAGCGGGATCACCCCTGGATTTTCCAGGGCGTGCACCTGGCCGATGGGGATATAGGTCGACTGGTTTTCCGCCACCAGATAAGTCTGTTCGCCATTGGTCACCCGCGCCGTACCACTGACCACGATCCAGTGCTCGGCGCGGTGGTGATGCATCTGCACCGACAGCTTGGCCCCCGGTTTCACCGTGATGCGCTTGACCTGGTAACGCTGGCCGTTGTCCACCGAGTCGTACATGCCCCATGGCCGATACACTTCGCGGTGGTTGAGATGCTCATGGCGCCCGGCCTGCTTGAGCAGGTCGACGATGCCCTTGACCTGCTGCACCTGGTCCTTGTGGGCCACCAGCACCGCGTCCTTGGTCTCGACAATGATCAAGTCCTGCACCCCCACCGTGGCCACCAGCCGACTGTCGGCGTGGACGTAGGTGTCGCGGGTGTCCAGGCTCAGCCCATCGCCGCGGATCACATTGCCGCTGGAATCTTTTTCGCTGGCCTCCCACAACGCCGACCACGAGCCGATATCACTCCAGCCAGCCTGCAACGGCACCATCACCGCGTCGCTGGTGTTTTCCATCACCGCGTAGTCGATGGAATCGTCCGGGCACGCGGCAAAGGTCGCGGCATGCACGCGGGTGAAGGGTTGATCCTGGCTGCCTCCTTCCAGCGCCACGCGACACGCCTCAAGGATGGCCGGCTGGAAGCGTTCCAGTTCCTCCAGGTAACGGCTGGCGCGGAACATGAACATGCCGCTGTTCCAGTAATACGCACCGCTGGCCACATACGCCGCCGCGGTGGCGGCATCGGGCTTCTCGACGAAGCGCTTGACCCGATAACCGCCCTCGCCTACCCCCGCGCCCTGCTCGATATAACCGTAGCCGGTGTGGGCGCTGGTGGGGGTGATACCGAAGGTCACCAGTTTGCCGTCACGGGCAAGCGGCAGCGCCACTTCCAGGCTGGCATGAAACGCCGGGATGTCTTCGATCAAATGGTCCGCCGCCAGCACCAGCAGGATCGGGTCCTGGGCGTCAGCCACCGCCTTGCACGCCGCCAGCGCGATAGCCGGCGCCGTATTGCGCCCCACCGGTTCCAACAGGATGCTGGCCTGCTCCATGCCCAACTGGCGCAACTGCTCGGCCACCAGGAAGCGATGTTGTTCATTGCAGATCAACTGCGGCAGCGCAACGTTGGCGCCTTCCAGCCGCGTGATGGTCTGCTGCAGCATCGACAGGTGCGCGTCGGTCAAGCGCAGGAACTGCTTGGGGTTCAGTTGCCGCGACAG
The DNA here is from genome assembly GCF_019891415.1 of Pseudomonas sp. SH10-3B. NCBI lineage: Bacteria > Pseudomonadati > Pseudomonadota > Gammaproteobacteria > Pseudomonadales > Pseudomonadaceae > Pseudomonas > Pseudomonas sp. SH10-3B. Next base: position 26,304 of record NZ_JAFLXD010000036.1, on the reverse strand, counting down.
CGGCCACAGGCGCGACCCCGAACCGCCTGCCATGATCACGGGTAACAACATGAGAGCGTCCTCGGGAAAGAGAGTCAGAAATAGGCGCGAGCGTGTTCATGCACCCGCAGGCTGATGCGCAGTTCATCCTGGGGCCACCAGCGGTAATGCTGGTGTTGCTCCGTAGGCGGCTGCAGGGTCTGGCCTTCCGGCAGGTCCAGGCAATAGCTGAGCACCACGTAATGGGTGTCCGGCCCGGCCCCGGCGTTGGCAAACACGCTGTCGTCGTAGAAGTGCTCGAACACCCCCAGCAGCCGCGCCTCGGCGCGCTCAAAGGTATGCCCCAGTTCGTCGCGGGTGATGCGCCGGAAGGCGCTGTCGAGGCGTTCGTTTTTCTGGATACGCCCACCGGGCACGAACCAGAAGCCGTAGGCCGGCCGGTTGACGCGCAAGCCCAGCAAGGCCTCGCCACGGCTGTTTCTCACCACCAGATCGATCGCCACCAGCGGCGTCGACGCCACGACCGTATTGAAGGTCGGTAAATCAAGCCACATACCCATCAGACCTGTGCCAGAAAGCGTTGCAGAATGCGTTCCTTGTCGAGGAACTCCTTGGCGTAGTTCAACGCCACCTCATTGCGTGCGGGCAATGCCAGTGCCCGCTCGATCCCTGTGTTCAGCGCCGCGACGGACTCCGGTTCAGCCAACAGCGCAATGCCGGGGTGTTCCTCGCACAGGCGGCCGAGGGTAGTGCCGGGGTCGGCGGTGATGATGGCGTGGCCGCCCACCGCCAGGATATTGGTCAACTTGGAAGGCAGCACCGCGTCCGCCACCCCGCGCTTCTGGATCACCAGGTGCACGTCGGCCGAGGCCAGCAGCGCCGGCAAATCCTCGTAGGGCTGCAACGGCGCAAACAGCACATTGCGCAGGCCGTCGCGCTCTACACGCTCAAGCAAACGCGCCTTGCCGGTGCCCTGGCCGACGATCAGGAACACCAGCTCCGGGCGATCGGCATGGGCCTGGGCGGCGTCGAGGATCAGCTCCAAGCCCTGCTTCTCGCCGATATTGCCGGAGTACAACAACACCTTTTGGCCCGGCGCCACACCCAGGCGTTGCAGCAGTCCACGACTGCGGGGCACCTGGCGAAAGCGCGCGGTTTCCGACCAATTGGGAAAGAACAGCAGGCGCTTGCTGCTCACGCCCTTGCCCTTTGCTTTGTCGAGCATGCCGCTGGAAATCGTCGAGACCCGGTCAAAGCGCCGCAACAGCCAGCGTTCAAGCCCAAACGCCAGGCGACGCATAACGGAGCCGCCACCGATACCGAGGCCGAACATCGCATCCACTTCGTAGTCCTGGATATGCAGCACCGAACGCGCGCCACTGAGCTTGGCCAGCAACAACGCCTGGGGCGCACAAAACAGCGTGGGCACCACCAGGATCACCAGGTCCGGTTTCCAGCGCAGTTGCCCCAGCACCGCCAGACAGGAGCTGGCGGAAAAGCTCATCAGGTGCAGCAGCCGCGTGAGCGCGCGGGGCTGGCGTGGCACATACAGTGGGCAGCGAATCACCGTCACACCGTGGTCCTGCTCGGTGCGAAAGCGCCACGGCGAATAGCCCTCGCCCACCTGCCACTGCGGGTAATACGGCGGCGCCGTCACCACCCGCACCTCATGCCCCTGGCCCGCCAGCCAGCGTGCCTGTTCGCCGCTGTACTTGCCGATGCCGGTGAGCTCCGGGCTGTAGTTGATGCCGTACAGGAGGATCTTCATCACTGGCCCCGAGGCTGTTCGAGGGCGGCGAGGTAGGCGTTGTAGGCGTCGCGCAGGCCTTCCTCCAGCGGCACATAGGCTTCCCAGCCGAGGGCGTTGATTCGGCTCACATCCAGCAGCTTGCGCGGCGCGCCGTCGGGCTTGCTGGCGTCAAAGCGCAACTGCCCCTTGAAGCCGGTGACCCGTACCAGTGCCTGGGCCAGTTCGGCGATGGTGCAATCCACCCCGGTGCCGACGTTCAAGTGCGAACGCATCGGCTGGGTCTGCTCGCGGTAGCGTTCCTGGCTGAGTTCCATCACATGCACGCTGGCCGCCGCCATGTCATCCACATGCAGGAACTCGCGCCGCGGCGTGCCACTGCCCCAGATCACCACTTCCTCATCGCCGCGCTGGGTCGCCTCGTGGAAGCGCCGCAGCAAGGCGGCGATCACATGGCTGTTCTGCGGGTGGTAGTTGTCGCCCGGGCCGTACAGGTTGGTGGGCATCACGCTGCGGTAATCGCGGCCATGCTGGCGGTTGTAGCTTTCGCACAGCTTGATGCCGGCGATCTTGGCCACCGCGTAGGGTTCGTTAGTGGGCTCCAGCGCACCGTCGAGCAACACCGCTTCGATCATCGGTTGCGGTGCATGCACCGGGTAGATGCAGGACGAGCCGAGGAACAACAGTTTCTCCACGCCATGGCTATGGGCGGCGTGGATCACGTTGGCCTGGATCATCAGGTTCTGGTAGATGAAATCGGCCGGGTACGTCGCGTTGGCGTGAATCCCGCCAACCTTGGCGGCCGCCAGGTACACCTGGTCCACACGGTGCCTGGCGAAGTACGCCTGCACTGCCGCCGGGTCGAGCAGGTCCAGCTCATCACGGCCGGCCGTGAGCAACTGCGTGTAGCCCAAGGCCCACAGGCGCCGCACGATGGCCGAGCCGACCATGCCGCGATGACCGGCCACGAAGATTCGCGCATCAAAATCTCGTGCCATGTTCAGTTCTCCACGGCAATCGGTGCATCGTGACCATGGGAGCGCAACAAGGCGTGGCGCTGGGCGATTTTGAGGTCTTCGCGGACCATCTCGGCGCACATTTCCTGGGCGCTGATCTCCGGCACCCAGCCGAGCAGACGCTTGGCCTTGGACGGGTCGCCCAACAGCGTCTCGACTTCCGCCGGACGGAAGTAACGCGGGTCGACGCGCACAATCACATCGCCCACCAGGATCCCCGGCGCCAGGTCGCCATCAATCCGCTCGACCACCGCCACCTCCTCCACGCCCTTGCCGACAAAGCGCAAGTGCAGGCCCAGTTCCGCCGCCGACCAACGAATAAAGTCGCGCACCGAATACTGCACGCCGGTGGCGATGACAAAATCCTCGGGGCTCTCCTGTTGCAGCATCATCCACTGCATGCGCACGTAGTCCTTGGCGTGGCCCCAGTCGCGCAATGCATCCATGTTGCCCATGTACAGGCACTGCTCCAGGCCCAGGGCGATGTTGGTCAGGGCGCGGGTGATCTTGCGGGTCACGAAGGTTTCACCGCGACGCGGCGATTCGTGATTGAACAGGATGCCGTTGCACGCATACAGCCCATAGGCTTCGCGGAAGTTCACGGTGATCCAGTAGGCGTACAGCTTGGCCACCGCATAGGGCGAGCGCGGGTAGAACGGCGTGGTTTCCTTCTGCGGGGTTTCCTGCACCAGCCCGTACAGCTCGGAGGTCGAGGCCTGGTAGAAACGGGTCTTCTTTTCCAGGCCCAGCAGGCGGATCGCTTCAAGGATACGCAAGGTGCCGAGGGCATCCACATCGGCGGTGTATTCCGGCGAATCGAAGCTCACCGCCACATGGGATTGGGCGCCAAGGTTGTAGATTTCATCGGGCTGGATCTGCTGGATGATGCGCGTCAGGTTCGACGAATCCGCCAGGTCGCCATAGTGCAGGATCAGGTTTTTATGCAGGGCCTGGGGGTCCTGGTAAATATGATCGATGCGCTGGGTATTGAACGACGAAGAACGGCGCTTGAGGCCGTGCACGGTATAGCCTTTTTCCAGCAACAGTTCCGCCAGGTACGAGCCATCCTGACCGGTAATCCCGGTGATAAGCGCAACTTTGTTCATGTCTGTCTCCCAATTGATAGGCGAGCGAAGGCCGACACCCAAACTTGGGTGTTTGTTAAAAACGCTCAGTTACTTCGGTGTGGGCAGGTTCAAGTTATGTCCGGTCAACTTCGAGAGTTCCCGGACAATGGCTTCCTTATCGTTTAAGTGCGCAATCGCGGTTTCCAGTTCGAGCACTTTGGCGCCCACCAGAAAGCGGTACCAATAGCCCTGGAGCAGGTGATAGACCAGGCCACTGCGGCCATCGAGAAACCCCAGCTGGATGATGTAGCGCCACAGGAAATACGCGGTGGAACTGAGGGTGAACGGCACGCGGTTGTACACGCGGTTCTTGACCAGGCGCTTGGCCTTGGCCTGGAACGAACTCTGCCCGGCATGCAGTTCATCGCGTATCGCAAACAGCCCCAGCCGCGCGTTAAGCACTTCAATCGCTTCGCGGGTGGCGTACTGGTTGTGCTTGTGGGTGAAGAAGGTCAAGTCATGCAGGTTATGGTCGGCAAACCCGCCTTCGAGGGTGATGGTGCGGCCCTCGGCGACCGAGATGTGCTCGTCCATCCAACGGTCCTCCATGCGCCCCTGCCCGGTGCGCCACAGCCGCAGCATCTTCAGGGGGTAGCGGCCGCCATGGCGCACCCAGCGCCCCATGAAAATATGCTTGCGCTTGAAGTTGATGCCGGTGATGTCGCGGGCCAGGGTCGGCAGCCGGTTATTGATCGCCGCAGCGAGGTCGGCCTCGATGATTTCGTCGGCGTCCAGGCGCATCGTCCAGTTGCCGGTAATCGGCAGGTGATCCAGCGCCCACTGGAACTGCTTGGCCTGGTTGACGAAGGCGTGCTGCACCACCAACGCACCATGGCGCCGGGCGATGTCGCAGGTGTCGTCGGTGGAGAACGAATCGACCACCATCACCTCGTCGCTGAAGGCACGCACCGAATCGATGGCCCGGGCGATATGCAGGCTTTCGTTGTAGGTGAGGATGATCACGCTGACGGTTTCACGCTTCATATCAGCCACCGTGCAACTGCAGGACTTCGGTGGTGAGCCGGCGCGGTGAACGCGCGGCCCGGAAGTGGCTTTCCAGGGGCAGCCCCACGGCGATCATCATGATCAACCGCTCGCTGGCCGGGATGGCGCCGATGCCACGGATTTTCTTTTCCACCGAATTGAGGATCGCCAGGTTCAGCGGGCACGCGCCCAGGCCATTGGCGTGGCAGGCCAGCAGCAGGCCCATGGAAAACAACGCACCGTCGACGTAAAGCTGGTTGCGCTGCCCGGCGCCGCCCCAGGCGGTGACTTCGGACGTGACCACAAACAGGTTGTCCACCGACTGCGCAAACCCGCGCGAGCCGCCTTGCAGTTCCAGCAGTTGCGCGATCACTGCGCGGTCCTGATACACATGCACCCGCGACGACTGGCGGTTGCATTGCGAAGGTGACGACTGCGCCAATTCCACCAGGGACGTCAGCAGGCCACTGTCGATCTTGCCGGCCTGGAACATGCGGCAACTGGAACGCGATTGCAGGAACGCCTTGGCATCCAGCCCGCCGTTGCCCAGCCACGGCGCCGCACGTTTGATGCCGCCGCTGCCAGCGGTGCCGTCGCGCTTGAGGTGCTCCACATAGGCATCCAGGTAGAACACGAAATCGTCGCTGATGCCGAGGGTGCGGTGCAGATCGAGGTAGCCCTGGAACGCGCCGAGGGCCATCTCCACCGGCAGCGCCGAATACGTGCGGTCGTATTCGTTGAGCATGTGGATGATGCCGTTGATCTTGTCCTTGCCGAACAGCGGCTTGGGTTCCTTGAGGGACAGGCCCTTTTCCACCGTGTGGGTTTCGATGAGGATCTTGTAGAACAGCTTCTTGTTGCGGCTTTCCAGCGGCGAGTAGCCGTTGTGGCGAATAAACGTGAGCATGTCGCGAAAGAACTCGCTGACGAAATACATCAACTTCCATGCCTTATCCATCATGGGTTTCACCTGTTTCATAGTGCGATGTCTCTCGTTTTGAGGGGGCGGCACGGCGCACCGACGCAAATCATCCAGGCCGGCAGGCTGGCCGTGACCACCGAGCGCGCGCCGACCACGCAGCCCTCCTCCAACACACAACCGGGGTGGATAAACGCCTCGGCGGCGACCCACACGTGGTCCTTGATCACGATCTCGCGGGTCACCAAAGGCCGCAGCAGGCTGCGGGTGTCGTGGGTGCCGGTGCACAGGAAGCTGCGCTGGCTGATGGCGACCTTCGAACCCAGGGTGATCCTGGCCATGGCGTACACATCGACCCCATCGGCGATGGCGGTGTAGTCGCCGATCTCCAGGTTCCATGGCGCCCAGATGCTGCACGTGGGCGCGATGCGACAGCCCACGCCGACCTTGGCGCCAAAGCAGCGCAGCAACCAACTGCGCCACTCGTGCAGCATCCAGCGTGGCGTAGGGCGGAACAGCAGCTGGTAGACGATGCCCCACAACAGACGCCGCGCCTTGTTGCTGCGCGGCAACGTATCGACGTACTTGAGTTGCGCGAAATCGCTCATGGCCGCAGCGCCGCCAGTTGTTCCAACAGGTAGCGCTCGCCCACCTGTTGCAGGGCCTGGCGCCGGTCCCGCACTGCCACCCAGTCGATGGGCGCCGCGATCAAGGCCTGCACCTGGTCGGCATCGTCTGCGGGCAGGAAGCGTTGCGACAGCTCCAGCTTCTCCAGCAGGTTACGCACGCGGGCGTTCAGCGAGGCCTTGTTGCCCGGCAACCCCACGGCGATAAACGGCTTCTCGAAAATGATTGCGAACACCGTGGCATGGAAGGAGTTGGTCACCACGTAGGCGCTTTCCTTGAGCAACTTGAGCCAATCCTGCGGACCCACCTGCACGGTCTCGCCGATCTGCCGCCAGCGCCGGTGCGCGTTATAGGGCGAGACAATCGGTCCGGCCACATGCTGCGACAGCGCCTGGGCCACTTCGCGCACGCCCACGCCGGTGCGCAGCGCATAGCAGAACACATGGCCGGTGCGGGTCTGGGTGGACGTGGCGAGCAGCGCCGAATAATCGCGGTGCAACAGCGTCGGATCCGGCACGCACTGGGCGGCCAACCCCGAGACCTGGTGCACGATGCTCACCCCGCTCTCCTCGCGCACACTGATCGCCGACAGTTGCTTGAGCAGGCCCTCGGCTTCGGCGTGGTACTGCGGCTCCAGGTATTCCTTGCCGAAACTTGCGGCGTAGGAGATGCGCCGGATCGCCTTGTCGCAATCGAAGGCCAGGAAGTACGCCGGGTCGAGGCCGGTCTGGCCCGAGGGGTTCCAGATCTGGTCGCTGCCGGCCACCAGCAACTGCTGGCCGGCCACCGCCTGGTTGAGCTGGTCGGCATGGGCGTAGCGCGGCTCCTGGATATTCAGGAAACGCGCCTTGAACGCCTGGAACTGTCGCGACTGGGCATTCGGTCCCAGCACCTGGGCTTTCAACGCCAGGGCCTTGAGGTACAGGGCCTTGAGGTTGGCCTTGAGCTGGCTTGGGTTGAACAGCTGACGGATCTCGCTGCCATCCTCCACGTAGGCCGGGTGGTAGTTGATCAGGCTCACCTGCAAGCCCTGCTGCTGCAGCCAGCGCTGCAAGGCATAGGCTTGCAGCACTGCGCCGAAGTTTTCGCTGAAGTGGTACGTCAGTATCCCGGCCCTGATGGGGCTTGCAGGTGCGTTCATGATCCAGCCCGTTTCAGTAAGTAATTTGGGTAAACAGCCTGGCGTGCAGGCGCAACCTTGTTGAGCAGGCCGATGAACATCGACCACACCAGCAAGTAGCTGCCATCGAAGGTGGTGAAGAACTGGTAGCTGGTCTTGAACGAGAAAATCAGCAGAATCGCCACCACGGCCAGGGATACCGGACTGCGCGGCAAACCGCTGAACAACAGGCAAAACAGCGCCACCCCGACCACCCCCAGCTTGGCGGTCACGCCCCAGTAGCCGTTCTCGATATCGAACTTGGAGTTCTCGAACCAGCGCTCGTCATTGGTGGGCACGCCGGGGGTCAATTGCTTGGCCAGGCCATTGCCCAGGAACACCGTGGCGGGGTTGTCGAGAAACGACTCCTTGGCATGCGCGATCTCGAACGCGCGGGTCACGTCCTCGCCCTTCTCTTCGAACAAGTACGTGGCAAAGCGCGACACCGCCAAGGGGCTGGCATAGAAGGTCAGCGTGCCCAGCGCAGCGATGGCCACCACCAGCACTCCCAATGACTTGAGCTTGCGCTGGGTAATCGCCGACAACAGGATCATCACCGCCATCGCCGCAAGGATGGTCTTGGAACCGGCCGCCAGCAGCGTGACCGCGAGGATCAGCATCAAGCCGATCTTGCGCTGGCAACAGGCATAGAAAAACAGCAGCACCGCCGAGCTGGTGGGGAACAACATGATCCGCCCGACTTCGTCGCTGGACTTGGACGCGGCGTTGGTCAGGTCGATGCCCACGCCATACAGGCTGACCTGCAGCAACTGGCCAAGGGCGAAGATGTAGATGATGCGTTCGAGGATGCGCCGGTAGTTGACGCTGTGGGCCCGCGCGATTTTTTCCACATTGGCCAACACATAGCTGTACCCGGCCAACAGCAGCACAAAATAGAAAAACGGAATGCCGGAGCGCAGGAACTGGTACAGCGAGATCTTCGCCCCACTGCTCAGCAATACCTGCAACACGCTGGACGCCACCACCAACGCCAGCAATGGCAGCGCCCGGGTAAAACCACGCGCCGCGTACACCACGAACGGCAGCAGCAGCAACAGCGCCAACGGTTGCGAGAGGTTGTTGCTCAGCGCCAGGGGCAAGGCGAAGAACGTCAGCGGCAAGTAGAGGGTCAGGCGCGCCTGGGACAGCATCATGGGCCGACCTCCCCGCCACGGAGCACCCGCAGGTATACCAACACCACCAGTTCCGGCAGCGACAGCAACAGCGACGCGCCCAGCAGCGGATCAATACGCTCCTTGCATGCGAGCCACAGCAGCAGGGCCGCGACGCTGCTCAAGGCGTAGATCACCGAAGTGCGGGTGTGGCGGTTGGTGGAAATCAGCATCGCCGCGAGGATGAACCACGCCACATTCAAAATCGTATGGGAGCCGATCAGCGCCAATGACAGGCGATCGACCTGCACCAGGCCATGGCTCCACAGCAGGATAATCTGCGGCCCGGCCCAGATCCCGGCGGCATACACCAGCACGCACAGGCCCAGCACCAGGGAGCTGGCGCGCTGGGTAAACCGTCGCGCCTGTTCGAACTCGCCGCGCCCGGCCAGGCGCGAGATCTCCGGGGTCAGGGCGTTGCTGCAGGTAATACCCAACTGGATGATCAGGCGCATCAAGGTGCGCGCCATGGTGTAACCCACCACCACCGCCGGGCCGGCGATCTGGTTGAGCACTTGCAGGCCGCCTTGCAGGGTGATCGCTTGGGCCAGCGGGATCGCCGCGCTGCCCAGCGCCGGTTTCCAGATACCGCGAAACTCGGCCCAGGATGCCGATGCCAGCCCCAGCAACGGCCAGGGTGAAATACGCCGCACAAACAGGGTCACCAACACCAGGAACAGCACCTGGCTGACGAACATGCCCTGTGCCAATTGCAGTTCGGAGCCGCCGAGCAGCAGCACGACGATGGACAACACAATGTCCAGGGTCCTGCGGTTGGCCATGATGAAGACGCCGCCGACGGTTCTGTCGATGGTGCGAAACCAGGCGTCGATCGGCCCACCCAGCAAGCGCGTGCACAGGTAGCCGGACATGCACAGCACCACCAGGCTGGCCTGCTCTGGGGTCAGTGTCTTGAGCCCGAGCATTGATACCCAGTCGAGCCACTGGCCCAAGGTCAGGGCGAATACCAGCACCAGCGCAACTACCGCCAGGGTAAAGGCCAGCGCGGTCTGCACACTGCGCCGCGCCCCCGGCACATCGCCTTGGCTGGCGCGCAAGGTGGCGCTGGTGGCCGACGCCTGGGCCACCCCCAGGTCCAGCAGGCTGAGCATCGACGGGATACCGGTGAGCACCAGCCAATCGGCATAGCGCCCCGTGCCCCAGGCGTGCAGGAAGAACGGCACCAGCACCAGTTGCGCTGCCAGCGTCACCAATTGGGTGTAGCCATAGCTCAGCACGTTGAGGCGAAACCGTCGCGACAACGAACGCGGCATTTCAAGCACTTTGCTCATGGTCATCAGGCCTTGTCGGACTGATAGGCGTAGCTGTAGTAGCCGTAGTCGCCATAGCCGTAGCTGGCGGACCGGCGTTTTTCCACACCATTGAAGATCGCGCCCTTGAGCTCGATGCCGTTCTGATGGAAGCGGCGCAGGGTCAACTCGATTTCCTTCACCGAGTTCACCCCAAAACGCGTGACCATCAGGCTGGTGCCGGCCTGGCGCCCGATAATCGCGGCGTCGGTCACCGCCAGCAAGGGCGGCGTGTCGATGATCACCAGGTCATAGCGCTCGCTGACTTCGGCCAGCAACGCAGCAAAGTTGGGGTGCATCAACAGTTCCGACGGGTTGGGCGGGATCTGCCCACGGCCGATAAAGTCGAAGCGCTCCACAGCCGTCGGGTGAATCGCTTCCTGCAGATCACAGCGCTTGGCGAGCAGGTCGGACAACCCCGCCTCTACCGCCTTGCCAAGCGTCTTGTGCAAGTACCCCTTGCGCATGTCCGCATCGATCAGCAGCACGCGCTGGCCCGACTGCGCGACAATCGCCGCCAGGTTGGCCGAGACAAACGTCTTGCCCACCTCGGGACTCGGGCCGGTGATCATCAGGCGGTTGTTCTTGGCTTCGAGCATGGCGAAGTGCAGGCTGGTGCGCAGGCTGCGCATGGCTTCCATCACCAGGTCATGGGGGTGGTTGACCGCCAGCAGCGAAGGTACGCCTGAACGGCCCTTGGCGGCATTGGTTTCCTCGGCCTTTTGCAACAGGCTGAAGGGGATCGAGGCGTACACCGGCAAGCCGAGTTTCTCGATCTCATCCGGGCTTTCCAGGCCACGGTTGAGCAGGCTGCGCACCAGCACGATGCCCACCGAAAGCATGCCGCCGAGCAACATCGCCAGCAGCACCACGATGACTTTGCGCGGCTCCACTGGCTTGGCCAGGTTGACATCGGCAGTGTCGATCAAGCGCACGTTACCCACGGTGCCGGCGCGCATCACGTCCAGCTCCTGGGAGCGGTTGAGCAACTGGGTGTAGATCTCGGTGCCCACTTGCACGTCGCGGGTCAGGCTGAGCAATTCCTGCTGCGTGCTCGGCAAGCCTTCGACGCGCTTGGTCATCTGCGCCTGCTTGGCGTTGAGTTCCGCCAGCTTGGCGATCAAGGCACGATAAGCCGGGTGCTGGGGGGTGAACTTGCGGTCCATCTCGGCCTGTTGCAGCTTGAGTTCGGAGATCCCGGTATCCAGGGCCACCACTTGGTCGAGCACCGCCTTGGCTTCGAGGCTGATGTCGATGGATTTGCTGCGGGTCTGGAAGCGGTTCAAGGCGTTCTCGGCTTTCTCCAGGTCGCGACGTACCTGGGGCAACTGGTCATTGAGGAACGACAGGCTCTGCGCCGCCTCGGCCGAGGTGCGGTCGACGTTCTGCTTCACATACAGGTTGGAGATTTCATTCAGCGTACGCACCGCCAGGGCCGGGCGCGTGCTCTCCAGGGACAGGCTGATGATCCCCGACTCCTTGCCGCGCTCGATCACGGTGAGCAGGTCCTGGTAGTCGGCCACCGCGTCCAGGCGCGACTTGCGCACGATCTTGAAATGCGCGCCCGGATTGGCCCGCAGCTCCTTGACCAGCACCTCGACACCCTCGGCGGCAAACGGCACGCCGACGCGCCCCGCAGCGATCTCGACGCCGTCCTCATCAAATAATGTGTAGGCCTGGGCCTCGCCGGCCACCAGTACCAGCTTGGTTCCGAGCAATGCTGTGGGCAGGTTCAACGTACTCAGCGCCAGGGCCTCGCCACCCGCCGACCAGCGGCTGAAACCGAACAGCGGCGGTGCGATGTCGCCCTTGTGTTCAGGCGCATAACGCCGCGCGAGGAAGCCACCGATCAACGGAAAATGCTGCGGCGTGATAGTGATGTCCAACGCCAGGGTATCGACGGTCTTGCCAATGATGGTGCGCGACTTGATCAGCTCGATCTCGGTCACCGCCGGCGATTCCTTGCCCAGCAGGCTGCTGACGTCGGAGAAACCGAGCATGTCGTTCTTCTTCGGTTCCACCTGGATCAACGCATTCGCCTGGAACACCGGCGCCGACAGAATGGCGTAGGCCGCACCGATCAGCATGCAGGTGCCGGTGATCCCGGCGATCAGCCATTTGTGATCGATCAGGTTGCCGAGCATGCCGAGCACATCGATCTCGTCACGGTGAGGGCTTTCAGGGGAAGCGTTCTGGGGTGAATACATAAATCGCGTCTTCGTCCTTGCAATCGTTTAAAGAGGGAGCGTCAGCGCGCCAGGCGCTTGGCCCAGGCCTGTGCGGCCTGTTCGATCAAGGCATAGGCCTGCACAAAGGCCGGCTTGCCCTGGCGATAGGGGTCGGCGATCTCGCGATCGTGCTGCCACTTGCCCAACAGGAACACCTTGCCCCGCGCCTCGGGGGCGAGGTTGAGCACGCCGTCGATGTGCCGTTGTTCCATCACCAGGATCAGGTCGGCCTCACTCACGGCGCCGGCGTCAAGCTGCCGGGCCCTGTGCGCTTGGGGCACATGCCCGTGCTCCTCCAGCACCTGCCCGGCCAGGGGTTCCAGCGGATGATCACGCAAGGCCGCCAGGCCCGCCGAACTCACTTGGATCCCGGAAGGTGCAAGCGCGGCCCCCAGCAAGTGTTCCGCGGTGGGGCTGCGGCAGATGTTGCCGATGCACACGATCAATATCTTTTTGAACAAGGCAACCTCCCACGCACCGCACACTTATTCTTCGGCAAAAGGGATGACCTTATTGAATAACCCACAACTAACGACCGAGTAATTATGACCACAGCCGATAAACCGCGACCATCTATCGCCTAAGACAAAAAATAACATTCGGGTATTAACCGACTAAAAATAACATTCCGGTATTTTTCCACCCCCGCATAATAAAGTGCCGTTTGAATGCAGCAGATAGGGGACGGCCATGAACACTTCAAAGTTATTGGTAGAGCGTATTGGCCTATTTCCTTCTTCGGGAAATATTCATGTGGAAGTGCATAATTCAACCCATGTCGTCGAACGCATACAGGTGCTGTATGCCGACAACTCACTGGACAGCGACGCGTCCGGCGCCGGGTTTTCCATGGTCTTTGCCGACTGGCGCTTCAAGTTACAGGTCAGTGATGCGCTGTCGGTGTGCCTGTGCGTGGAAAGTCGCGGCGACAGCCAGTTCATGCAGGTCAAGACGGCCGAACTGCTGGCCAATATCTGCGGCACCGAGGAGCGGCCATGAGCCTGTGGGCGGGCTTGAGACGCGGCTATGCGCTGCGCCGGCTGACGGGGATATTCGAGGGGTTTGCCGAGCCGGTGCTGGGCGCGCAGTACCAGCGCAACACCCGGGCCATCGGCCGCTGGCTGGACCAGTTGCGAGGCAGCTCCCGCAAGCAGATCACCCATGCGCTGTTCCAACAGATGAAGCGCGCGCGGCGCCGTGGCAATGCGCGACGCTTCAACGCACAGACGACCTTGCTGGCGCTGATGGTGGAAAGCAATCTGGCCTTGGACCTGGTGACTTACTCGGCCTTTCTCTGCGCCGTTTCCAGTCGCCAGGCGGGCTCTTGATGGGCTTGGTCGGCGCCTGACAGGGCCACCGCAACGCGGTTGAGCAGCAACTCCGCGTTGTACTTGGGCAGCAGCGCACAGAGCAGCAAAAACACCAGCCCGCCGCCCATGAACCTGGGGGACAGCCTGATAGGCGCGGCGTCGATGCGCCACAGAAAGGCAATGGCGGCTGTCGCCCCCAGTACGGCACCGGCCAGGGCTTCATTCAGTGGATGTATGTAAGGCGCAACACAATAAGCACTGAACCCGAGACTTATCGTTAACCCCAGCAACGCCGCTGGCCAACGCCAGGCCAAGTTGAACTGGCGGGCCAACAAACTTATTGCCACTGTAACCATTAAACAGGTGTTCATGGCGTGGCCACTGATCACCGCAATATCCAGCGGCTGGGACGATAATCCCCAGCCTTTAAACAGCAACTTGCTGGCCGCCACCATCGAATAAGTAATACCCACCGTTAGTACCCAGGCCCGCAATGCGGACGGGCTGGAATACCTTAACCAGACAGCAATCATGAGTGCGGCCGGAATCATGACGGTAATGCCGCCATATTGCGCAAGTTCTGCCCGCATCACTGCTTAACCTTCGAGGTGCCGTTTTCGGCGCTCATCAGACCTCAGGCCCGAAAAAAACACAACGTTATCTCGCGTCAGCAACGCAGTCAAAATGCAATTTACTGATTACTTAACACGAACATGATTCTCTATTTTAATAATTAGGTTAGAACCAAACGGCATTTTACACCGGCTGTCGCGGCCCCTACCGTGGACGAGCATGACCGACCCCCTGCCCGGCGGAGGTACTCACCCCCTACTCGACAAGGACAGACCATGAGCATTGAATTCATCGGCTATATCGGCGGTCACCACGCTTCCGAGATCCACCCGCGCAGCGGCCCTACCCTGCAACCGGACTACGTGGAAACCGTGGCCCGCGCCCACGAAGAAGCCGGTTTTGACCGCGCGCTGGTGGCGTTCCATTCCAACAGCCCGGACAGCACGCTGATCGCCTCCCATGCCGCCAGCGTGACAAAAAAACTGCAGTTCCTGATCGCCCACCGTCCGGGCTTCGCCCAACCCACCCTGGCCGCCCGCCAGTTCGCCACCCTTGATGTGTTCAATGGCGGGCGCACCGCCGTGCACATCATCACCGGCGGCGACGACCGTGAACTGCGCGCCGATGGCAGCCATATCGGCAAGGACGAACGCTACGCGCGCACCGATGAATACCTGAGCGTGGTACGCCAGGAATGGACCAGCGATCAGCCCTTCGACTTTGCCGGCACCTACTACCAGGTCGAAGGCGCGCACTCCGCGGTGAAGTCGCCGCAGCAGCCGCATATCCCGCTGTACTTTGGCGGCTCTTCCAAGGCCGCGATTGAAGTGGCAGGCAAGCATGCCGATGTGTATGCGCTGTGGGGCGAAACCTATGAGCAGGTACGCGAGATCGTGACCCAGGTGCGCGCCGAGGCTGCCAAGCATGGGCGCACGATTCGCTTCAGCCTGTCGCTGCGACCGATCCTCGCCGCAACCGAAGAACAGGCGTGGGCGCGTGCCGACAGCATCCTGCAACAGGCCACCGAATTGGCAGAGAAGAATGGCTTTGTGCGGCGTGAACCGCCGAATGAAGGCTCGCGCCGGTTGCTGGCGGCGGCGGCGCAGGGCTCGCGGCTGGACAAGCGTCTGTGGACGGGGATTGCGGGGTTGCTGGGGGCGCAGGGGAACTCCACCTCGTTGGTGGGTACCGCCGAACAGGTGGCTGAGGCATTGCTCGATTATTACGACCTCGGCATCACCACCTTCCTGATCCGTGGGTTTGATCCGCTCAATGATGCGATCGACTATGGCAAGCGGTTGATCCCCCTCACCCGCCAGCTGATTGCTGAACGCGAGCAGGCCAAACAGGTCGCGTAAGCCAGAACACTAAAAAACCAATATGGGAGGGGCTTGCCCCTCCCACATTTTGATCTTCACCTGGCTAGAGATCAGTTCTTGTAGTCGGTATCAGTCCGCTCCAACTGCCGAATCAGCGCATTCCAATGCCGCGCCACCCCCGGTCCTTCGCCACTGGCGTGTGCCTTGGCCTGCTGCTCGACCTTTTCCACCACTTCGGCCGGTGGGAAGATCAGCTCCGCATTCCCCGCCGCCTGCGCCGCGACCTGGATATTGCACGCGCGCTCCAGCTGTTGCAGCTGCGCAAATGCATGTTCAACACTGACACCGGCAGTCAACAAGCCATGGTTGCGCAGGATCATCACGCTCTTGTCACCCAGGTCCGCGACCAGGCGCTCACGCTCGTCCAGGTCGAGGGCAATGCCTTCATAGCCGTGGTACGCCACACGCCCGGAAAAACCAATGGAATGCTGGGAGATCGGCAGCAGCCCGTCCTTTTGCGCCGACACCGCAATGCCGTCGCGGGTATGGGTGTGCAGCACTGCTTGCAGGTCATGGCGTGCGCCGTGGATCGCGCTGTGGATCACATAACCGGCGTAGTTGATGCCCAGGCCGGTAGGGTCGTCGACGATAGTGCCGTCGAGGTCGACCTTGACCAGGTTGGACGCGCTGATTTCATCAAACAACAGCCCGAAGGCGTTGATCAGAAAATGCTCCTCCGGCCCCGGTACACGGGCCGAGAAGTGGGTATAGATGTGATCGGTCCACTTGTACAAAGCGGCCAGGCGATAAGCGGCAGCCAGTTTGACGCGCACCTCCCACTCTTGCGGGGTAACGCGCTGGCGAACATTGCTGGTGAGATTGGTGATCGAGGTGACGCTGCTCATGGCAAAACTTCCTGGATGGCCTTAAGGACTTCCAGGCAAGCCTAGGGGATGGCCAAAAATAATAAAAATCACATTTTAATCTAAGCTAATTATTATTTTTTTTCATATAACCCTTACCAATAATTCAGGGCAAATGTGGTAGATCCCACGACCTCTTCGACGCAGCGCTGTCGCGCAGCAAACTGTGGCGAGCGGGCTTGCCAAAAGAATGCGGTCGCCTGAAATTGTTCAGGCAAGACTCAAGACTTCAGGGTGAAATTTTAACCCCCTAAAATCATTCAGTTATTTTAAGTTTGATAAGAGGGGCTTGCCCCCGATGGCCATGAGTATCTCCCGCAACGCTAACACCGATGCGAAGCGAGCCGCCCTTGATCTTGCTTTTGATCTTGATCTTGATCTTGATCTCAGGCGCCCCGTTAACCACGCTGGCCGGAATCCGACAGTGATTTGGGGGGTAAACCGGCAGGGATGCCGGTTTAGCCGCCCCGCGCCATGGATGGCGCGTGGCGGCGGCCCCCCAAATCACTGTCGGATTCCGGGCACACCGAGCCTAGGCGAGGTGCCGAGTGGTGGGGCAAGAGCCCTTTGCTTACTTTGGGGCTTTTCCAAAGTGAGCCGCCGTCAGGGCGGAACCCTAAGCCGCCGTTACCGCAGCAACGGATATGTACCCGGTCCAATCCAAAAAAATGGTCGGCCCAGAGGCCGTCATCGGGGGCAAGCCCCCTCCCACAGGGTTACGCGGCGTTGCGGACTTTATGCAGCGACGCCGCCACTCGCTTGCCAAACGCATCCACCGGCCCCTGCAGGTTGCCCAGGAAGTGCGGATAGATCAGCCACAAATCCATCACCGGCTTGAAATCCTTGAGCGGCATCACTGCCAGTTGCTCGCGGTGTGCACTGCGCTCCAGCAACGGCCGGGGCACCAGGCCCAAGCCCAGGCCGTCCGCCACCAGGCCCAGTTGCAGCTCGGTGCCGAAGGTCTCCAGGTTGACCCGCAGGGCCAGGCCCTGATCGGACAAGGTGCGCTGCAAGCCGGCACGGAAGCCGCAGCCGTCCGGGTTGAGGACCCAGCCGTTCTGGTACACATCGGCCAGCTTGCACGGTTTCTTCGGCAACTGGGCCTTGGCGCAGACCACCACCAGTTCCATCTTGCCGATGGACTCGCCGACGATGTTGTCCGGGAAGATCTTGCCTGCCGGGAACAGCGCCGCCGCCGCGTCCAGTTCGCCGCGTTCGATCTTGCCCACCAACTGGCTGCCCCAGCCGGTGGCGACCTGGGCACGCAAGTCAGGGTATTCGCTGCGCAGGTGCTTGAGCGCATCCAGCAGCACCACATCGCCGATGGTCTGCGGCACACCCAGGCGCAGCAGGCCGGTGGGCGGTGCGTCGGTGGCCACCAGCTCGCGCAGGGCATCCATCTCGCGCAGGATCAATCGGCACTGCTCATAGACGCGGGTGCCGATCAACGTCGGTTTGAGGGGTTTGGTGTTGCGGTCGAACAGCTCCACGCCCAGCGCCTGCTCGAAGTTCTGCACGCGGCGGGTAATGGCCGGCTGGGTCAATTGCAACGACTCGGCGGCATGGCTGATGGACTGGCAACGAATCACTTCGACAAAGGCATCGATATCGTCAATTTTCATTTGGGCCGCACATAGAGAACAGTCATTAAGATGTGTGTGAAGCATAGTTGCAGGAACGTGGCGTGAATAGCCCGTGCTGCAATCGATAACGTCTAACGCTATTCAGACCGGTTCTAAATTACCTTCAGCTATAAGCTAATCATTAAAAAATAGCATATTAACTATAAACATTATGCTTAGATAAACCCATCCCTGCGACCACACGATGGAAGTGCCATGACCCAGGCCCGACACCCCGCGAGACTCAGAGCCTTCATAGGCGCCCTGGCGGAATTGATCGACGGCAATCCACGCGAAGGCGACCTGTTGCACCGTGGCGGCAAGCTGCTGGCGCAACTGGTCAGCCATGACGACTGGCTCCCCGATGAATTTGCCCAACCCGATCCCGAGCGCTACCAGCAGTTCTTGCTGCATGCCGATTCGCGCCAGCGTTTCAGCATCGTCAGCTTTGTCTGGGGGCCGGGGCAAAGCACGCCGATCCACGACCATCGGGTCTGGGGTCTGATCGGCATGTTGCGCGGTGCAGAGTTTTCCCAAGGCTTCCAACGCGCGCCCGACGGCAGCCTGGTCGCCGAAGGCCAGCCGATTCAACTGGTGCCGGGCCAGGTCGAGGCGGTGTCGCCCAAGGTCGGCGACATCCATCAGGTGAGCAACGCCCACAGCGACCAGGTGTCGATCAGCATTCATGTGTACGGCGCCAATATCGGCGCGGTGCGCCGTGCGGTGTACCAGCCCGACGGCAGCGAGAAACTGTTTATCTCCGGTTATTCCAACGCCTTCCTCCCGAATATCTGGGACTTGTCCAAAGAAAAGAGCCCTGCCCTATGACCACCGTATCGACCCGTAGCTTCGCGCAGATTCGTCAGGCCCTGTTGGACCACGAAGAACTCGCCCTGGTGGACGTGCGCGAAGAAGCGCCGTTTGCCGAATCCCACCCGCTGTTCGCGGCGAATATCCCGCTGTCCAAGCTGGAACTGGAGGTGTATTCGCGCATTCCACGCCGCGATACCCAGGTCACCGTCTACGACAACGGTGAAGGCCTGGCCGCCCGTGCCGCCGAACGCCTGGTTGCGCTGGGCTACACCCAGGTCAGCCTGCTGGAAGGCGGCCTGGACGGTTGGCGCCGGGCCGGTGGCGAGCTGTTTATCGATGTGAACGTACCGAGCAAGGCCTTTGGCGAGCTGGTGGAGAGCGAGCGCCACACGCCGTCCCTCGCCGCTGAAGAAGTGCAGGCGCTGCTCGACAGCCAGGCCGATGTGGTAGTGCTCGACGCCCGCCGTTTCGACGAATATCAAACCATGAGCATCCCCACCGGCATCAGCGTGCCCGGTGCCGAGCTGGTGTTGCGCGCCCGGGAACTGGCGCCCGACCCGGCCACCCGCATCATCGTCAACTGCGCCGGGCGCACCCGCAGCATTATCGGCACCCAGTCGCTGATCAATGCCGGCGTGGCCAACCCGGTGTCTGCACTGCGCAACGGCACCATCGGCTGGACCCTGGCCGGGCAGAAACTTGCCCACGGTCAGTCGCGGCGCTTTGCTCCGACTTCGGAAGAACACCGTCAGATCGCTGCCGTCGATGCACGCCGCGTCGCCGACAAGGCCCGCGTCGGCCGCGCCACCCTCACCGACCTGCACGCCTGGCAGCAGGACACCACCCGCACCACCTACCTGTTCGATGTGCGCACCCCGGAAGAATTCGAAGCCGGCCACCTGCCCGGCGCGCGCTCCACCCCCGGCGGTCAACTGGTGCAGGAAACCGACCATGTCGCCAGCGTGCGCGGGGCCCGCCTGGTACTGGCGGATGACGATGGCGTGCGGGCGAACATGTCCGCGTCCTGGCTGGCCCAACTGGGCTGGGACGTGCATGTGCTGGATGACCTGCAGGCAGCACATTTCAGCGAAAAAGGCGCCTGGGTCGCGCCGGTCCCCGCGCCGCCCCAGGCCGAACTGATCAGCCCGCACACCCTCGCCGAATGGCTCACCCATGGCGACACCGTGGTGCTGGATTTCACCGCCAGCGCCAACTACGTGAAGCGCCACATCCCCGGCGCCTGGTGGGTGTTGCGCGCCCAACTGCCCCAGGCCCTGGCCAAGGTGCCCGCCGCCCAGCGTTATGTACTGACCTGCGGCAGCAGCCAACTGGCGCGCCTGGCGGTGGCTGAAGTCGAAGCGATCACCGGCAAGCAAGTGTTCCTGCTGCAAGACGGCACCGCCGCCTGGATCAACACGCAACTGCCACTGGAAGAAGGCGAAACCCACCTGGCCTCGCCGCGCATCGACCGCTACCGCCGGCCGTACGAAGGCACCGACAACCCCAAGGAAGCCATGCAGGCTTATCTGGATTGGGAGTTCGGTTTGGTCGACCAGTTGGCCCGTGATGGGACACATGGGTTTTACGTCATTTGACCCCAGGCACGCCTGCCCCCATTGCGGGAGCAGGCGCTGCCCCAGACTGATGGGGCGGGGGGTACTGCGTTACTTTCTTTCTTCTGTTTCGGTGCAAGAAACCGTCCCCGAGCTACCGCTCAATTGAGACTGCATGGCGTGGACACCCGCCTCCATTTGCGAGGCCACGCTGAACTGGGCGCCGAACAGCAGGCTGAACATGACGCATATGGTTGCCAATAATTTGAACATGACGAATCCTCACTGGTTCGCTGAGAGGGTAAAAATACCCCCATCGTTTATTCGCAGCTGACTTGGCTGCGTACTGCCATTTTCTGCCCGGCGCAACGCCTGGACACCTGTGAAGAATGACAGTGGCCTAGACAACTTCGCACTATGCAAACCTGCGCTGAGAGCGATTGGCGCCGCCCCCCTTGGACACCCAGGCACCCCAGCCGCAATTACACAGCTTAAAAATACATAAAATGCATATTAGATAACAAACTATCTTAATGTTTTTAATAATTAACATATAACCAAAAAGACTTTCACAGCAGGTTTTTATGGGAATAACGTGAACTCCTCACCGACCCCTTCTCCAGGCGGAGGTAGCCGAACCCTTTTTCGATCTGCCTGGAGCCTGCATCCCATGGTCTTTTCCACTCCGTTCAAACGCCTGCTCCTGGGCACCGCCCTGGCCCTTGGCTTCGCCACCAGCGCCCACGCCGCCGACCTGCAACCGCTGCGGGTGGCCAATCAGAAATCGACGATCAAGACGCTGCTGGAAGTCTCCGGCGAAACGAAAAACGTGCCCTATGAAATCCAGTGGTCGGAATTCCCGTCCGCCTCGCCCCTGGGCGAAGCCTTGAATGCCGGGGCCGTGGATATCGGTGCCCTGGGCGATGCGCCCTACGTGTTTGCCCTCGGCGCCGGCGCTTCGCTCAAGGTGGTCAGCATCATCCACGCCGAAGGGCGTAACACCACCGCCCTGCTGGTGCCCAAGGATTCGCCGATCAAGACGGTGGCCGACCTCAAGGGCAAGAAAATCGTCACCGGCCGCGGCTCCATCGGCCACTACCTGGCGATCAAGGCCCTGGCCACGGCCGGCCTGACCACCAAGGATGTGCAGTTCATTTTCCTGCTGCCCAGCGAGTCGCGCCTGGTGCTGGATAACGGCACTGTCGACGCCTGGTCGACCTGGGACCCCTACACTACCGTGGTTACCTCGCAAAGCCAGGCGCGGATCGTGGCCAGCGGCAACACGCTGTTGAGCAACCACCTGTACCTCGCCGCCACCAGCCAGGCCATCGCCGACAAGCGCACGCAGCTGGACGACTTTGTCGCCCGCGTCGACCGCGCCTACGCCTGGGCCAATACCCACCCCAACGAGTACGCCGCCGCCCAGACCAAAATCACCGGGCTGCCGCTGGCCGTGCATGTGGCCGTGGCCAAGGAAACCCGCCTGAGCCCGGTGCTGATCGACGACAGCGTGATCAGTGGCCTGCAAGCCACCGCCGACACCTACCAACAAGAAGGCCTGCTGACCAAACACATCGACGTGTCCCAGGGCTTCGACAAGAGCTTTAACGCCAAGCGTGCCCCCAACAACCAAGCATCACGCTGAAGGAGCAGAACATGAGCAAGCCACATCCATTGAAAGCGCGCCATTTGAAACTGGGCGCCATGGTCCACGGTGTCGGCCACGGCTGGGGCGAGTGGCGCCATCCGCAGGCGCAACCGAATGCCAGTACGAATTTCGGCTTCTACAAGCAGCAGACCGAACTCGCCGAAGCAGCCAAGTTCGACTTCGTGTTCATCGCCGACAGTCTGCACATCCACGCCAAGTCCAGCCCGCATTACCTCAACCGTTTCGAACCGCTGACCATCCTCTCGGCCCTGGCCGCGTTGACCACGCATATCGGCCTGGTGGCCACCGTGACCGTCAGCTACACCGAGCCCTACCAGGTGGCGCGCCAGTTCGCGTCCCTGGACCATATCAGCGGCGGTCGCGCCGGCTGGAACGTGGTGACCTCGTGGCTCAGCGGCACCGCCGACAACTTCGGTAAAGCCGAACACCCTCCCCACGCCGTGCGCTACCGCATCGCCAAGGAACACCTGAACACGGTCAAGGGCCTGTGGGACTCCTGGGAAGACGACGCCTTTGCCTACAACAAGCAAAGCGGCGAATTCTTCACCCCGGGCAAGCTGCATGCGCTGAACCACAAAGGCGAGTTTTTCTCGGTCAAAGGCCCGCTGAACATTGCGCGCTCGCGCCAGGGCCAACCGGTGATTTTCCAGGCGGGCACATCCGAAGACGGGCGTAACTTTGCGGCGCAGAACTCCGACGCCATCTTTGTGCATGTGGAGGGCATCGAAGAAGGCCTGGCGTATACCCAGGACCTCAAACGCCGCGCCAAAGGCTTTGGCCGTGACGCCGACAGCCTGTCGATCCTGCCGGGCATCCGCCCGATTGTCGGCCGCGACGCGGCCGAAGTGGAAAGCCGCTACCAGCAGGCCGTGGAGCTGGTCACCGTGGAAGACGCCATCGTCGCCCTCGGCCGCCCGTTCAACGACCATGACTTCAGCCAGTACCCGCTGGACGCGCCCTTCCCGGAACTCGGCGACCTGGGCGCCAACAGCCAGAAAGGCGGCTCCGACCGCATCAAGCAACTGGCCAGGGACGAAGGCCTGACCCTGCGCGAAGTGGCGCTGCGCTTCTCGCGGCCCAAGCGTGATTTTGTCGGCACCCCGGAGCAAGTCGCCGACGCGATCCAGACCTGGTTCGAGCGCGGCGCCAGCGATGGTTTCATCATCAACTCGGTGCTGCCGGACGGCTTGCAGTACTTCACCGAACTGGTGGTACCGGTGCTGCAACAGCGCGGCCTGTTCCGTACCGAGTACACGGGCCACACCCTGCGCGACAACCTCGGCCTGGCCGTGCCGGCCAATCGTTACAGCGTCGCCGCCGAGGTCGAAGCGCAACAGGAGGCGCTGGCATGAGCGAATCCCTCAACCGTCAGTTGGCGGCGCTGCACGCCGAGCGTGTAGCCACCTGGGCGCCCGCGGCGTTGCAGGTCAATATCGACCAGCGCCAGCGCCTGGTGGATGAAGCACGGGTAGACGACTACGTGCAGGTCGGCGATGAGCTGGACCCCTTCACCCTGCTCAATGTGGAAGGCGGCGAACTGACCCGCGAACGGCTGCTGGCCGACGGCCCGGCGGTGCTGATCTTCTTCCGCTTTGCCGGCTGCCCGGCGTGCAACATCGCCCTGCCCTACTACGAACGCCAACTCTACCCACGCCTGCGCGAACTGGGCGTGCCGCTGGTAGCGGTGAGCCCGCAGGTGCCTGAACGCCTGGTGCAGATCAAGAGCCGCCACGCCCTGCAATTGCTGGTGGCCAGCGACCCGGACAACCAACTCGGTCGCCGCCTGGGCATCCTCTACAGCTTCGACGAAGCCTCGCGCAATGCAGCCCTGGCCAAGGGCAATCACATCGGTGAAACCACCGGTACGGGGACCTGGGAGTTGCCGCAACCGACGGTGGTGGTGATTGCCCAGGACGGCACGGTGGCGTTCGTGGAAGTCAGCCCGGACTGGCTGGTGCGTACCGAAGCCGAGCCGGTGGTGCAGGTGGTGGAGCGATTGTTGGGCCAACAGCCTGTACGCATCGCCATCTAAGCCCACCGTCCCCTGTGGGAGGGGCAAGCTCTCTCCCACATTTTTGACCGAGTACACTCTTATGACCCAACCGTCTCTACGCTCCGTGGAAGTCGCCAACTTCGACGCCCTGCTCGAACGCCTCAGCACCGAACTGGCCGGCACTGCGCACCTGTATGACGAGAGCGGCGCCTTCCCCCATGCCAACTTCCAGCGGCTGCATGACCACGGCCTGGTCGCCCTCACCGTGCCCAAGTCCCTCGGCGGCGGCGGTGCCAGCCTACCCCAGGCGCGCAAGGCGATCAGTGCGATTGCCAAGGGCGAACCGTCCACCGCACTGATCCTGGTGATGCAATACCTGCAACATAACCGCCTGCAAGACAGCAAGACCTGGCCGCCCCACCTGCGTACACAAGTGGCCGAGGACGCGGTGCGTAACGGCGCACTGATCAACGCCCTGCGCGTCGAACCCGACCTCGGCACCCCGGCTCGTGGCGGGCTCCCGGCGACCACCGCCGTGCGCACCGCTGAGGGTTGGCGCATCAGCGGGCGCAAGATCTACTCCACCGGCAGCCACGGCCTGAGCTGGTTCAGCGTGTGGGCGCGCAGCGATGACGCCGACCCGCTGGTGGGCGCCTGGCTGGTGCCCAAGGACAGCCCCGGCGTGAGCATCATCGACACCTGGGACCACCTCGGCATGCGCGCCACCTGCAGCCATGAAGTGGTGCTCGACAACGTGCTGGTGCCGCTGGACCACGCCGTCAGCGTCAGCCCCTGGAGCGCGCCGCAACCGGAACTGGATGCCGAAGGTTTCCTGTGGATGTCGGTGCTGCTGTCCTCGGTGTATGACGCCGTGGCCCAGGCCGCGCGGGACTGGCTGGTGAACTGGCTGGAAGAACGCCAGCCGTCCAACCTCGGTGCGGCGTTGTCGACCTTGCCGCGCTTCCAGGAAACCGTCGGGCATATCGACACCCTGCTCTTCGCCAACCGCAGCCTGCTCGACGCCGCCGCCGACGGCCATACCCCGGCCGCCAACGCTGCGCAGTTGAAGTACCTGGTCACCCACAACGCTATTCGCGCGGTGGAACTGGCCATCGAGGCCTCCGGCAACCCTGGCCTGTCGCGCCATAGCCCGCTGCAACGCCACTACCGCGATGTGCTGTGCAGTCGCGTACACACCCCGCAGAACGATGCGGTACTGCAAGGCGTCGGCAAAGCCGTGTTCGCCAAACGCCAGAAGGAACGCACATGAGCCAGGTGATTATTGCCAGCCAACTGGGCGAAGACTACAACGAGGTGATCCGCGCGCGCGTCATCGCGATCCACCCAGGAGCACAGGTCATCGGCGTGCCAGAGGGCGTACCCAGCGACCTGCCGCCCCAGGCGAATATCCTGCTGGCGCGCCCGATCAACGTACGCGGCTACACCGCCCCGGACACCCCGCCACCGGGCTGGCCCTACGGCGCGCAATGGGTGCACCTGGTCTCATCGGGCATCGACTTCTACCCGCAATGGCTGTTCAACGGCCCGCCGGTGACCACCTCCAGGGGCAGCGCCGCCGACAATCTGGCCGAATTCGCCCTGGCCGCGATCTTTGCCGCGTCCAAGCATTTGCCGGACATCTGGGTTAAGGATTCGCACTGGAATTTCACCGCCCTGCGCCCGCTTAAGGGCACCACCCTGGGCATCCTTGGCTTTGGTGCGATTGGTGAAAGCCTGGCGCAAAAAGCCCTGGGCCTGGGTATCAAGGTGGTGGCGTTGCGCAAGAGCCAGACACCGTTCGGTACCGGCGTAGAAGCCGCCCAAGACATCCACGACCTGTTCGCCCGCGCCGACCACCTGGTGGTGGCCGCGCCACTGACCGACGCCACGCGGCATATCATCAACCGCGATGTGCTGGGCAGCGCCAAGCCGGGACTGCACCTGATCAACATCGCGCGCGGCGGCCTGCTCGATCAGGAGGCGTTGTTGGAGGCGCTGGATAACGGCCGGATCGGCCTGGCATCGCTCGACGTGACCGAGCCGGAGCCCTTGCCGGATGGGCACCCGCTGTACAGCCACCCACGGGTGCGGTTGTCGCCGCATACGTCGGCGATTTCGACCAATAGCCGCAATGAGATTGCCGATACGTTCTTGGCGAATCTGGAGCGCTACGTTTCAGGGATCGCACTGGCGAATCTGGCTAACGCCTGATGCCGTTCAAAAATGTGGGAGGGGCGGTGCGACGATTCGACTTGCTCCCG
>NZ_JAFLXD010000035.1:0-67294 GCF_019891415.1 Pseudomonas sp. SH10-3B | reverse complement strand
GGTTGGGGGTGGGGCTGCTGGCGGGGGCGATCAACGGCAGCATCATTGCGGTGACCGGTATCCCGCCGTTTATCGCGACCCTGGGCATGATGGTCTCGGCCCGTGGCCTGGCGCGCTACTACACCGAAGGCCAGCCGGTGAGCATGCTCGCGGATTCGTACACGGCCATCGGTCATGGTGCGATGCCGGTGATCATTTTTCTGGTGGTGGCGGTGATCTTCCATATCGCCCTGCGCTACACCAAGTACGGCAAGTACACCTACGCCATCGGCGGCAATATGCAGGCGGCGCGGACGTCGGGGATCAACGTCAAGCGTCACCTGATCATCGTCTACAGCATTGCCGGCCTCCTGGCAGGCCTGGCCGGTGTGGTGGCCTCGGCACGCGCCGCCACCGGCCAGGCGGGCATGGGCATGTCCTATGAGCTGGATGCGATTGCCGCCGCGGTGATCGGCGGCACCAGCCTGGCGGGCGGGGTAGGGCGTATCACCGGCACCGTGATCGGCGCGCTGATCCTCGGGGTGATGGCCAGCGGGTTTACCTTTGTCGGGGTGGATGCGTATATCCAGGACATCATCAAGGGCCTGATCATCGTGGTGGCGGTGGTGATCGACCAATATCGCAATAAGCGCAAGCTCAAGCGCTGACGCAGTACAAAATGTGGGAGGGGGGTTGCCCCTCCCACATTTAACCATCAACAGTCTGTTTCAACCGTTTGTCTTCTATATAGCTCCACAACACTGAATTTCTTGCTATAAACGCACTCCGATGACCATTCGCCAAGCCCGTCCTGGTGCCTTTGGGGGTTATATCGGTAAAAATGCCTGTCATTTCAGTTGCTGTGCCCTCAAGTCGGCCTTAGACTGCCGCCCCTCGTAAATTGAGTGCCGGGTGGCGCTTGGAATGGATGGCGCCTTTCCGAGACCTGCACGGGTCGACCGGAACGCTCCCTTATTCGCCTTAATGCACGTATTTTTTATAGAGAAATCAATGACAAAGGAAAAGTTGCTGGCCATGCCGGCGGATGACTACATGAATGCCGAACAGCACGCTTTTTTTGAGAAGTTGCTGCAAGACATGAAGGTGGAGCACCACGAGCGCATTGAACAGAACCGCATCGCCATTGAAAGCCTGGACACCCCGGCTGACCCGGCTGACGCTGCTTCCGTGGAAGAAGAGCGCACCTGGCTGGTAAACGCCATCGACCGCGACCAGCGCATGCTGCCGCAGCTTGAGCGTGCACTGGAACGCATCAAGGAAGATTCCTTCGGCTGGTGCGATGACAGCGGCGAGCCTATCGGCCTCAAGCGCCTGCTGATCAGCCCTACCACCAAATACTGCATCGAAGCGCAAGAGCGCCACGAGCAGATCGACAAGCACCAGCGCCAAGCCTGATGCGGTGAAGCTGGGGAACCGCCTGCGCGGTTCTCCGGAGAAACACTCGTTACGCCCCGTCTATTGATCTGCTGCAAGCTACCCCACTAAAGGCCCATGGATAATGGCTCGATAGTGGCGTTTAATGCAGGAACAATAATGACAAGCAGTGGGGTAACGACGATGGCTGGAGACGGATCTCTGATGGGCGCAGCAGTGCCACCGCAACCGGTGGTGCGCGGGTTGCCCGGCTGGTTGATGCCGCTCTTGCAGAGCACCGCCCTGGTGCTGGTACTGCTGGGCCTGGCGTTTGCCAGCCTGCCGATATACCTCTGCCTGCCAATCGCCTTGCTGGTGATCTGGCTGCCCCGCCTGAAAAAAACTACCGTCGGCACCGCGCCGTCCGAAGCCGTCAATGCGATTGGCGACCTGACCCGCGATCTTTCCTATACCACCAGCCATAACGCCCTCTCGGCGGCAGGCGTGGCCTATTCGGTCAAGCAACTGGCGGCACGTGTGCAGTCGCAGTTGAGCGCGGCCAAGCAGATTGTCAGCAGCGCCGAAGTGATGATCGAGACTGAAAAAGTCACCTCCCAACTGAGTCGCCAGGCTCTGGGCGCGGCCAGCCAGGCGCACCAGCGCAGTACCGAGGGCCGCGAAGTGCTCTCCCTGTCGATCACCCGCATGCACCAGCTCAGCCAGCGCGCCAATGCCAGCCGTGAGCTGATCGAAGCCTTGAGCCAGCGCAGCGAAGAAATCCAGCGCGTGACCCTGGTGATCCAGTCCATCGCCAGCCAGACCAACTTGCTGGCGCTTAACGCCGCGATTGAAGCGGCGCGCGCTGGCGAGCACGGGCGCGGGTTTGCCGTGGTGGCCGATGAAGTGCGCGGGCTGGCCGGGCGTACGGCCACCGCCACCGATGAAGTCGGGGTGATGGTGGCGGATATACAGCAACGCACCGCCCAGGTGGTGGAGCAGATTCGCCAGCTATCGGCGGATCTGAACACCGGTGTCGAGCAGGTGGAGCACGCGGGGGAACACCTGCACAGCATCGCCAGCCTGGCGGCGGATGTGGAGGGGCAGGTCAGCGCCATCGCCCAGGGCGCCGACACCAACCGCGCCCAGCTCGACAGCCTGTTCCATGCCGTGGAGCAGATGCGCAGCGACCTGGATGTGAGTGACCGGCAAACGCGGCAACTGGCCGACGCCGCTGTGCAAATGGAAGGGCAGGCGGAAACCATCAGCGAGCGCCTCGCCGAAGTCGGCCTGGATGACTATCACCAGCGTGTCTATGACCTGGCGCGCGAGGGGGCCAGTCGTATTGCTGCGCAGTTCGAAGCCGATGTAGAGCAACATCGCATCAGCCTCGACGACTTGTTCGACCGCAGCTACACCCTGATCCCCAACACCAGCCCGAGCAAGTACCACACGCGGTTTGACGGCTACACCGATCAGGTATTGCCGGCGATTCAGGAAGCACTGTTGCCTCGTCATGAAGGCTTGGTGTTTGCCATTGCCTGCACGCCCCAGGGGTATGTGCCGACGCATAACAAGGCGTTTTCCCAGGCGCTGACCGGTGATGCCCAGGTCGACGCGGTGCAGAACCGCACCAAGCGCAAGTTCGATGACCGCACCGGGATCCGTTGCGGCAGCCATCAGCAAGCGGTGTTATTGCAGACCTACACCCGCGATACCGGCGAGTTGATGCACGACTTGTCGGTGCCGATCATGGTCCGCGGGCGGCATTGGGGTGGCTTGCGCCTGGGCTATAAGCCGGAGGGGGCGAAGGGCGCGCGCTAGGGAGTGGTGCTGTCGGTGTATTCTCCAGCCTGGAAGCGGCTGGGAAATACCAGGCTGCCTGGCCAGCGCTATTGCGCCTGTTACGGTCAGACAGCCGGCATTGAGTGGATTAATGCGGTTGATGCAGGCGCTGGTTCAGCTCATCCACTGCCATGGCCCAGTCGGCGTCTTCACGCAGTTCTTCCTTGAGAAACTGAGCCTGCTGCGGTGTCCAGAACGGCGCGTCGATCAACTTCACGTCGTCACTCAGCGGGTGCGCGACGATAAAGGCATCGATAGCTTCGGGTGTTGAGTCCAGGCCCAGTTGTTCAAATAACGTTTCGAGTGTAGGTATTGGCGCATCCATATCTGTCTCCATGCGGGTTTCAGGATCGTTATGCATGGGAGGCTTGTGGCGCGGTAGAGTTCGATCGGATTGTCAGGAGGTCAGTGCCCCTGAATCCACCGCAGTCTTGAGTGCCAGGGCGGACTCTTTGGCGGCGATGGCGGCGGTATCAAGTGTCTTGAACCAACGGTCTTTTTCCACCTGATGTATGGTGACGGTGGTTAACGGTGGCTTGGCGCGCATCACGATCACTGCTTGAAACTCACCGTCTACTTCCCTTGCGTCGCCATGGATAAAAAATTCGCCAATATCAAATTCCGTCACGTATAGCCTTCCCTTCGAGGTAACTAACTGCACTGATGAAACCTGACCCGCGCGGGGCAAATTTCGATGGACAGGCCAGTATGGCAGTTGTTGAGGGGCGGCGGCGCAGTAAAGTCATCCGGGTGACGAAACGATCCCACCGTGCAGGGATGCTTCCAGCCGCTTGGCCAGTTCACACGCCTGGATGTGGTCGCTGCGAAAGCCTTTGATCCTGCCGCTGGTGACTTCGCGGATATGGAAGAAGTTTCTTCCTGCCGGTACCACTTGGTAAAGAACGGAATGGGGGTACCCGTTGGGACTGCGCAGGCAGTAGTATTGGCGTTCGTCCTGACATGATGAACGAGTGCGGGAAGACGTAGCGTCGTATTGGCGTCGTTGCATGGTCAGCTCCTGTCGATCGATCTTGTTGACCCCCCAGCATCGTTACAGGTGGTTTTAACCCGTGTTGCTGTTTTAGTATTGTTGTCGGCAGCCGGCGTCTGGTTCCACGCCGAGGTGTCTTTGTTTGTATAGGCTGTCGGAAACTGCGTTTTTAATAGTGTTATTCTCTGAAGCGGGTCGACCGGTATTCTCTGGTTGTTGAACCTGTGATCTCCTGCGCTGCCCGATGTCCCTGCACAAGGCCCATCGTGCAGACCTGGACCGGTCCTTGGGCGCGGCCGCTGGGGCTTCTTCAGTTTTTCAATGAATGTGTTGTGTGATCGTGCCGAGATGGCCGTTTCTTTGTGCTGCCCGCTCTGGCGGACAGTGTTCTTTTTGATGTGGGGGCGTTTCCTTGGCAGTCAGTAATCTGGATATGCACGCGTTGTTCGTGCTGGGTGATTTGCGCGCAAAGTTGGTCAAACAGTTTCAATCCCGTTTTGTTTACATCACTGAGCAGACGCCGGAAGGCATTTACATCGCCGAAATCGATACCGAAGCGGCAATGGTTGTGGATGACAAGCCCCGTCTGGAGCTCAAGGTGGGTGACCATTTCCGTGCTGCGGTATTGCCCAGTCGTGAAGGTGGAAAGTTCGAACTCAAGTTCCGCGATATCAAGTTGACCGTGTATGGCCTGGGCGATTACGCCTTTGTTTCTTCGGCCGAAGGGCAGGGCATTGTCTTCAAGGAAGGCCATAGCGTGATGCTGGTGTTTGCCGCCAATGAACAACTGCAGGAAGGCCTGACCAAAACCCTCAAGGCCGTGACCGGCAAGGCCGCCAAGTGGCGCAAGGGTGAGCTGGTAACGTTCAAGGCCAGCGAATAATCAGTCAATACTGCGAACATCTCTTCTCTCCCGGAACCTCTACTACAGTTGAGTTGACTTAACTATTCAGAGGCTTCGCGCATAGTCAGCAAAGCCGTTCGTTGTTTGCTGCGATATCGCGAGGTGCAAGGGATGAAAGGATTGAGAACGCTGTTGGCTGCATCGCTGACGACCCTGAGTTTATCAGTGGCTTCGTTGTCAGCTTCGGCCGCACAGGCGCCGGTGCACTTTGCCGATCTGAACTGGGAAAGCGGCAGCCTGATCACTGAAGTCCTGCGGGTCATCGTCGAGAAGGGCTACGACTTGCCCACCGACACTTTGCCCGGTACCACCATCACCTTGGAAACCGCCCTGGCCAAGAACGACATCCAGGTCATCGGTGAAGAGTGGGCCGGCCGCAGCCCTGTGTGGGTCAAGGCCGAGGCCGAAGGCAAGGTGGTGGGCCTGGGCGATACGGTCAAGGGCGCCACCGAAGGCTGGTGGGTGCCGGAATACGTGGTCAAGGGCGACCCGGCCAAAGGCATCAAGCCCCTGGCGCCCGACCTCAAGAGCGTGAAGGACCTGGCCCGCTACAAGGACGTGTTCAAGGACCCGGAATCCCCAGGCAAGGGGCGTTTCCTCAACAGCCCCATCGGCTGGACCTCGGAAGTGGTCAACAAGCAGAAGCTCAAGGCCTACGGCCTGGATGACAGCTACGTGAACTTTCGCAGTGGCTCGGGAGCGGCACTGGATGCCGAAATTGCCTCGTCCATCCGTCGCGGCAAACCGGTGTTGTTCTACTACTGGTCACCGACGCCGCTGATGGGCCGTTATAAGTTGATCCAGCTGGAAGAACCACCGTTTGATGCCGAGGCCTGGAAGACCCTGACGGATGCGGATAACCCCGATCCGAAGCCGACGCGTTCGCTGGCATCCAAGTTGAGCATTGGCGTGTCCACACCGTTCCAGAAGGAACATCCGCAGATTGCCGAGTTTTTCGAGAAGGTCGAGTTTCCCATCGAGCCGCTGAACAAAGCCCTGGCGACCATGAGCGAGAATCACACCGCACCCCGGGAGGTGGCCCAGGCGTTCCTCAAGGAGCATCCTGAGGTGTGGAAGGCATGGTTGACGGATGATGTGGCGCAGAAGGTCGAAGCCAGCTTGAAGTAAGCACGGCGCTTATTGCCGAGTGGAGATCAAAAATAATGTGGGAGGGAGCAACCCCCCTCCCACATGTTGTTTGCATTGCCGCTTTAGAATTTGGTTTGCACCGCCAGCTCAAACGTCCGTGGCGATCCCAGGTAATACGCCGGCGACAAATGGGCAAACTCGGCATACACCTCATTGGTCAGGTTGCGCACCCGGCCGGTGACCGAGGTGTTGGCGTCCACCTTGTAGCGCAGGAACGTCCCGAACAGCGTGTAGGCCGGTACCGTCTGGGTATTGGCATTGTCCGCGTAGACGTCGGCGACATACCGCGCATCCACGCCGCCTTGCCAGTCCTCGGCAAAGTCATAGGTCAGCCACAGGTTGCCCACGCGTTTTGGTACGTTGGTCGGCGTGTTGCCCTTGCGCGAGACCACCGCACCACTGGCGATCTTTTCGTTGAACTCATCGTATTCGGCATCCACCCAGGCGACGTTGCCTTCCGCCAGCAACCTGGGCGTGATGCGCAATGAACTGGCCAGCTCGATGCCTTTCGATGACTGCGCGCCGACCGGGATGCTCATGGTCGGGTCCTGAGGGTCGGTCACGGCAAAGTCCTTGCGTTCGATCGTGTAGACAGCAACGGTGGCCGAGCCACGGCCGTCCAGATAGTCGAACTTGCTGCCGACTTCCCACTGCTTGCCGGTCGAGACATCGAACACCTGGGTGGTCGTGCTGGGTTGCTCGGCGGCGGTGCTGTATTGCACGTAGACATTGGCCGAGGGGATGAACTGGTACGTCAGGCCGACGCGACCGGTCACCGGTTCCCAGCTGCGCTTGAAGTGCCGTGGGTTGGTGGCCGTGACTGCACGATGGTTGGTGACATCCAGGTCGATGGCGTCGTAGCGCAGGCCGGTCAGCAGCGAGAGTTTATCGGTCAGGCCCAGGCGGTTTTCCACGAACAACGCCTTGGTGGTGACCTCGTTGGTCTTGTCCTGGCCGAAGCGCTCCCGGGTACGTGGGATGTCATAGAAATGCCCGGGGTTGAAGCCGTTCGGGTCCACCGTGCTGTTACCCGGCACATTCAGCGGTGTGTTGGTGGTGCTGGTGACCTTGTACTCAAAGCCACCGGACCAGGTGGTCGACAGGCCGAAGAGGCTGTCGTCATGGCGCAGCTCGAACTGGTTGCCGTTCTGTTCGCCCTGATGGCGTACCTAATACGCGGTCGAGCGGTTTACCGCGCTGTTGTCGGCGTTGTATTGGTAGGTTTCGAGGTTGCGGTAATCACGCTGGCTATCGAGGTGGTAGAGCGTATTTTTCAGCGTCGTGCTGTCGCTGATCCGGTAGTCGATGATCGAGCGCGCCCAGATCGTGCGCTGCTCGTAACGGCCGTCGGCGACGTTGTAGTTATTGAAACGGTTGTGTTTGTCGATCTTCAGCTCGCCGGCCTTGGGATTGAGCACCGGCGTGCCCCAGTAAGGGCTGTCTTCATGCTCATCCTGGTATTCCAGCGCCAGGGTATGGGACAGGTCGGGGGTGAGATCGCTGAGCAGGGAAAACGCCAGGCTCCAGGCTTCGCGCTGGTCGCGGTCGATGTAGCTGTGGTTGGTGTTGCGGCTCACATCCAGGCGTGCGTAATGCTGCACCTCGGCGCCGGGTTCGGTGAGCGCGTGATTGACGCCGAACGCCATGCCGGCGGTGTCGTAGCTGCCATAGGTGAGCTGGCCTTCGGCGGCCTGCTCCTCACGGGTGGCCAGCTTGGTCACGTAGTTGAGCGAACCGCCGACGGAGCCGGCGCCGTTGATCAGGGAGGCGGGGCCGCCGACCAGTTCCACGCGGTCATAGATCCAGGCATCCACGGGTCGGGCCAGGCCGGTGGCGACATTGATACCGTTGAACATTTGGGTGATCTGGCTGCTGGTAAAACCACGATACGAGACAAAACCGCCGAAGCCGGGGGGCGCACTGGCGTTGACGCCGGGCAGGGTGTTGGCCGCATCGCGGAACGTCTTGGCACCATGGCGCTCGATGTCATTGCGACTGGCAATGGCCACCGACGCCGGGGTCTCCCGCACGCTCAATCCGAGCCGCGAAGCGACGCCGCTGGATTGATCCAGGGTCAGGCCGGGTTCGGCAGTTGATTCGCCATCAATGGTGGTCGGGGCCAGCTCGAGGGCCCAGGCGCATACAGGCAGGCAGCCGAACAGGCCCGCCAACAGGGGTAGATGTTTCATGCTTGAATCCTGAAAAACTTGGCTTGAAAACAACGCACGGCCGTCCGTCATTCCGTGTGGAACCGGTGGTCAGTGCAGATTGGAAAGCAAAGGAATCAGGCGAAGGCGGGTGGCGCGCGCGGGTTAGCCGTGGGCCAGGTGAAGCGGGCAGGGATGTCAGCGGCCAGCACGACGGCCGGTGGTGGTGCATGGGGTTGTGGCAGCACCGCCACATTCAGGCTGGAGTTAAGCGCCGGTCCCATGCCGCCGCTCGAGCACAGCGGGCAACCAAAGGCCTTGGACAGCGTGGGCAGGCTCTCATCGGTGGAGTTGGTTGGCTGGGGCGCCTGGGTACGCGGGTCGACGGTGCAGAACTGCCCGCCGATGCCATTGAGCTGCATCCCCACCATCTGCCCGTGACCGATACTGCAGGCGAACACATTGAACAGGACGCAGCAATAGAGCATCCAGGCAATGAGCGAGCGATCGGCGCGGGCGAGTTTCATGGGGCGGCACTTTACCATCAGCCGCCGACGAAATATCTGCAAAAAATCTCAGGGCGACTATCCTGTTTCGCACCTTTTCAGGGAGAGTCAGTCATGAGCTTTTTCATCGCACGATGGATCGTCGGCGTTTTTACTTGCATCAGCATGGTGCATCTTTACTGGGCTGCGGGCGGCAAACTCGGCAGCCTCGCCGCCATCCCCCAACTGCCCGGCGAATTCGCCAGCGGACCTCGCCCGGCGTTCAAACCTTCGGCGCTGGGTACCTTTCTGGTGGCGATGGGGTTGGTAGCGATTGCACTGATGGTCTGCCTGCGCGCCGGGTTGTATTTCTCGGCGGTATCCCATGCGGCCCTGCAATGGGCGATCAGCGCGATTGCCATGGTGATGTTTGCCAGGGCGATTGGGGATTCGGAATTGGTGGGGTTTTTCAAGAAGGTGGGGGGATCACGGTTTGCGCGGTTGGATACGTGGTTTTATTCGCCGTTGTGTTTGGTGTTGGGGGTAGGGTTGTTGGTGGTGGCGTGGGGTTAATGAGGGAAACACAACACACCCATCTACGCTGCTCAAATAAAAACTGCTCTCATCCTTGCCCGATTTACCGACCTGGCCGTCATGGTTAATAGAACCTCTATTACCCAGGATTTCCCATGTCGCGCCTTGCTCGTCCCTTGCACCCACTGGCCCTGTCAGTGGCGTTGGCTTTCGCCGCCGTGCCGTTGCTGAACGTCCAATCCGCCTTCGCCGAAGAAAGCAGCAGCGCTGTGCGTTCTTTCCAGATTCCGGCCGGTGACTTGAGCCAGGCGCTCAATAGCCTGGCCGAGCAGGCGGGCCTGGTGTTGGCGTTTGATGCGAGCCTGACACGCGGCAAGCGCAGCAACGGTGTGAGCGGGCAATACGCCACCGACGTGGCGCTGGCGCAGTTGCTCGCCGGCAGCGGCTTGCAGGCGCTGAAGATCTCTGCCGACCGTTACCGCCTGGAGGCCATCCCCGATAACGGCAGCGCCATGGAGTTGCAGGCCACCACCATCAGTGGCGCCTACCAGGCCGAAAGCCCCACCGGGCCGGTCGCCGGTTATGTGGCCACGCGCAGTCTGTCGGGCACCAAGACCGATACCGCGCTGATCGAAACCCCGCAGTCGATCTCCATCGTCACCAAAGACCAGATGCGCGCGCAGAACGCCGAGAGCCTCAACCAGATCCTGCGCTACAGCGCGGCGGTCATCCCGGAAACCCGCGGCGCCACGGCTTCGCGTCTCGACCAGTTGACCATCCGTGGTTTTGCTCCCGCCACTTACCTGGACGGCCTGCGCATGCCGTCGAGCCGTGATGCCTTGCCACAAAAGGATGCCTTTGACCTGGAGCGCGTCGAAGTGCTGCGCGGCCCGGCGTCGGTGTTGTACGGGCAGGGCACGCCGAGCGGGGTGATCAATATGGTCAGCAAGCGCCCGCTGGACACGCCCTTCCATGAGGTGGGCGTCGAATACGGCACGTTCAACAAAAAGCGCACCACCTTCGATTTGAGCGGGCCGATTGATGATCAGGGTGTGTATTCCTACCGGGTGGCCGGGCTTTTCGACGATGCCGATGGCCAGGTCGAACACACCGAAACCCGTCGCCAGTCGTTGTCCAGCGCGTTCACCTGGCGGCCGGACGAAGACACCTCGCTGACCTTGCTCGGGCATTTCCAGAAGGATCCCAAGGGTGCGTCCTACGGCTCGATGCCCGCCTGGGGCTCGGTGTTACACAGCCCGACCGGGCGCAGCATCGATGTGGACTTCTACGACGGCGAAAAGAACTTCGAGAAAAGTGATCGCGAGTACTACTCCATCGGCTGGGCCTTCGAGCATCACTTCAACGATGTGTGGACGGTGCGCCAGAACGCGCGTTACCTGCGCAGTGAGGGCCGGTACCGCAGCCTCTACAGCAACTACCTGATGGCGGATTACCGCACCATCCGCCGTTCCACCATCGCCAGTGACGTCGACATGGACGCCTACACCCTCGACAACCAGGTGCAGGCCAAATTCGACACTGGCCCACTGCAACATACCCTGTTGATGGGGCTCGACTACCAGAACACCAGTACCGATACCTTGTCCGGCTCAGGGACGTATACCGCCGGGCCGACCCTGGATATTTTCAACCCGGTGTATGGCGCGGCCGTGCCGGTACCGGCGTACACCACCGACGGCACGTCGCGCAGCGAACAGACCGGGGTCTACCTGCAAGAGCAGATGAAGTGGGACAAATGGGTGCTGTTGCTGGGCGGTCGTTATGACTGGGCCAGCACCGACAGCACGACCAAGACCCTGCGCACCGGGGCCAAGAGCCAATCCTCCCTGGACAGCAAGGCCTTTACCGGGCGTATTGGCCTGGTCTATCTCTTCGATAATGGCCTGGCGCCGTATGCCAGCTATGCGGAGTCGTTCAACCCGCAGTCGGGCACCGGTTACGGCGGATCGGTATTCAAACCGACCGAAGGCAAGCAGTATGAAATCGGCATCAAGTACCAGCCGCCGGGCAGCAACAGCTTTATCACGGCGGCGATCTTCGACCTGCGCCAGACCAACGTCCTCACCACCGACCCGGACCCCACCCACCTGTGCGGCAGCGGTCGTTGCCAGAGCCAGGACGGCGAAGTGCAATCCCGTGGTTTTGAGCTCGAAGGCAAGGCCAGTCTCAACGACAACCTGGACATCACGGCGGCCTATGCCTACCTGGATAACCGCATCAGCAAGTCGAATAACACCGTGCGTTATGCGCCTATCAGCGATATCGGCGTAGGCCCGGCCATCAACGCCGAAGGGACCACCACCTACGCGGTACCGCGCCACACGGCTTCGGTGTGGGCCGATTACACCTTCCATGATGGCAACCTCAAGGGCTTCGGTGCCGGCGCGGGTGCGCGTTATGTCGGCTCGTCCTGGGGCGATACCGCCAACACCCTCAAGGTACCGGGCTATACCCTGTTCGATGCGGCGGTGCACTACGACATCCCGAACATCGCCAACCTCAAGGACAACCTGCGCCTGGCCCTGAACGCCACCAACCTGGCGAATAAAGAGTACGTCGCGTCGTGCTATTCCTACTCGTGGTGCTGGTATGGCTCACAGCGCACGGTGCAGGCGAGCGCGACCTACCAATGGTGATGGCACACCGATAAGGCAATTTAATGGCCCATTTGTAACAAAATCCTCGCCAGAATCGCTTTTATTTTCAGGTGGTTAGGTGAGGAAGCAAATGCGCACTGTTGGAATCATGCTGATTGCCTGCTCCCTGGCCGGCGGCGCAGCTGCCGTGCAGGCACGGGAGCTGCGCGAGGGTGACAAGTACATGTGCAGTTGGGGCGCCGGCACGGCCGCCAGGGCCCAGGAGCTGAAGCTGTCGGGGGTGTCGCTGTACGCCGCGCGGCAGAAGATCCAGACCATCAAGTTCAATAAATCCTGGATGCGCATGATGGCCATGGGCATCACTGAGCAGACGTATGACAGTCGTTCTCGGCTCAAACCCGAAGCGATTCGCCAGAGTTTCTATCAGGATTGCGTGCGCTACAAAGTGGCACGTAAATGATCGACCTGCTTGCTTAGCGCGTCAGCGGCATGCTGGATCGGCCCCCACAGGGGCTTACGCCAGCAAGTGCAGGCTCAGGGTTCTGGTAGGCCGTCGCTTTACAAATCCATGACATCTACTGTGTTTCTATTTGCATACAATTGCGTCCTTCACTAAGGAGGCCGGTATGCAAACGCTAATTCGCGTGGCGACGCAGGGCGACGTTCGCTATCAGAAGAGCAGGGCATGGTAAGCCGATGAGTCCGGCAGCCCGCCCATCGTCCACCAGCTTGCGCTCCCTCGCGGTCGGCGTGCTGTGCGTCGCTGTGTTATTGGGGGGCTATTTCGTGCAACTCAACGCCAAGGCGGATCGAAAGCGCGAAGAAGCGGCGGAGCGTTTGGCACTTTGCCGGCAGGTTGAACGGGTCGCCAGTGTGGCCACAGCCGGTGGCCTGGAACTTCGCGATACCTGCCAGCAATTGAGTGAGGGCGGAACGAAGAGTGTCACGCTGCCGTAACTAATAACCCTTTTTTATAAGTGGAAATATCCACGGTAGTTGCACCAAAAAGTGGCACTTATATCTTTCCTCACCTTAAAAAATATGTGGTTATTGAAGGACTTACGGCGCTTTTAATCCGACGAAAGGATATAAAATTTTCTTGTTACAGCTTTTTACACTCGTTACTATAGCCGGGCGTTCACCTCCCACGGTTTATGCATTTTTAAATCCCAAGTTTCCATCAGCTACTTGGGATTTTTTTTGCCTGCGATTTGACCCCCGCATCAAACTTCATCGTCTGCAAACTCCGCGCGCATCCGCCCGTTGCGTTTGGCCTGATAGAGCAACTTGTCGACCTCTTCGACAAAACCCAGCATCGGGCTGCTGGAGTTGACGATGCGGGTACCCACGCCCAGGCTCAAGGTCAGCAGGTTCGACACTGCCGAAAAGCCATGATCGATCTGTTGCTGGCGGATCAGGTGCAGGCAACGTCCGGCGACCTGTTTGGCCGACGCTGCATCGGTTTCCGGCAGCAGCCACACAAATTCTTCACCGCCGATACGCGCGATGAAATCCCGGGGCCGGTTGGCAGCCAGTGACAGAGTGCGCGCGACCTGGCGCAGGCATTCGTCGCCCTTGATATGGCCGTAGTGGTCGTTGTACTGCTTGAAAAAATCGATATCCAGGATGATCAGCGACAGCGGCAACTGGCTCCGCTGGGCGCTGGCCCATTCGCGCTCCAGCACGGTGTCGAACATGCGCCGGTTGGCGATGCCGGTGAGGCCGTCCTGATAGGAATATTCCTCGAGTTGTTTCTGCAGGCGCACCAAGTGTTCTTCGGTCTTCTTTCGCTCACTGATGTCGAACATAAAGCCAATCAGCGCCTCGACTTCGCCGTCCTTGCGCACCACATGCACCACGTCGCGAATCCACACGTAGTCGCCGTTCACCGTCAGTGCCCGGTAATCCGCCTCGTGGTCCACGCCGGCGCGGGACTGTGACACACAGAAATTCACCACGTATTCACGGTCATCCGGGTGCATGCGTTCGACCCAGTCGTCCACACTGGTCCAGCTTTGCGGCGTCCAGCCCAGCAGCGTTTCGATCTGCGGCCCGATATAGCTGAAGGTCATCGTCTGCCAATCAATGCGCCAGGGGATGGCCTTCGTCGACTCCAGCAGCGTTCTGTATACGTCACTGTCGGGCAGGCTCGGCGGATCGATGCTCATGGGGATGCTCGGGGATGATGGCGAATAGCCAAGAGCCTCTTTTGATCGACGTCCAGAGTCAAGCGCAAGCCTGATGAGCAGACGAGAGGTCGTGGGTCAGCTGTTCACGCTGTCGGTCGTGGTGGTCGTCGCGCCGTAATAACGCCAGCAGCAATGGCGGTGTTCCGGCACGATGACGCAGCCGCTGAGGCTCACGATCAACAGGGCGACAACCAGCATAGATAGGCGACGGGACATGGTATTTCCTCAGGGTGTGGGTTGCGTTATCCGTTGAACGCCGCCTCCGGCATAAATCCGTCGCGAACCTTTCAGAAATTTCATCAAGCTCCCCCAGCCGCCGCGCAATACTGGACTCGGCCAGCGTCTGGAAAAATCTGCGCAGCCCGCGACGGATTTTTCCGCACCCGCCGTTCAACCCATCAGCAACCTGCACTTTCTCGCGTTGCATGAAGGAGTTGCCATGAGACCCCTGGCCACATTGCGTTTTGTTTTGCTTGCTCCGCTGGTCCTCGTCGCGTTTGTCAGCACCCCGACGTTTGCCCAGACCGAAATCATCATCCAGCAGGCGCCGCCGCCGCAGCGTGTGGAAATCATCCCGGCCGAGCGCCCCGGCTACGCCTGGGACCGTGGTCACTGGCGTTGGGAAGGGCGCGGGTATGGCTGGGTGCCGGGCCACTGGCAGCCGGTGATGCGTCATGCACGCTGGGAGCCTGGCCATTGGGAAGCCCATGGCCCGAACTGGTACTGGCGCGAAGGGCATTGGATCCGCTGAACCCTGACCCTTGGCCCTGAGAACCGCCCGATTGAAAGACACTGATCCGGACGTTGAACTGCTGGCGCGTATCGGCAATAACGAACCAGCCGCCGTCAACGAAATGGTGACGCGCAAACTTCCGCGTTTGCTGGCGCTCGCCAGTCGGATCCTGGGGGATGCCGACGAGGCCAAGGACGTGGCTCAGGAAAGCTTCCTGCGTATCTGGCGCCAGGCGGCCCATTGGCGCAGTGGCGAGGCGCGGTTCGACACGTGGTTGCATCGGGTCGCGCTCAACCTGTGCCATGACCGCCTGCGCCGGCGCAAGGAGCGGCCTTTGGGCGATGAGGCGACGGTGGAGGTGGCGGACAGCTCGCCATCGCCTGAGGAACAACTGGAAAACCAGGACCGCAGCGCCCGCATGGCCGCCGCATTGGCGGCCTTGCCCGAGCGTCAGCGCGAAGCGATCGTGTTGCAGTACTACCAGGAGCTGTCGAACATCGACGCCGCGGCCCTGATGAATATCAGCGTCGAGGCACTGGAGAGCCTGCTGTCGCGGGCCCGACGCCAGTTGCGTAGCCAACTTGCCGACACACCCGGGCTCGCCCGCCCAGGAAGGGGAAAATCATGACACCCGAACGCTTTGCTTACCTGGCCGACGTCTACGGCGCGGACTTGCATCGCTGGCCCGACGCGGAACGGGCAGGCGCCCAGGCGTTACTCGACAGCGGCAACGTGCATGCGCGCGACGCCGTACAACAAGCGCGTTGGCTCGACAGTCGGTTGGACGGCCATCAACCTGCGTTCGCCGACGCCACGCTGGTCCGGCA
Organism: Pseudomonas sp. SH10-3B; assembly: GCF_019891415.1. Lineage (NCBI taxonomy): Bacteria > Pseudomonadati > Pseudomonadota > Gammaproteobacteria > Pseudomonadales > Pseudomonadaceae > Pseudomonas > Pseudomonas sp. SH10-3B. The sequence continues at coordinate 51,522 of NZ_JAFLXD010000035.1, read as the reverse complement.
GATACGCCAATCTGCCCCTCGCTCATTCTGGTCACGCTATGCCAGCTGGTTATCGCCCGCCGGCCTTGTCGGCGCGGGCATTGCCGGTATTGTCACCGGGATGCTGGTGGCATCCATGAGCGTGCCGCTGCCGATGCTGTCCGCTGAAGTGCTGCCCAGCGTCTTCGATCAAGGCGACGCCGAAGTTGTCTTTACCGTCAACGCCGAGGAAACCGAGCAATGACCGTCAGATCCCTTAAACCGTGGTTGTTCGTTTCGGTATTGCTCAACGTGTTTTTGATCGGCGGCGTCGGGGGCGGGCTCTACCATTGGCTGGCCAGCAGCCCGCCCGCCGAGGCGGTGGTCAACCAGCACGGCCTGCGCCAGGCGATGTTCAAGCTGCCTGCGGAGCGGCGCAGGGAGCTGCGCCAACTGCTGCGCCACAATCGCGACGACAGCCAGCCGCTGATCATGGCCGGACGTGAAGCGCGGTTGGGGGTGATCAAGCAACTGGAAGCGCCGACCCTGGACCGTGAGGCGTTGGTGGCCGAACTGGCCAAGGCGCGGGAGGCCGATGTGGCGCTGCGGGCATTGGTGGACAGCACCCTGGCGCAGTTCGCCGGCAACTTGCCCCAGGATGAGCGGCAGAAACTGGTGGAGGCCTTGTATTTGCGGGGGGAGGCGCGGGGTAAAGCGCCGGTGAGGGATAAGCCGCTACAAACGCCGTAGAAAGGCTTTGACGATATGCCGGGTGGCGTCGGTAGTGTCCAGTTGGTCCAGGGCGCCATAGGCGTGCCACTGGCAGTCGACGATCTCGTTCAGAGGCCGTGCATCAGCGATATTCACCACCGAGGCTTCAAACACATGGTGGACGGTGTCGCGGGCTTTGAGCTCCTGCAAGTACAGCAGCCCGTCCACGTTCAACCCGGTTTCTTCTTCCAGCTCCCGTTCGGCGGCGCCGACCGGGCGCTCGTCGCGTTCGACCTTGCCGCCCGGCAATGCCCATTTTGACCTGGCCTTGCGCACGAAGAGGATATGCCCCTCGTGTTCGCAAATGACTGTTGCGCGTATTTTCATCGTCTGTGCCCCCGCAGCGGGATGATTGTCACAAAAGTGAAATGCAATTGTCATGCTAAGTGGTTGTGGCGTGTCGGGGTGGGTATGTGGATACTGCCCGACTGATCAAAACGCACGAGGAAAACAGATGAGCAGCGTACGCTGGGGCATGATCGGTTGTGGCAGTGTCACTGAAGTCAAGAGTGGACCCGCATTCTACAAAGCGCCAGGTTCGGCCCTGGTGGCGGTGATGGGGCGCCGCGAAGAGGCCGTGCGCGATTATGCGTCACGCCATGGCATTGCTCGTTACTACACCGACGCCCAGGCGCTTATCGACGACCCCGAAGTGGACGCGGTGTACATCGCCACGCCGCCCGACAGCCACCTGGAATACAGCCTGATGGTGGCGGCGGCCGGCAAGCATTGCTGCGTCGAGAAGCCGATGTCGCTGAATGCCGAACAGAGCGCGCTGATGCAGCGCACTTTCGAGCGTGCCGGGCTGCACTTGTTTGTCTCCTATTACCGGCGCTCGCTGCCGCGCTTCCAGCAAGTGCGCCAGTGGCTGCAAGACGGGCGCATCGGCACATTGCGCCATCTGAGCTGGACCCTGTGCAAGCCACCGGCCGCCGAGGATGCCAGCGCCGCCAACTGGCGCACCGACCCGAGCATTGCCGGTGGTGGCTACTTTGCCGACCTGGCCAGCCACGGGTTTGACCTGTTCCAGTACCTGGCTGGGGATATCGTCGAGGTCTCGGGCTTTACGGCACGACAGGCCGGAAGCTATGCGGCCGAGGACGCCGTGACGGCCTGCTGGACATTCAGTTCGGGCGCGCTGGGCATGGGCTGCTGGAACTTTGTCGCCGATCGCCGTGAGGATCGGGTCGAGTTGATCGGCAGCCACGGGCGCATTCAGTTCTCCGTCTTCGAAGACCAACCGCTGCGCCTGGAGGGCGAAACGAATGAGGTGCTGGAAGTGCCGTGCCACGCGCATATCCAATGGCACCACGTGTTGGCGATGAACGCGCATATTCGCGGCGAAGCCGAGCATCCGTCTCTGGCGATCGAGGCGTTGAAGACCGATCGGATCCTGGACAAGGTGTTGCAACGTAACCCCCATCATCCTGGGTAGTCGCGGTATACATGGTTTTTTTCAAGGAATAGACGCATGAAGTACTGGGTGGTGTTGTGGCTGGTGCTGGCTACCGGCGCGGTGGCGGCCCCGCGTAACCAAGGGACGCCGGGGGATTTCGATTTCTATGTGCTGTCGTTGTCCTGGTCGCCGACCTTTTGCCTGACGCACCCAAACAACGAACAGTGTTCGGGCAAAGGCTATGGCTTTGTGCTGCACGGCTTGTGGCCGCAATACGCGCGGGGAGGGTGGCCGGCTTCGTGCGCGCCGCAATCTACGTTGAGCCGCGAAGAAATGGACAAGGGCGCGGCGCTGTTTCCGACGCGCTCACTGCTCACCCACGAATGGGCCAAGCACGGCACCTGCAGCGGGCTGGAACCCTTGGCGTACCTGGAGAAAACCGACGCAGCCTTGGGCGTAGTCGCCATTCCGCCGCAACTGCAGCCGTTCAACACGCCACCGTCGTTGCAGGCCCGCGAGATTGAGGCGCTGTTTCGCGAGAGCAACCCACGCATGGGCAACCATGGGCTGGCGGTGATCTGCAAAGGCAAGGTGCTGTCGGAAGTGCGCGTGTGCCTGACCAAAGACCTGGCTTTCGCGGGCTGCCCACGCAGTGTCAAAACCCAATGCCGCGACGGCGATATCCGGATTCCCGCGCAGCGCTAAGGCAGCATTGCCACGCGGTAGCGTTCGTCAAAGTCCTCGGCCAACTGCGCCAGGGTGACCTTGCCCAGGCGTTTCAACAGCAGTGCCTGGGCTTGTTCGAAGGCATCCGTGAGCGCGGCATTTACCGCCTGTTCCACCAGGCACTCGGGGTGATCGGTGGACAGGCCGATGGCGAATATCGAGGGCGTGCCCAGGGCGTTGTGAATGTCCAGCAGGGTGATTTCACCCAAGGGTTTGCCCAGGCTCCAACCGCCCCGATGGCCCTTTTCCGAACGTACATACCCTTTCTCCTTGAGCAACCCCAGGGTGCGTCGCACCACCACCGGGTTGGTGCCGAGCATCTGCGCGATGGTCTCCGACGTGGCGCGCTCTTCATGGCGGCCCATATGGATCAGCACGTGGAGCATGCGCGACAGGCGCGTGTCGTTTCTCATCAATCAGCCTCAGGTTGGGTCCGCCGAAAGTATCGTTCGTAACCCGAAAAGTTGCGAGACTCTTGACGGGCTATTTTTATGTAACTTATGGTGTGTCGTGAAAGCCCGCGGATAACCGCGTGCACACAACATGGAGTCACTTTCATGATGTACGACGTGATTATCGTGGGCGGCAGCTATGCCGGCCTGTCTGCGGGCCTGCAATTGGCAAGGGCGCGGCGCCAGGTGCTGGTGATCGATGCGGGGCAGCGGCGCAACCGGTTTGCCGCCACGTCCCACGGGTTTCTCGGCCAGGACGGCCAGGCGCCGGAGGTCATTGCGGCCGAAGGGCGCAGCCAGTTGATGGAATATCCGACGGTCACCTGGGTGCAGGGCAGTGCGGTTCAGGTCAACCAACAGGCTGAGGGTTTCGGTGTACGCACCGAACATAGCGGTACGTTTCATGCCAGACGCCTGATCCTCGCCACTGGAGTGGTGGATGAACTGCCGGCGGTCGAAGGCTTGGAAGAGCGCTGGGGGACGCGAGTGTTCCATTGCCCCTACTGCCATGGCTATGAACTGGACCAAGGCCGTATCGGCGTCCTGGCAACCTCACCCCTGGCGATGCACCACGCGCTGATGCTGCCGGACTGGGGCACCACCACCTTGTTCACCAATGGTGTGTTTACCCCGGATGCCGAGCAACAGGCGCAGTTGGATCGACGTGGGGTCAGCGTGGAAAGCGCGGGCGTGCGGCGTATCAGCGGCGAGCGTGCCGACCTGGAATTGCACGATGGCAGGGTGTTCAGCCTTGACGGGATCTTCACCCTGTCCCGCACGCGCATCAGTCCGTTGGCCGAACAACTGGGCTGTGAATTGGCCGACGGCCCCACCGGGCCTTATCTGCACACCAACGACACTCGCCAGACCTCGGTGCCTGGCGTGTTTGCCTGTGGTGATACTTCCCTCGCCGCCGGGTCCGTTGCGCTGGCCGTGGGCGAGGGCGTACGCGCCGGGGTGGGCGCACATTTCTCGTTGATCAACGCGTGAAGCCATTGCCGCCGCAGGGGCATTTTGTTCAATACCGCTGCGCGCGGGCCTTATACCGTGGAGCCCTGTTTACGCCTCATCATAAAAAGGGAACCGCAATGAGCTTGATCATCTCCATGGCCGCCTTCGCCCTGGCCACGTCCATCACGCCGGGACCGGTCAATGTGGTCGCCCTGAGTTCAGGGGCGCGCTTCGGTTTTGTCGCCAGCCAGAAGCATGTGTTCGGTGCTGCCGTTGGCTTTACCTTGCTGCTGGTGCTGATCGGCCTGGGTTTACACGAGGTGCTGGTGCGCTGGCCAATACTGACCCAGTTGATCCAGTGGGGCGGGGTGGCTTTCCTGCTGTACATGGCCTGGAAACTGGCGGTGGATGATGGCCGGCTAGACGCGGAGGGCGGCGCCACCGCGCCGTCGATGCTCTATGGCGCGATCATGCAGTGGCTCAACCCCAAGGCCTGGCTGGCCTGTGTGGCGGGCATGGGCTTGTTTGTGGCCGACGGCGACGCGGCGCAGGTCTGGCTGTTTGCCGGCCTCTACCTGGTGATCTGCTACCTGTCAGTGGCGTGCTGGGCCTATGCCGGGACCTTCCTGCGCCGCTACCTGGACAATCCCCACGGCGTGCGCCTGTTCAACCGCTCAATGGCCGCGTTGCTGGTGGCCAGTGTGGGTTATTTGCTGATGGCTTGAGCACCTCACGGTATTGCCCTGGGGTAGCGGCAAAATGCTGCTTGAACGTGCGCTGGAAGTGCGCCTGGTCGGCAAAGCCCGCAGCGAGGGCCACATCGGCGATCAACTCGCCATTGCGCAACCGGGTGCGGGCAAACTGGATGCGTTGGTTGACCAGAAACGCGTGGGGCGTGAGCCCGTAATACTGCTTGAAGGCGCGGATCAGGTACGACGGCGACAGTTCGGCCGCCAGGCAGATGTCGTCGAGTTTCAACGCCTGGGTGCAGTGCTCGCGGATGTACTCGGCGGCCCGCTCCAGCTTATGGTTGACCTCGCGTACCGGCGTGGGTGAGGGGTTCAGGCGCTGCTGGACTTCAGTGAAGTAACTCACCAGTGCACTCTGTTTTTGCAGGAGCTCGGCCTGTTCATTCACCAGCATTCGGTATAACGCCAGCAAGCCGCTGTACAGCAGCGGGTCACGGGTATGCGGCGTATTGAAAGCGCGATAACCCTGGTCGGTGCTGAAGCCCAGTTGGTACTGTAATTCGGTCAGCCAGGGCGTATCGAGGTAGAGCATGTGATAGGACCAGGGCTGGTCGTGGATAGGGTTGCAGGCATGCACATCGCCCGGGTTCATCAGCACCACCGTGCCGGCGCTGATCAGGAACGTATCGGCGCCGTGATGGTAATAGCTGCGCCCAGTGGTGATCGCGCCGATGGAAAAATGCTCATGAGCGTGCCGGGTATAAGTGACCTTGCGCCCGTCGGCGATGGTGCGCGCTTCGATGAACGGCAGGCGCTCGTCGCGCCAGAAGCGCGGTGCGGCGGGGCAGAGGGCGGTCATCGTCATGGGCACGACTCCAGGGCAGGCAAGATCGGTAACCAATCGTTGCACAGACCCTGGCCTTTGTGTAGCCGCTGGCCTAATAGGGTTTCAGGTTGTGCAAGCGCTCGCTTCGCCTTGTGTTGATCAACAGAACCTTTTCTACATGGTTGAGGTTCTGCGTGGACTCACTCAGGTCCTGGTGGCTGCTGAGCAGGCATTGGTCAACGACCGTCCTGGCAATCGCTTCCAGTCGTGCCGATTGCCAGGACTTTGGTATGGCAGCAGGGTCGCCCTGGGTATCGGTGATGGGGGTTGTATCCAGGGGGTGGAGCAGGACCTGCGAACGGGCGTCCGCCAGGGGCTCGGCACCCGTGAGGTAGGCGTTCCAATCGATCTGCAACTCTAGCGGGCCTGCGGCGACCGGGTCACTCAGCAATCCCGGAGGTGGGTTGACCAGCCGCGTGATCAGCATCTGCTTGGGAAGCAGTTGCAGCAGGTAGTGATCCCGCTGATAGCGAACACGCAACAGGCAGCCAAAATGTGCGGTGATCATCGTGTTCGGGGCACTCGGCGACGGTTTGCGTAACAGCAACAGTTCGATGTCTCCCTGCTCCAGGCTGACACGCTTGGGCAATGGCAGGCAGGACAGCAGGTAAGCGATGTACACGGTATAGCTTTCGCGCATGGATTTGAGCGCAGCGTTGAAGTTTTCATCCGCGTTGTGGTCCTTGAGCGCGCTCAAGGGGGGCGAGAACCTGTCGACACGTACCTGCGGCAGAATCGCCCTCCAGCGCTCCATGTGCTTCAACTCCCCGGCCAGATACAGTTCAGCCAGCGAAAAGGAAATATTCAGGCTGCTGACTTGCGGGTAGCGAGTACCTGGCGGAAGGAAGGGCACTGACATGAACACTGTTTTGTCCAGGTTAGCGTTACCTGGGTAGACCTCACGCAGGTACCTCAATGCCGCCTCCTTCTGATCCGGATAGGGTGTGTGCAGCGATCCGAAGGCATCGTTGAGTGTGCGCTTTTGTTTCTCATAGGTGCGCACGGCGAGCTCGCGCTTAAAGGGCAGGTCCGTGTCCGTCGCATCCACCACGCCATTGGCACGCGCCCAGTCCAGGACGGGATCGACCGTAGGGGGCAGCGCCCAGAACTCCCGGTTAAGCGTCGTAGCAGGGTTATGGACCAGGGTCATGATGTTCTCAAGGGTCATGTGCCGGCTGGCGCCTGGGGTTCTTAGTTCGATGAAATCGACGAACTGCTTGAACACGACCCAGTTCTGGTTACACAGGTAGGGCAGTGTTTCGGAGATGTTGCGCACCAGGAATTGCGGGGCGCTGCCGCTGAGTAACAGATGCGCGGCCAGTGGGGCGCCTTCCAGCAGGGTCAGGCGTAGGAGGGCTTCAAGATTACTGCGCACCAATGCGCAGTCGTCACCCCAGTAGTAAGCGCTATCGATGGCCAGGCCGCCGACCAGGTTGCGTTGTGTGCCGGCCTGTTCATCCAGGCTCAGAATCAGTGCGCTGAGCAGCAGTGTCTGCCGGCGGTGTTGGGGCGTTGTGCCGTGCAGTGCCGCCGCGGACCACTTGACCAGGGTGCTCAGGCGGTCAGCCAATAGCTGGCTGCGGTGACTCTGCACAATCTGGTTCAGCAGTATGTCGGCTTCGGCGCGAATCATGGGTGCGCTCTTGTCGGCCCAAAAAGGTTCGCCGAGCCATGTGAACAGGGGCGCTCCCTGCTCCTGTGCAAAGGCCTGCTGCGCTTCAAATACCTGGCGGCGTTGTGCGCTGGATAACGTCAGCAAAGACGGCTGCGGCTGGCCTAAACCCTGCCAGTAATTGCCCAGACGCGGGGTTGCAGCCCTGACGGCCTTCAAGTAATGAGCCGCCTGCTGGGCCTGGTCTGCGGTCTTCACTTCGGTCATGCGCAGGAACTTCATCAACTGCTTGAGGGAGGCCTTCATATCGCTGCGCAGCTCACCGCCCAATCGTTTAGCCAACTCCTGCAAGAGCGTGACATAGCGTCTGAGTGATGGACTGCCAGCGACATCGTCGGTGAGCTTCTTGCGCTTGCCATCCCTGTTGTCCGCGCCTATGTAGCCATCTTCAGTCAGCAGTACCAAGGCCTTCTCATCGTCGATATTGCGTTTTACGCAAATGGCGACAAAGGATGGGTGCCTGATCATCTTCAGCAGTCTTTCAGCGCTCTCTTCCAGCAACTGGTAGAAAATGGAGTCGGTATCCAGCTCGATCGTATCGTCGAGCTCAATCTTTTCATCGGGTTGTTTGCCCGTGCTGACGCGCTCCAACTCCGTCTGCAGGCGATTAAAGTTATTCAGGGCGCTCAGGCTGTTCTGTTTGCGCTTGAGCCATTCCACATCTTGGGCCGCTTCACCGCAGTAAGGCTGCTCAGGCACGGATGACTGGCGCAGGCGCGCGATCAGGGCGTGCACTTCGCTGGCTTGGATGGGCACGTCAATGGCATAGAAGTGCATGAGTTCCGCCAGGCTCAGGCTGTTATTGGAAGCTACCTGTTCTCCCAGCAAAGCGGCATATTGCGCCAAGCGAATCAGCCGACCCGCCACGGGCGCGCCGCCCAGGTGTGTACGCAAGCTGACGCTGGTGCCCTGATTCTCAAGGGCGGAGGTGCGCAAGGAATGATCCTCGCCGGAATAAATAAAGTACTCATCGTGACTCAGTGGCGTTTGGAATGTTTGCGTGAAATCGATCGAATTAATCACGCTCTGCAGCAATTGCGCCGCCTCGTTCAAGGTGCGTGCTACGTAGGAGTCCGACCTCAGCGTGAGGCGCTGACGGTAGGCGAGATAGCTGTCGTGGGGTTCATCTGCGGCGGCTGCGCTGTCCATGCAGGCTTCGAGCGTATCGGCCAGTTGCAGCAAATCCAGGTGCTGGGCTTCAAGTTCATGGCGTGTCGCCGAATGCGCGCGGCCATTCTCGCCAACAGTTGGAAAGGCACGGTAGGCCTGCAGCTCATCGACGATCACCCGCGCCTGGATGTGGTTTTGCGGCAACCTGTAACCGTAGAACGCCAGCGTTAACTCAAGTGGCAATTCAAATGTACTCAGGCCGTTTGGCGGGTCGATATAGGGCACGCCCAGTTGGTTCGGATCAATGATCTCGCAGATGCCCAGGATCGGTACGGACACGTCCTGCCAACCCAGGTCGTCATGAAGATGAAATACCTTGGGTACCAGTTGATCGTGTTGAATGACCTTGGTGTGCAGGGACCCCCCTATCACCCTGATACTTCGATACTCCAGGTGCTGGGTGTCGGCCCATGCCAGGAACACGCTCTGGTTGATGGCTTTGCCGAACAGCACCATCCACTGGCCGAGCCTGGACTGTCGGTCGACCTTGATAAACGCGGGAGGCCCCTCCTGGGACCAATTGTGCGGTACAACGGGCGACAGCAATGCAACCAGGTTGTTGATCAGCGTCAGATCATCCTGGGTGGCAAACGAGACGGGGCTGGCAGGCAGCGGCTGGATCGCCGCAGCGGCAATCAGCGGGGCAAATTCGTACATGAATGAAGTTCCGTTTCAAGGTTGCTCAAGAAAACGCTCTTGAGCGGAACTTCATGTTCGGGCGTTTCTACCCGTGCTTGATAGCCTGCGCCATCCGCAGTTGCTGTAGGTCGAGTAGGCAGTCGCAGTGATCCGATTGTGCGGCACACCCACGCCGGACGTGGGCATGCTGATCGCTCAGAGGGGCTCTGGGCACGGCACTAGAAAGGCAGCCTCCAGCAGTTGGCGCGTATACGCATGCTGCGGATCGGCAAAGATCGCCCGCGCATCGCCCTGTTCCACCACCTGTCCCTGCTTGACCACCATCAACTGGTGACTCAGGGCTTTCACCACCGCCAGGTCATGGCTGATAAACAGGTAGGTCAGGTTGTACTTGGCCTGCAGGCTGCGCAGCAATTCCACGACCTGGCGTTGTACCGTGCGGTCCAGCGCCGAGGTCGGTTCGTCCAGCAGGATCAGGCGCGGCTTGAGCACCAGCGCGCGGGCGATGGCGATGCGTTGGCGTTGGCCACCGGAGAACTCATGGGGGTAGCGATGGCGGGACTCAGGGTCCAGGCCTACTTCCTTGAGCGCCGCAATAATCGCGGCTTCCTGCTCGGCCGGCGTGCCCATCTTGTGAATGCGCAGGCCTTCGCCGACGATCTCGCTGACGCACATGCGTGGGCTCAGGCTGCCGAAGGGGTCCTGGAACACCACCTGCATTTCCCGGCGCAACGGGCGTACCTGTTGCTGGGTCAGCGTGTCCAGTTGCTGGCCTTCGAAACGAATCCCGCCCTTGCTGGCGATCAAGCGCAAAATCGCCAGGCCCAGGGTGGATTTGCCCGAGCCGCTTTCGCCGACGATGCCCAGGGTCTGGCCCTGGGGCAGGCTGAAGTTGATCCCGTCCACGGCCTTGACGTAATCGACGGTGTTGCGCAAAAAGCCTTTCTTGATCGGGAACCAGACTTTCAGGTCATCGACTTCCAGCAACGGCGGCCCGACTTCGTTGGTGGCCGGGCCACCACTGGGCTCGGCCGCCAGCAGTTCCTGGGTGTAAGGGTGCTGGGGCGACTGGAACAGTGTCTCGCACTCGGCCTGCTCGACGATGCAACCTTGCTGCATCACGCACACCCGGTGAGCAATACGCCGCACCAGGTTCAAGTCATGGCTGATCAACAGCAAGGCCATGCCCAAACGCGCCTGCAACTCCTTGAGCAGTTCCAGAATCTTCAACTGCACGGTGACGTCGAGGGCGGTGGTCGGCTCATCCGCGATCAACAGTTCCGGCTCATTGGCCAGGGCCATGGCGATCATCACCCGCTGGCGCTGGCCGCCCGACAGTTCGTGGGGCAGGGCCTTGAGCCGTTTGTGCGGCTCGGGAATGCCCACCAGCTCCAGCAACTCCAGGGTGCGCCGGGTGGCGACCTTGCCGGTCAGGCCCTTGTGCAGGCCGAGCACTTCGTTGATCTGCTTTTCGATGCAGTGCAGCGGGTTCAACGAGGTCATCGGCTCCTGGAAAATCATCGCGATACGGTTACCGCGAATATGCCGCAGGGTCTTTTCCTTGAGGGTCAGCAGGTCTTGCCCGGAATAGGCGATGGTGCCGGATGGGTGCCGGGCCAGCGGGTAGGGCAGCAGGCGCAGGATCGAGTGCGCGGTCACCGATTTGCCGGAGCCGCTTTCGCCGACCAGGGCCAGGGTTTCGCCGCGCTTGATATCGAAGCTGACGTTGTTGACCACGCGGTGGTGATGCTCGCCCGTGACGAACTCGACGGAGAGGTCGCGGATTTCGATCAGATTGTCCTGATTCATCTCATTTCCTCGGGTCAAAGGCATCGCGAGCGGACTCGCCGATAAACACCAGCAAGCTCAACATGATCGCCAGCACGGCAAACGCGCTCATGCCCAGCCACGGTGCTTGCAGGTTGGATTTGCCCTGGGCCACCAGTTCCCCCAGCGAGGGCGAACCGGCTGGCAGGCCAAAGCCGAGGAAGTCCAGGGCGGTCAGGGTGCCGATGGCGCCGGTGAGGATGAACGGCATGAAGGTCATGGTCGAGACCATGGCATTGGGCAGAATGTGGCGGAACATGATCGCGCCGTTCTGCATCCCCAGTGCCCGGGCCGCGCGCACGTATTCGAGGTTACGCCCGCGCAGGAACTCGGCGCGCACCACGTCCACCAGGCTCATCCAGGAAAACAGCAACATGATTCCCAGCAGCCACCAGAAGTTCGGCTGCACGAAGCTGGCGAGGATGATCAGCAGGTACAGCACCGGCAAGCCGGACCAGATTTCCAGGAAGCGCTGCCCGGCCAGGTCGACCCAGCCGCCATAGAAGCCCTGCAAGGCGCCGGCGATCACGCCGATGATCGAACTCAGCACGGTCAGGGTGAGGGCAAACAGCACCGACACACGGAAGCCATAGATCACCCGCGCCAGCACATCGCGGCCCTGGTCATCGGTGCCCAGCAGGTTGACGCTCGAAGGCGGCGCGGGGGCCGGCACTTTCAGGTCGTAATTGATGCTCTGGTAGCTGAACGGGATCGGCGCCCACAAGGTCCAGGCGTCCTTGGCCTTGAGCAGTTCCTGGATATACGGGCTCTTGTAGTTGGCTTCCAGCGGGAATTCACCACCGAAGGTGGTCTCCGGGTAGCGCTTGAGCGCCGGGAAATACCAGTCGCCGTCGTAGTGCACCGCCAGTGGCTTGTCGTTGGCGATCAGCTCGGCGCCCAGGCTCAGCCCGAACAGGATCAGGAACAGCCACAGCGACCACCAGCCACGCTTGTTGGCCTTGAACCGCTCGAACCGGCGGCGATTGAGGGGGGATAGATTCATCTCAATGCTCCCGGCTGGCGAAGTCGATACGCGGATCGACCAGGGTATAGGTGAGGTCGCCGATCAGTTTCACCACCAGCCCCAGCAGGGTGAAGATAAACAGCGTGCCGAACACCACCGGATAGTCGCGGTTGATCGCCGCTTCAAAGCTCATCAGGCCCAGGCCGTCGAGGGAGAAAATCACCTCCACCAGCAACGAGCCGGTGAAGAAAATCCCGATGAACGCCGACGGGAATCCGGCGATCACCAGCAGCATCGCGTTGCGGAATACATGGCCGTAGAGCACGCGGTGGTTGGTCAGGCCCTTGGCCTTGGCGGTGATCACATATTGCTTGTTGATCTCGTCGAGAAAGCTGTTCTTGGTCAGCAGCGTCATGGTCGCGAAGTTGCCGATCACCAGTGCGGTGATGGGCAGCGCCAAGTGCCAGAAGTAGTCGAGCACCTTGCCGCCCCAGCTCAACTCATCGAAGTTGTTGGACGTGAGCCCGCGCAAGGGGAACCAGTCGAAATAGCTGCCGCCGGCAAACACCACGATCAGCAGGATCGCAAACAGGAACGCCGGGATCGCATAGCCGACGATGATTGCCGAGCTGGTCCACACATCGAAGTGGCTGCCATGTCGCGTGGCCTTGGCGATCCCCAGCGGGATCGACACCAGGTACATGATCAGCGTGCTCCATAATCCCAGGGAGATCGATACCGGCATCTTTTCCTTGATCAGGTCGATGACCTTGGCGTCACGGAAAAAGCTGTCGCCGAAATCCAGGCGGGCGTAGTTCTTGACCATGATCCACAAGCGTTCCGGCGCCGACTTGTCGAAGCCATACATTTTTTCGATTTCCTTGATCAGCGCCGGGTCCAGGCCCTGGGCGCCACGGTAGCTGCTGGAGCCGGCCACCGAGACTTCGGCACCGCCGCCGGCAATGCGGCTGGTGGCACCTTCAAAGCCTTCGAGCTTGGCGATCATCTGTTCCACCGGGCCACCGGGAGCGGCCTGGATGATGATGAAATTGATCAGCAGGATCCCGAACAGCGTCGGGATGATCAGCAACAGGCGGCGAACAATATAGGCCAGCATTTAATCGCCTCCGCTCGCCGCATCGGCGCTCGTGTTGGTGTTCGCGTCTGAGGTGACGGCAGGTTTTACGTTGGGTTTTGCCCACCAGGTGGCGGTGCCCACGTCATAGCGCGGCGGGGTTTTCGGATGGCCGAGGTGGTCCCAGTACGCCACGCGGAAGGTCTTGATGTGCCAGTTGGGGATCACGTAGTAGCCGAACTGCAGCACACGGTCCAGGGCCCTGGCATGGGCAATCAGGCTTTTGCGCGAGTCGGCGTCGATCAGTTCTTCCACCAGTTGGTCCACCGCCGGGTCCTTGAGGCCCATGTAGTTGCGGCTGCCGGGTTTGTCGGCGCTGGAAGACTTCCAGAACTCCCGCTGCTCGTTACCCGGCGAGGTGGATTGCGGGAAGCTGCCCACCATCATGTCGAAGTCCCGCGAGCGGACACGGTTGACGAACTGCGAGACGTCCACCCGACGGATCACCAGGTCGATGCCCAGGTCCGCCAGGTTGCGCTTGAAGGGCAGCAGGATGCGCTCGAACTCGGTCTGTGCCAGCAGGAACTCGATGGTCACCGGTTTGCCCGTGGTGTCGACCATCTTGTCGTCGACGATGCGCCAGCCGGCTTCCTGCAGCAGTTGGTAGGCCTCGCGTTGCTGGGTGCGGATCATGCCGCTGGCGTCGGTCTTGGCGGGCTCGAAGGCCTGGGTAAAGACTTCGGCCGGGATCTTGTCGCGCAGGGGCTCAAGGATCTTCAGCTCATCCGGGCCGGGCAGGCCGGTGGCGGCCATTTCAGAGTTTTCGAAGTAGCTGCGGGTGCGGGTGTAGGCGCCGTTGAACAGCTGTTTGTTGCTCCACTCGAAATCCAGCAACAGGCTGATGGCCTTGCGCACGCGCACGTCCTGGAACATCGGCTTGCGCGTATTGAACACAAAACCTTGCATGCCCGTGGGGTTGCCGTTGGGGATCTCTTCCTTGATCAACCGGCCTTCGGTCACGGCCGGAATGTTGTAGGCATTGGCCCAGTTTTTGGCGCTGAATTCCAGCCAGTAGTCGAACTGCCCGGCCTTCAACGCTTCCAGGGACACGGTGCTGTCGCGGTAGTAGTCGGTGATGCGGTTGTCGAAATTATAGAAACCCTTGGTGATCGGCAGGTCCTTGGCCCAGTAATCCTTGACCCGCTCGTAGCGGATCATGCGCCCGGCCTTGACCTCGGCCACCTTGTACGGCCCGCTGCCCAGCGGCACCTCCAGGTTGCCCTTGGCAAACTCCCGGGTGGCCCACCAATGTTTGGGCAGCACCGGCAGTTGGCCGAGGATCAGCGGCAATTCGCGGTTGTTGGTGCGCTTGAACTTGAACAGCACCCGCAGCGGGTCTTCGGCGACCACTTCATCGACATCGGCGTAGTAGGTGCGGTAGATCGGCGAGCCTTCCTTCATCAGTTCCTGGAAGGTGAATACCACGTCTTCGGCGCGGATCGGGTGGCCGTCGTGGAAGCGCGCTTCGGGGCGCAGGTAGAAACGCACCCAGCTGTTGTCCGGGGCTTTTTCGATCTTGCCGGCGACCAGGCCGTATTCGGTGATGGGTTCGTCCAGGCTTTGCATGGCCAGGGTGTCGTAGATCAGGCTGATGTTGTCAGCCGGCACCCCCTTGCTGATAAACGGGTTGAGGCTGTCGAAGCCGCCCATGCTCGACTCGCGGAAGGTGCCGCCCTTGGGCGCATCCGGGTTGACGTAGTCAAAGTGCTTGAAGTCGGCGGGGTATTTCGGCGGCTCGTTGTACAGCGTCAGCGCATGTTGCGGGGCGGCGTGGGCCGTGGTGCACAGCAACAGGCTGCCGAGCAGGACGTTGCGCAAATACATCATTGGGCTTTCTCCGAAGCTTTCAGCCACCACGCGCTCAGACCCAGGCTGTAGGGCGGCGTGGTGACAAAGGCGAACCGGTTGCGGTACGCCAGGCGATGATAGTTGAGGTACCAGTTGGGAATGCTGTAGTGCTGCCACAGCAGCACCCGGTCCAGGGCGCGGCCGGCGGCCAGTTGTTCTTCGCGGGTCTGCGCCGCCAGCAGTTGTTCCAGCAGGTGATCGACAATCTGGTTGGCGATGCCTGCATAGTTCTTGCTGCCCTTGATCGCGGCCTGGCTGGAGTGGAAGTACTGCCACTGCTCAAGGCCGGGGCTCAAGGTCTGGTTGAGGGTGATCAGGATCATGTCGAAATCGAATTGATCCAGGCGTTGCTTGTACTGGGCGCGGTCGACGGTGCGCAGGCGTGCGTCGATGCCGATGCTGATCAGGTTCTCGACATAGGGCTGCAGGATGCGCTCCAGGTTCGGGTTGACCAACAGGATCTCGAAGCGCAGCGGTTGCCCGTCCTTGTTGAGCAGGCGTTGGCCCGACAACTTCCACCCGGCCTCGCCCAGCAGCGCCAGGGCGCGGCGCAGGGTCTCGCGGGGGATGCCGCGCCCGTCGGTCTGGGGCAGGCTGAAGGCTTGGGTAAACAGGTTGGGCGGCAGCTGTTCGCGGTAGGGGGAGAGCATCAGCCATTCACGGCCGGTTGGAACACCGGTGGCGGCGAATTCGCTGTTGGGGTAGTAGCTGAGCGTGCGCTTGTAGGCGCTGCTGAACAGGGTGCGGTTGGTCCACTCAAAGTCGAACATCAGCCCCAGGGCTTCACGCACCTTGGTCTGGCTGAAGGTTGGACGCCGGGTGTTCATGAACAGGCCCTGGCTCTGGGTCGGGATCTGGTGGGCGATCTGCGCCTTGATCACCTCGCCACGATTCACCGCCGGGAAGTTGTAGCCATTGGCCCAGTTCTTGGCCTGGTGCTCGATGTAGATGTCGAACTCGCCGGCCTTGAATGCTTCGAAGGCCACGTCGCTGTCGCGGTAGAACTCCACCTCGACCTTGTCGTAGTTATAGAAACCCTGGTTGACCGGCAAGTCCTTGCCCCAGTAATCCTTGACCCGTTCGAACACCAGTTGGCGTCCAGGGGTGACCTTGCTGATGCGGTACGGCCCGCTGCCCAGGGGCGGTTCGAAGGTGGTCGCCTTGAAGTCGCGGTTTTTCCAATAGTGCTGGGGCAGTACCGGCAACTCGCCCAGGCGCAGGATCAGCAACGGGTTGCCGGCGCGCTTGAACACAAAGCGGATGCGGTGACGGTTGAGGATGTCCACCCGCGCTACTTCCTGCAGGTTGGTGCGGTACTGGGGGTGGCCTTCGGTCAGCAGGGTGCGGTAGGAAAACGCCACGTCATACGCGGTGATCGGCTTGCCATCGTGAAAGCGTGCTTGCGGGCGCAGGTTGAACACCACCCAACTGCGGTCCTCGCTGTATTCCACCGATTGGGCAATCAGCCCGTAGCTGGAGGTCGGCTCATCGCCGGACGGCGCGTACTGGCCGGTGCCGACCATCAACGGCTCGTTCAGCTCATTGACGCCGTATTGCAGGAAATTGGGGGTGGAAACCGGGCTTGAGCCCTTGAAGGTGTAGGGGTTGAGGGTATCGAAGGTGCCAAATGCCATGACCCGCAAGGTCCCGCCTTTCGGCGCTGCAGGGTTTACCCAATCGAAGTGGGTAAATTTGGCCGGGTACTTGAGCGTGCCGAACTGCGTATAACCGTGGCTCTCGGTAATCGTCGCGTTGGCACCAAAGCTCAAGGCCAGACTTATTAATAGAAGGAGGGGACGCTTCAAGTCAGAGATCCGATCCAGGCGGCTTGGGCTTTATGATCGGTACAGTAACAGCTTGTTCCACTTGGAAAAAGCCGGTTGGGAACACTGGAGATTGAGTGTGGGAGGGGGGTCGTCCCCGATAGCAGTTTGTCAGCCACCAGATTCATTGGCTGATCCACCGATATCGGGGGCAAGCTCCCTCCCACATTGGTTCTACAGTGTTCTGAAAACCTTAGCGCGGCCCAGACACTACCAGCATCTGCCCAGGCTTCAGCGCCTGGCCAGTACGCGGGTTCCAACGCTTGAGATGTTGCATCTCGACGTTGAAGCGCTTGGCGACGATGTACAGCGAGTCGCCTTTCTTGACCTTGTACTGCACCGGCTTCTTGCTGTCGGCCTTGGCCACCAGCTTACGGGTGTCCTGCATCACCAGGGTCTGGCCGACCTTGAGGGCCTGGCCGTTGAGTTTGTTCCAGCGCTGCAGGTCGTGCACATCGACCTTGTTCGCCTTGGCGATCAGTGTGAGGTTGTCGCCATTGCGCACCTTGTAGCTGCGGGTACGCCCGGCCACCCGTGCGGTCTCAACTTCGTCGAACACCTGCTTTTTCGGGCGCATCGCCAGCAATTCTTCCGGCTTCATCGTCGAAAGCGTGCTGGTGAGCAGTTGTGCCTTGGAGCTCGGTACCAGAAGGTGTTGCGGGCCATCCAGGGTGGTGCGTTGCTTGAGTGCCGGGTTGAGCTGGAACAGTTCGTCTTCGTCGATCTCGGCCAGCGCGGCAACCCGTGACAGGTCCATGCTTTGCTTGACTTCAACCACCTCGAAGTACGGCGTGTTGGCAATCGGGTTCAGGTTGACGCCATAAGCCTCGGGGGCCAGTACCACCTGGGACAGCGCCAGGAACTTGGGCACGTAGTCCTTGGTTTCCTGGGGCAGGGGCAGGTTCCAGTAGTCGGTGGGCAGGCCGAGCTTCTCGTTGCGCTCGATGGCCCGGCTCACCGTGCCTTCACCGGCGTTATAGGCGGCCAGGGCCAGTAACCAGTCGCCGTTGAACATATCGTGCAGACGGGTCAGGTAGTCCAGGGCGGCGGTGGTGGAGGCGGTGATGTCGCGGCGGCCGTCGTAGGCGCGGGTCTGGCGCAGGTTGAAGTAGCGGCCGGTGGAGGGAATGAACTGCCAGAGGCCGACGGCATCGCTGCGCGAATAGGCCATCGGGTTGTAGGCACTTTCGATCACTGGCAGTAGCGCCAGCTCCAGGGGCATGTTGCGTTCTTCAAGGCGCTCGACGATGTAATGAATGTAGAGACTGCCGCGTTCACCGGCGTTCTCCAGGAAGGATGGGTTGCTGGCGAACCACAGGCGCTGTTGCTCGATACGCGGGTTGACGCCCACGTTGTCCTGCAATTGAAAGCCCCGGCGCATGCGTTCCCACACGTCCTGGGGCACCTCTGGAGCAGGTTTCTCTGAAAGCCAGATGACGGGTTTCTGTTTGATCTTGGCGGCAAGGTTGGGCTTGGGTTGCACGGTGGATTGTGCGGCGAAATTTGTCGATTGGCAGCCCGCCAGCGTGGCGGACACAGCCACCGCCACAGCTTGAGCCAGGCGGGTCAATGCGTCTGAATGGTTGGATTTACGAGTAGATGACGACATTGGCTGGAAGTAAGTTCCGGGCAAAAATGTCGGGCGATTCTAGAAAGCGCTTTGGTTCCGGTCAACCATTCAGAAATTACGTATCAGATTGCATCGTCTTAGAACTTATCTTTCCACGCCCTCAAGCTAGCAAACACCTCGGCCCCAGAGCGGTTGTCGCGGCCATTCCGTTCGTCCGCTTTTTGTTTAACAGATGTTTCGGCGGTACGTAAGAAGGGGTTGGTACGCTTTTCCAGGGCCAGGTTGGAAGGCAGTGTTATCTCGCCGCGGGCCCGCATTTGGCGGACGTTTTCCACCCGTTCGGAGATATCGGTATTCTGCGGTTCCACCGCCTGGGCAAACTTGAGGTTACTTTGTGTGTACTCGTGGGTGCAGTACACCAAGGTATCGGCGGGCAGGGCGGCCAGGCGCTCAAGGGAAGTGTGCATCTGCTCCGGCGTGCCTTCGAACAGGCGGCCACAGCCGGCGGCGAACAGGGTGTCGCCACAGAACAGCACGCCTTGGTGGTAGAAGGCGATATGGCCCAGGGTGTGGCCGGGCACGGCATAGACGTCGAAGTCCCAGCCCAGCACGCTGATGCGGTCGTTATCCTGCAGGGCGATGTCCCGCGCCGGGATCGTCTCGTTGGCCGGGCCATACACCTGGGCGTCGCTCACGCGCTTGAGTTGTTCGACGCCACCGACATGGTCGTGGTGATGGTGGGTGATCAGGATGTCGCTGAGGGTCCATGTCGGATTTTGCTTGAGCCAGGCCAGCACCGGCGCGGCATCGCCGGGATCGACCACGGCACAACGTTGGGTTTGCGGGTCCTGCAACAACCAAATGTAGTTGTCGGTAAAGGCGGGGAGGGCACTGATCTGTATCATTCTTCGATTCGCCAAGCTGATCACATTGGTGCATCTTAGAACGTCTAGGCGAGTTGGAGAATGCAATGACTGATAAAGCGTTCGCCCAGGCCGATCCTGAGTGGCTGGCCCTGATCGGCGCGGCCCGTGAATGGCTGTCCGGGCCCATCGGCCAATTTCTGCTGGATGAAGAGCGGCGCATGCTCGAAGACGAGTTGGGCCGTTTCTTTGGCGGCTACCTGGTGCATTACGGCCCGTCGGCCCAGACCCCGCCCGCCGCGCCCCAGGTGCAACGCAATGTGCGCCTGGGCGCGCCGTTGCCGGGGGTGGAGATTGTCTGCGAGGAGCAGGCCTGGCCGTTGAGCGAGCATGCCGCCGATGTGGTGGTGTTGCAGCATGGCCTGGATTTCTGCCTGTCACCCCACGGTCTGCTGCGCGAAGCGGCGAGCAGCGTGCGCCCGGGTGGCCATTTGCTGATTATCGGCATCAACCCCTGGAGTAGTTGGGGCCTGCGCCATGTGTTCGCCCATGATGGCCTGCGCCAGGCGCGGTGCATCTCGCCGTCGCGGGTCGGGGACTGGCTGAACCTGCTGGGCTTCGCGCTGGAGAAACGCCGCTTCGGGTGCTATCGTCCGCCGCTTGCCTCGGCCAAGTGGCAAGGCCGCCTGGCCGGCTGGGAGCGCCGCGCAGGGGCGTGGCAACTCTCGGGTGGCGGCTTCTATTTATTAGTGGCGCGCAAGATTGTGGTCGGCCTGCGACCAGTGCGCCAGGTGCTGCGACAACCCATGGGCAAGCTGGTGCCGATGCCGATGGCCAAGGTCAACCGCAAGCAAAGCGAACCGTAAAAACCTTTTTGATTTAAGACCGAGTAACCGATGACTGACAGCGTAGAACTCTTCACCGATGGCGCCTGCAAGGGCAACCCGGGCCCCGGCGGCTGGGGCGCATTGCTGGTGTGCAAGGGCGTAGAGAAGGAGTTGTGGGGCGGCGAAGCCAACACCACCAACAACCGCATGGAGCTGATGGGCGCCATTCGCGGCCTGGAAGAACTCAAGCGCCGCTGCAACGTGCTGCTGGTGACTGACTCCCAGTACGTGATGAAGGGCATCAATGAGTGGATGGTCAACTGGAAGAAGCGCGGCTGGAAGACTGCGGCCAAGGAGCCGGTCAAGAATGCCGACCTGTGGCAATTGCTCGATGAGCAATGCAACCGCCATGACATCACCTGGAAATGGGTGCGCGGGCACATCGGCCATCCGGGGAACGAGCGCGCCGACCAGTTGGCCAATCGTGGTGTGGACGAAGTGCGGGGCTACAAGCAGAGCTGATGTTGGCTGACGTGTTAACATCGCGCCCCTTGACTCACACCACACTGCACACCACACCGTTGAGAGCTGAACCCTGATGGCCATCCGATCTGTTGTACTCGATACCGAAACCACCGGCATGCCGGTGACCGACGGCCACCGGATCATTGAAATCGGCTGTGTCGAACTCATGGGTCGGCGCCTCACCGGTCGTCACTTCCACGTCTACCTGCAACCGGACCGTGACAGTGACGAAGGCGCCATCGGCGTCCACGGTATTACCGACGAGTTCCTCAAGGGCAAGCCGCGTTTTGCCGAAGTGGCCGATGAGTTCTTCGAATTCATCAACGGCGCTCAGCTGATCATCCATAACGCGGCGTTCGACGTCGGCTTCATCAATAACGAATTTGCCCTGATGGGGCAGACGGATCGTGCGGATATTTCCAAGCACTGCTCGATCCTCGACACCTTGATGATGGCCCGTGAGCGTCACCCGGGCCAGCGCAACAGCCTCGATGCCTTGTGCAAACGTTATGGCGTCGACAACTCCGGCCGTGAACTCCACGGCGCCTTGCTCGACTCCGAGATTCTCGCCGACGTTTACCTGACCATGACCGGTGGGCAGACCAGCCTGTCCCTGGCCGGCAATGCCTCCGATGGCAGCGGCTCGGCGGAAGGCTCGGGCAACCGTCCTTCGGAAATTCGCCGCCTGCCGGCCGATCGCAAGCCCACCACCATCATCCGCGCCAGCGAGCAGGATATGGCCGAGCATGCGGCGCGACTGGAAGCCATTGCCAAGTCCGCGGGTGCCCCGGCGTTGTGGACCCAGTTAACACAACAATAGCCCTGCGTCGGTATGATCAAGATGTGGGAGGGGGCTTGCCCCCGATAGCGGCGTATCAGCCAATCAAATATGAGCTGGCATACCGTCATCGGGAGCAAGCCCCCTCCCACAGTTGATCGCCATTGCTTTCAAAATCTTCATTCGCGTCATCGTCCCCGAGCTTCTACCCTTGAGTGCATAGCCCTCAGGACTACACGCACTCATGTACAAAGACCTGAAGTTCCCTGTGCTTATCGTGCACCGCGACATCAAGGCCGACACCGTTGCCGGTGACCGGGTCCGAGGCATCGCCCGAGAGCTGGAACAAGAGGGCTTCAGTATCTTTTCTGCCGTGGACTACGCCGAAGGCCGGTTGGTAGCGGCGACCCATCACGGCCTGGCGTGCATGCTGATCGCCGCCGAAGGCGCCGGTGAGAATACCCACCTGCTGCAAAACATGGTCGAGCTGATCCGCCTGGCGCGCCTGCGAGCGCCGAACCTGCCGATCTTCGCCCTGGGCGAGCAAGTCACCCTGGAAAACGCCCCGGCCGATGCCATGAGCGAACTCAACCAGCTACGTGGCATCCTTTATCTGTTCGAAGACACCGTGCCGTTTCTGGCGCGCCAAGTGGCCCGCGCTGCCCGCAGTTACCTGGATGGCTTGTTGCCGCCGTTTTTCAAAGCGTTGGTGCAACATACGGCAGACTCCAACTATTCCTGGCACACCCCCGGCCATGGCGGTGGCGTGGCCTATCGCAAAAGCCCGGTGGGGCAGGCGTTTCATCAGTTCTTCGGGGAAAATACCCTGCGCTCGGATCTGTCGGTGTCGGTGCCCGAGCTGGGCTCACTGCTGGACCACACCGGGCCGCTGGCCGAAGCCGAGGCCCGTGCCGCGCGCAACTTCGGTGCTGACCATACTTTTTTCGTGATCAACGGGACGTCCACCGCCAACAAGATCGTCTGGCACTCCATGGTGGGGCGCGATGACCTGGTGCTGGTGGACCGCAACTGCCACAAGTCGGTGTTGCACTCGATCATCATGACCGGTGCGATCCCGCTGTACCTGTGCCCGGAGCGCAATGAGCTGGGCATCATCGGCCCAATTCCCCTGAGCGAATTCAGCCCCGACTCGATCCGCGCCAAGATCGAGGCCAGCCCGTTGACCCGTGGGCGGCCGCCAAAGGTCAAGCTGGCCGTAGTCACCAACTCCACCTACGACGGCCTGTGCTACAACGCCGAGCTGATCAAGCAGCAATTGGGCAACAGTGTCGAGGTGCTGCACTTCGACGAAGCCTGGTATGCCTATGCGGCGTTCCACGAGTTTTTTGCCGGGCGCTACGGCATGGGCACCTCCCGTACCCCGGACAGCCCGCTGGTGTTCACTACTCACTCCACCCACAAGCTGCTGGCGGCGTTCAGCCAGGCCTCGATGATCCATGTGCAGGACGGCGGCGCGCGCCAACTGGACCGCGACCGTTTCAACGAAGCCTTCATGATGCACATCTCCACCTCGCCGCAGTACAGCATCATCGCCTCCCTGGACGTAGCCTCGGCGATGATGGAAGGCCCGGCCGGGCGCTCGCTGCTGCAGGAAATGTTCGACGAGGCCTTGAGTTTTCGCCGCGCCCTGGCCAACCTGCGCCAACACATTGCCGCCGAAGACTGGTGGTTCTCCATCTGGCAGCCGCCGTCGGTGGCGGGCATCGACCGCGTCGCCACGGCGGATTGGCTGTTGCAGCCGCAGGATGACTGGCACGGCTTTGGTGACGTGGCCGAAGACTACGTGTTGCTGGACCCGATCAAGGTGACCTTGGTCATGCCCGGCCTCAACGCCGGCGGCGCCTTGAGCGACTGTGGCATTCCGGCGGCGGTGGTCAGCAAATTCCTCTGGGAACGCGGGCTGGTGGTGGAAAAGACCGGGCTGTATTCATTTCTCGTGTTGTTTTCCATGGGCATCACCAAAGGCAAATGGAGTACCTTGCTCACCGAATTGCTGGAGTTCAAGCGCAGCTACGACGCGAATGTCAGCCTCGCCAGTTGTTTGCCATCGGTGTTTGCCCAGGGCCCGGCGCGTTATCAGGGCTTGGGTTTGCGCGATTTGTGCGACCAATTGCACAGCTGTTACCGCAGCAACGCCACCGCCAAGCACCTCAAGCGCATGTACACGGTGCTGCCGGAAATCGCGATGAAACCGGCCGACGCCTACGACCAATTGGTAAGGGGAGAAGTGGAGGCAGTGTCCATTGATGCCTTGCCAGGACGCATTGCAGCCGTGATGCTGGTGCCTTATCCGCCGGGTATCCCGTTGATCATGCCGGGCGAGCGCTTTACCGAGTCGACCCGGTCGATCATCGACTACCTGGCGTTTGCCCGGACGTTCGATAGCAGTTTCCCCGGTTTTGTTGCCGATGTTCACGGGTTACAACACGAAGATGACGGCAGTGGTCGTTGTTACACCGTCGATTGCATCAAGGGTTAAGAATGTTTATGCAAGCTGTAATGAACCCGAAGTATCCAGGGCTCAGTGTGCGGGTCGCCGACGAGGGCTTCGATGCCTACGTATGGGGCAATGACTTCAGTTTCGAGGTCAGCGCCTACGGTGTGCCGGAGATGGGCAAGCGTGTCGATCAATGGCCGCTGGAGCGCATCCTGCCGTACCGCAAATGTTATGGGATCGATCCTGAAGAGTTCGCCAGTTTTCGTGATGCGCCGGACAGTGCGATCTTCATGGCTTACCTGGATGATCGTGCGGTCGGGCATATCGTGGTCAGCACCAATTGGAATGGCTTTGCCCACGTAGACGAATTGGCGGTGGCCTTGCCCGCGCGGCGCCATGGCGTGGCCAAGGCCTTGCTGGACGTGGCGCAGTTCTGGAGCCGCAAGAAAAACCTGCCAGGCATGATGCTCGAAACCCAGAACAACAACCTCGGCGCCTGCCGTCTGTATGAGCGTTGCGGCTATGTGATGGGCGGGATCGACCACCTGCGTTATCGCGGCATAGACCCGCAAACCCGTGAAGTGGCGATTTTCTGGTATCGGTTGTTCAAGACCGAAGCCGAGCGGCTTTAACTCACCAGCAGGGCTTGGGCCTTTTGCGTGACGATCTCCAGCAACGCATTCAGCGCGGGGGAGGTCGCGCCATCCTTGAGTGTCAGCGCATACAGGCTGACCATGATCGGCGGTGACACCGGGCATGTATCCAAATCCGCCTCGCGCGCGCCAAACGCAGTGAATGGGTCGACTATCGCCAGGCCTTCACCGGCTTCCACCATGCTGCGCATCATCTGGTAGGTCTGTACCCGCGTCTGCACCACCGGCAGCGGGCGCAAGGCTTGCAGCTTGGCGTCCAGCAGGCGGCTGAGCGGGTCGTGCCCTTCAAGCCCGATCATCGACTGCCCGGCCAGGTCTTGCAGCGCAATGTACTTCTGCTTGGGCTTGAGCCAGCCGTGGGGCGCGAGCAGTTGCAATTTGCCTTGGGCCAGCACCGTGCTGTGGATCTGCGGATGTTCCGGGTCATGCAGGCTCAGGCCCACGTCGGCCTCGTGCAGCAACAGGCTGCGCACGATTTCCCGCGTTGGCTGGCTCGACAGGTTGCACGGCGTGTCCTGGAAGCGTCGGCGCAGGACCGCGATACTCTGGGGCAGCAGTTGATTGGCCAGGGGCGGCGTGCACAGGGCGCGCAGGGTGGGGGCGTGATGGTGTTTCAAGCGGCTGGCCAGGCGTTGCACCGGTTCCAGGGCTTCGTACACATGGGCAATTTCTGCCTGCAACTCCAGGGTTTCCCGTGTCGCCTGCAAACGCCCGCGCACACTGGCAAACAGCATGAAGCCCAATTGCTGCTCGGCATCCTTGAGTGCCGCGTCTACATCGCCCACGGGAAGTTGCAACCATTCGGCGGCGGTGCCGAGGTGCCCGGTCTGCAAGATGGCCTGAATCACTTCGATATGACGTAAACGCATGGCCGGAGTCTATGTGCAGCGCGTTGGGGATTCAATGGCGCATGCCGTCGTGCGCAAAAAAGACGGTGTGGGTCGCGTATGTCGCTGGCGTTCAGCCAGGACCCCACTAAAATGGCGCGTCTGATCATCAACGACCAATGCCGGTTACCGGCACATACAACAAAAACAGGTCTGGTCTCATATGCCTCTGCCCTCGACATTTCTCGGGGTAACGGTCAAACAACTGCTGGTCCTGGTGACCGTAGGGTGTTTGGCTGCTTATCTCTTCAGCAATCACGATGAATCAGTCCCGGAAAACCTTGCGCTTGAGGCCTTCATCCGTACCCAGGAACAAGTCGCCGCGCAGGTCGGCACGGTGCTGGGCATGACGCAAGTCAAGCAGGTGGTGGCGTATCCGGGGTACAACTCGCCGGGTTACAGGCGGGTGATGTACGCGGTCGAAGGCGAGCGGGGGAGTTTGATGGTCACGCTCAAGCAGGTCGACGGTGAGTCGGGGCTCGAAGTGACGGAGATTCGCCGCCCGTGACCACCCAGCTCAGTCAATGCCGTCAATGGCCAGGACTGAGCTGGTACGTCTGGGCGATCAATCTTATGAGGCGAGGACGGTCTGCGATTCGCGGACGATAATGGTCCCCGACTGGATCAGCTTGAACTCATCGCCTTCCAGTTTTTCTACACGGTCGCCAATGGCCAGCTTGTAGGTGGTGGCGGGTGCCGAGCCAGCCAGGTCGCCTTGCGCCGGGTTGGATTCCTGGAACTCATGCACCGAATACACACGACCCTCTGCGTCTCTGGCATGAAACTGTCCGACTAGTACTGCTGCCATCTGTTTAGAACCTCTGGAGATAAACACTCGATATGCGGTGCTGTAGACCGTCATAAAGAGGGGTAGTTTACCTATTGGAAAAAAATACTATTCGCTGACATTTTCAGACGGTTCCTACGCATCGAATCGCGAGCTAAACGTCTGGAGGATTATCAAAACCTTCTGGTGAACGCGCTGCGAAGCCTTTATAACTACAAGCTCCCTTAGTCAGACGTCGAGAAACCCAATGAGCAAGGTCTACACGATTGCCGTTCTGGTTGGCAGCTTGAGAAAAGACTCGATCAACCGCAAGGTCGCCCTGGCATTGGCCGAACTGGCCCCTGCCAACCTGAAGTTGAACATTGTGGAAATTGGCGATTTGCCGCTCTACAACGAAGACATCGACGGGGCATCACCGCCCGCAGCCTACAGTAGTTTCCGTCAGCAAGTACGCTCATCCGACGCGGTGTTGTTTGTGACGCCGGAGTACAACCGTTCCGTACCCGCGCCGTTGAAGAATGCCATCGACGTAGGTTCCCGTCCTTATGGTCAAAGCGCCTGGAGCGGTAAGCCGGGGGCGATCATCAGCGTGTCGCCGGGCGCCATCGGCGGCTTTGGTGCCAACCACCATCTGCGCCAGTCCCTGGTGTTCCTTGATGTGCCGTGCATGCAGCAGCCGGAAGCCTACCTGGGCGGCGCTGGCAGCGTGTTCGATGAGTCCGGCAAGGTGTCGGAAAAGACCAAGCCGTTCCTGCAGGCATTTATTGATGCCTACGGCAAATGGGTAGAAAAACAGACAGCTTGAATCGGCACTCGCCGTTCAGTTAAGGCTTTTGTAGGAGCGAGCTTGCTCGCGAAAAACTCACAGGCGCCGCGTTCATTCAGGAAGCACGCGTTATCGTTGACGTTTTTCGCGAGCAAGCTCGCTCCTACAGGAGGCGATGTACGCTTAACTGACTGGTATTAGGGCAAGCCCCTCCCACAGTATTGGATCAGCGCAACCAGTTAGTCCGCGCCAACTCGATCACTTCATCCCCGCGCCCACTCATCACCGCCTTGAGCATGTACAGGCTGAACCCTTTGGCCTGCTCCAGCTTGATGCTCGGCGGCATCACCAGTTCCTGGGTGGCCGTCACCACATCTACCAGCACCGGGCCATCATGGGCCAGGGCGCGGCGTAAGGCCGGTTCCAGGTCTTCCGATTGCTCCACGCGAATGCCGAGGATGCCCATGGCGTTGGACATGGCGGCGAAGTCCGGGTTTTTCAGCTCGGTGCCGGCATCCAGATAGCCTGCGGCCTTCATTTCCATGGCGACAAAGCCCAGGGACGAGTTATCGAACACGATCACTTTTACGGGCAATTTCAGCTGCGCCAGTGAAATGAAATCCCCCATCAGCATGGCAAAACCGCCGTCGCCGGACATCGAGATCACCTGGCGTCCCGGGAAGGCCGCCTGCGCGCCAATCGCCTGGGGCATGGCGTTGGCCATCGAGCCATGGTTGAACGAGCCGATCAGGCGGCGCTTGCCATTCATTTTCAGGTAGCGCGCGGCCCACACGGTCGGCGAGCCCACGTCGGCGGTGAAGATCGCATCGTCGTCCGCCAGTTCGCTGAGCAAACGCGCCACGTATTGCGGGTGGATCGGCCGGTTGGCCTTTGACGGTTGCGCCAGGTCGTCCAGGCCTTGGCGGGCTTTTTCGTAGTGCTTCAGCGAGGTTTCGAGGAAGCTGCGGTCGGTCTTGCGGGTCAGGCGTGGCAGCAGGGCGTCGATGTTCTCGCTCACATCGGCAGCGATGCCCAGGTCCAGCGTGGCGCGCCGGCCGAGCGCCTGCGGGTTGCGGTCAACCTGGATGATCTTGGCATCGGTAGGGTAGAACTGGCGGTACGGAAAGTCCGTGCCGAGCATGATCAGCGTGTCGCAGTCGAGCATGGCGTGGTAACCGGAGCTGAAGCCGATCAGGCCGGTCATGCCGACGTCGAACGGGTTATCCCACTCCACGTGTTCCTTGCCGCGCAGGGCGTGCACCACCGGCGCCCCCAGGGCATCGGCCAGGGCCACCACTTGATCATGAGCACCGGCGCAACCGCTGCCGCAGAGCAGGGTGACCTTCTTGCTGCTTTCAAGGATCTCGGTCAGTCGTTGCAGGTCCTGTTCCGCCGGCAAGGTGCGCGGTGCGTGCAGGGCAGGCCAGGGCTTGAGCGTGTCTTCCACTTCCAGCAACGACACGTCCCCCGGAATCACCACCACCGCCACGCCGCGGTTGAGGATCGCCGAACGCATGGCACGGTGCAGCACATGAGGCATTTGCTCGGGGTTGGTGACCAGCTCGATAAAGTGGCTGCATTCTTTGAACAGTTCCTGGGGATGGGTCTCCTGGAAGTAATTCAGGCCGATCTCGGAGGAGGGGATCTGCGCCGCAATCGCCAGCACCGGCACATGGTTGCGATGACAGTCGAACAGGCCATTGATCAAGTGCAGGTTGCCCGGCCCGCAGCTGCCGGCGCATACGGTCAGTTCGCCAGTGGCTGCCGCTTCGGCACCGGCAGCGAAGGCGGCGACTTCTTCGTGACGTACATGCATCCACTCGATGCTGTCCATGGTACGCAGGGCGTCGGTGAGGCCGTTGAGGCTGTCGCCGGTCAGGCCCCAGATACGCTTGATGCCCGCCTGTTCAAGGGTGGTCGCCAATTGCTGGGCCAGGTTGATTTTCGCCATGAAGAACTCCAATCGTCAGTGAGGTTAAAAGCAGCTGATCAATAGGGGACAGTTCGATCACGGCGAATGCTCCGCCTTTAATGTGAAGATTGCGTCATGGCCGCGCGGTATTGCCGGGTGCGCCGGGCGATAAACCATTGGTCGCGCACCAGTGCCAGCCAGGGCGCGACGTTGGCATTGGGCAGGCGGCCGCGGCTCAGGCGGCGCATCTGGTCACGCACCACGGCCAGGGTGGCGAGGGCGGCCAAGGGTTTGCGCTGCCAACTGATCGGTTTGAGTTGCGGGTTGAGGTCGCGCCCCTCGTGCCAGTGTTTGATCAGTTGCGGTTCCAGGGTCAGGGCGGTGGCAATGCCGGCCATGGCGATGCCGCTGTCCAGCACCTGTTGCACGATGGGCAGGCGGCGAATGCCGCCGGTGACCATCAGCGGCATCTGGGCGATGGTCGCCAGTTCCTTGGCAAACTCCAGGAAGTACGCTTCACGGGCCAGGGTGCGACCGTCCCGGGCTTCGCCTTGCATGGCCGGTGCTTCGTAGCTCCCTCCGGAGAGTTCCAGCAAGTCAATGGGCAAGGGGTTGAGCATCTCCATCACCGCACGAGCATCGGCCTCTGCAAACCCGCCGCGCTGGAAATCCGCCGAGTTGAGTTTTACCGCGACGCAAAAGGACGGGCTGACGCTGGCGCGAACCGCGTGGATCACCTCCAGCAGCAGGCGCGCACGGTTCTCCAGCGAGCCACCCCAGCGGTCAGTGCGGTGGTTGCTCAACGGCGAGAGAAACTGGCTGAGCAGGTAGCCGTGCGCACCGTGGATCTGCACCCCGGTAAAACCGGCTTTCTCGGCCAGGCGTGCGCTGGTGGCGAAGCGTTTGATCACGTCTTGAATGTCGTCCTCGGTCATTGCCTTGGGCTTGGCAAACATCTTCGAAAAGCTGCCGAGGTCCAGTGCAATCGCGGAGGGCGCCAGGGCTTGCTGGCCGAGGTTGGCCATGGTCTGGCGTCCCGGATGACTGAGCTGTACCCAAAAGTGCACACCCTTGTCGCGGGCCACGTTGGCCCATTCGCGAAAACTGTCCAGATGCTTTTCGTCTTCGAGGGCAACGCCACCGGGGCCGGTCATGGCGCGGCGGTCGATCATCACATTGCCGGTCAGCAGCAAGCCGGGCTCGCCGTTGGCCCAGGCGGTGTACAGCTGCTTCAGTTCACGGGAAGGCGCTTGATTGGCGTCTGCCATATTCTCCTCCATCGCCGCCTTGGCGATGCGGTTGGCGAGGACCTGGCCGTTGGGCAGTTGCAAGGGTTCAAAGGGTGACATGAGTTGACTCCGGAACGGGGGAGGCCTCAGGCTAAGCTTAAAGTTAACTTTAATGTCAAGCGGGGTTTTGATGAATATTGGTGAGCTGGCAAAGCAAAGTGGGTTGGCGGCGTCGCGTATCCGCTTCTACGAATCCGAGGGGCTGATCAGTCAGGTGGGGCGCCAGGCCAATGGGTATCGACGCTATGCGCCCGATGCCCTGCAAACGCTGCAACTGATCCAGAGCGCACAGCAGGCCGGGTTTACCTTGCAGGAACTCAAGGCGTTAATGCCCGCGCCAGGGGAGCACAAGCGTGAGGAGTTGATCGAGGCCCTGGAGCGCAAGGTGGCGCAGATCGAGGTGATGCAGGCGCAGTTGGCCCACAACAAGGCGCAGTTGTTAGGCGTAATCGATGCGGTACGGGCGCAGCCGGAAGGCGTGCCGTGCTCAATGGGGCAGAAGCAGGTGCTGGCGTCGATTAAGATCGGTGCCTGAAAAAGCACCGATTTACAGCGCAAGCAGATTCCAATCTGGGAGGGGGCAAGCCCCCACCCCACATTTGATGCTCAGCGACGACGGAACAGCGGCAGCGGTTCATCCGTTGCGGCCTGGTACGTCACCGAGAAGTCCTTGAGGCTTTCCAGCGCCTCGTACGGGTCTTTGTCGGCGCGCAAGGCGAAGGCATCGAACCCGCAGCGGCGCAGGTAGAACAACTGGTCGCGCAACACATCACCAATCGCCCGCAGCTCACCCTTGTAACCATAACGGTCACGCAACAGGCGCGCGTTGGAATAGTTGCGCCCGTCGGTGAAGGCCGGGAAGTTCAGGGCGATGACCTGGAAGTGTTCCACGTCAGCGCCGATCTCTTCGGCTTCTTCATCGGCGTCCAGCCACACACCCAGGCCGCCGTCGCGGGCCTTGAGCGCGTGGCCGTGTTCGCGCCACAGCGCCAGCGGCACGATCAGGTCGTCGCAGTTGGAGATGCCGTCGAAGCTCGCGTCCTTGGGCAGCAGGTGCCAGGTTTCATCGAGGACTTCGTTGTTCTTAATGATTCGCTGCATAGACGCGCTCCTTGAACAGGTCAATGCCGATGCGCTGGTAGGTGTCGATGAAACGCTCATCTTCGGTGCGCTGTTCGATGTACACGTCGATCAGCTTGCCGATCACCTCGGGCATGGCTTCCTGGGCGAAGGATGGGCCAAGGATCTTGCCCAGGCTCGCATCACGGCTGGCGCTGCCACCCAGGGACACTTGGTAGAATTCTTCGCCTTTCTTGTCTACGCCCAGGATGCCGATGTGGCCGACGTGATGGTGACCACAGGCGTTCATGCAACCGGAGATGTTCAGGTCCAGCTCGCCGATGTCGAACAGGTAGTCCAGGTCGTCGAAACGGCGCTGGATCGATTCGGCAATCGGGATCGACTTGGCGTTGGCCAGGGAGCAGAAGTCGCCGCCCGGGCAGCAGATGATGTCGGTCAGCAGGCCGATGTTCGGCGTGGCGAAACCGCCTTCGCGCAGTTCACCCCACAGGGTGAACAGTTGGCTCTGCTCAACGTCCGCGAGGATGATGTTCTGCTCGTGGGAAGTGCGCAGTTGGCCAAAGCTGTAGCGCTCGGCCAGGTCGGCGACGGCGTCCAGCTGCTTGTCGGTGATGTCGCCCGGCGCAACACCGGTCGGTTTCAGCGACAGGGTCACCGCCACATAGCCCGGCTTTTTGTGCGCCAGGGTGTTGCGGGTACGCCAGCGGGCAAAGCCTGGGTGCTGCTGGTCGAGCGCTGCGAGCTCGGCGTCCTGATTGCTCAGGGCCTTGTACTCAGGATCGACGAAGTGCTTGGCCACACGGTGCACTTCGGCTTCGGTCAGGGTGGTCTGGCCGCCGCGCAGGTGCTCCATCTCGGCGTCGACTTTCTGGGCGAACACCTCAGGGGTTAGTGCCTTGACCAGGATCTTGATCCGGGCCTTGTATTTGTTGTCGCGACGGCCGTAGCGGTTGTAGACCCGCAGGATGGCGTCAAGGTAGCTCAACAGGTCCTGCCACGGCAGGAACTCGTTGATGAACGCGCCGACCACCGGGGTACGGCCCAGGCCGCCACCCACCAGTACACGGAAACCCAGCTCGCCGGCCGCGTTGTACACCGGCTCCAGGCCGATATCGTGTACTTCGATGGCTGCACGGTCCGAGGTCGAGCCATTGATGGCGATCTTGAACTTGCGCGGCAGGTAGGCGAATTCGGGGTGGAAGGTGGTCCATTGACGGACGATTTCACACCACGGGCGTGGGTCGATCAGCTCGTCGGCTGCAACCCCGGCGAATTGGTCGGTGGTCACGTTGCGCAGGCAGTTACCGCTGGTCTGAATCGCGTGCATCTGCACGGTGGCCAGCTCAGCCAGGATGTCCGGCACATCTTCCAGCGCCGGCCAGTTGAACTGCACGTTCTGGCGGGTACTGATGTGGGCATAGCCCTTGTCGAAGTCGCGGGCAATCTTGGCCATCATGCGGGTCTGGCGCGAAGTCAGTTGGCCATAAGGCACGGCCACCCGCAGCATCGGCGCAAAGCGCTGAACATAAAGGCCATTTTGCAGGCGCAGAGGGCGGAACTCTTCTTCGCTCAGTTCACCTGCTAGGTAGCGTCGGGTCTGATCACGGAACTGCTTGACGCGGTCCTCGATGATGCGCTGATCGTATTCGTCGTATACGTACATATAGGTCCTGTTCTCGGCAAATCTGCGCGCACGGCCGCGCACTCCCAACGGAGCCGGCGCACGATACCAGTTTGCGTTTATGCGCAAAAGTGATGTTTGAGTATATGCACATAACCAAAATGACTAATGAGAAGGGTTATCGTGATACCCACATTTGTCATGCGGGCAATCGTCAACTTTACTGTGATCGTGTTTGAGTGCAATCACCTATAAAACCGACAAGAGGCGATGCAATGAGCAATCCGACAAAAGCCCGTAAACCTGACAGTACCGTTGATGCCTGGGCCATTCTGTTCTTGATCATTCTGGTGGTGGGAACTGCCGTTTTCTGGGTCAGCCACCAATAAAGGACGTTGATTGAGCCTCGATTGGTTTGGGCATTGCCACTATCATGGCGGCTTATTTTCGAGGCTCAAGCATCCATGTTGAAGGTGTTGATTACGTGTTTCTGGTTGCTGGGACCGACCTATGGGTTGATGGCCCATGCCACGTCGGTGGTGTTTCTCAATCCAGGCACGTCGACGGAAACCTTCTGGGTCAGCTACGCGCAATTCATGCAGGCCGCCGCCAAGGACCTCGGCCTGGATTTGCGTGTGCGTTACGGCGAGCGTAATCCCGACAACACGCTGCTCCAGGCGCGTGAGGTACTGCAAGGCAGCCAGCGGCCGGACTACCTGGTGCTGGTGAATGAGGAGTACGTTGCACCGCAGATCCTGCGCATGGCCGAGGGCAGTGGCGTCAAGCTGCTGGTGGTGAACAGCGCGCTGACCCCCGACCAGATGCAATTGCTGGGAACCCGCAGCGGCATCCAGTTGATCGGCAGCCTGGTCGCCGACGATGAAGAGGCGGGCTACCTGATGCTCCGCGACCTGTTGCGCCAGCACGGTCCGGTTGCGCCTGGCCAATCCCTCGACCTGCTGGCATTTTCCGGCGCCAAGGCCACCCCGGTGGCGCAATTGCGCGAGCGCGGCATGCGCCGGGCGCTGGCCGAGCATCCCGAGGTGCGCCTGCGCCAGCTGGTCTACGGTGAGTGGAGCCGCCAGCGTGCGTTCGAACAGGCGACGCAACTGTTCAAGCGCTATCCGCAGACGGCGCTGGTGTGGTCGGCCAACGATCAGATGGCACTGGGCGCCATGCAGGCGCTGCAGGCCACTGGGCGAGCACCCGGCAAGGACACGTTGTTCAGCGCGGTCAACAGCTCGCCCGAGATCCTGCGGGCGCGCCTGGATGGGCGCTTGTCGAGTTTGGTCGCCGGGCATTTCACCGTCGGCGGGTGGGCCATGGTGCTGATCAATGATGATGCCAAGGGCGTGGACATAGGCGCATACGGTGGGGGTGAGCGTCCGTTGGCGTTGTTCCAATTGATCAATGCCGGCCAGGCACGGCACTTGTTGGAGCCGACACCGTCGGTGAATTTTCGCGCGCTGTCCGCCGAGGGCAAGCCCACGTCCTATCGTTACCCGTTCAGCTTGCGTCTGTTGCTGCGCTAGACGCCGGCCAGGTGCAGCACCAGCTTGACGATCCCAAACAACGTCAGCGCAAACACCGCCGTGAACAGGATGCCCAGGATCACAAAGTGGCTGGGCTTGCCGTGGGTAAAGTCGCGGGCGCGATTCTTGCCACTCTGCACGCCAAACGCAGCGGCCACCACGCTGTGGAGCATCTGCCAGAAGGTAGGAGGCTTGTTGTTGGCTGGATCGTCCATACGTCCCTCGACACAAGGTGTGTGAGGGACAGCATAGACAATCCGTCAGGGCTTAGTTGTCGTAGCCCAGGTTCGGCGCCAGCCAGCGCTCGGTGACGGCCAGGTCCTGGCCCTTGCGCGCGGTGTAGCTGGTCACCTGGTCCTTGTCGACCTTGCCCACGGCAAAGTACTGCGCCTGCGGGTGGGCGAAGTACCAGCCACTGACTGCCGCCGCCGGGAACATCGCGTAGTGCTCGGTGAGGAACACACCGCTGCGCCCGGCCTGCATTTCGCGGGCTTCGGGGTCGAGCAGTTGGAACAACTGGGCTTTCTCGGTGTGATCCGGGCAGGCTGGGTAACCGGGGGCAGGGCGGATACCGCTGTACTGCTCCTTGATCAGCGCCTCGTTATCCAGTTGCTCGTCCTTGGCGTAGCCCCAGTGCTCCTTACGCACCTGCTGGTGCAGCCACTCGGCACAGGCCTCGGCCAGGCGGTCGGCCAGGGCCTTGACCATGATCGAGTTGTAGTCGTCGCCCGCGTCCTGGTAAGCCTTGGCCACTTCTTCGGCGCCGATGCCGGCGGTGGTGATGAAGCCACCGATGTAGTCGGTCACGCCGCTGTCTTTTGGAGCGACGAAGTCGGCCAGGGAGAAGTTCGGTTTGCCGTCGGTCTTGATGATCTGCTGGCGCAGGTGGTGCAGCCTGGCAATCGGCTGGCCGTCTTCGCCGTAGACTTCCAGGTCATCGTCCTGCACCTGGTTGGTCGGCCAGAAACCGAACACCGCACGGGCGCTGATAAGTTTTTCGTCGATCAGCTTCTTGAGCATTTCCTGGGCGTCGGCGTACAGCGCGGTGGCCGCTTCACCCACCACTTCATCGGTCAGGATGCGTGGGAACTTGCCGGCCAGGTCCCAGGAGATAAAGAACGGGGTCCAGTCGATGTACTCGGCCAGGACGTTGAGGTCGATATTGTCCAGCACCTTGGAGCCGGTAAAGGTTGGCTTGACCGGCGTGTAGGTGCTCCAGTCGAACTGCGGCTTCTTGGCGATGGCCGCCGGGTAGCTCAGGCGTTCGGTGCGCGCACTGCGGTTGGAGGTGCGCTCACGCACGTCGATGTATTCCAGGCGGGTCTTCTCGACGAAGCCGGCCTTCAACTCCTTGGACAGCAGCTGGGTGGCCACACCCACTGCCCGGGAGGCGTCGGTGACGTAGATCACCGCGTCGTTGCTGTACTTGGGCTCGATCTTCACCGCCGTGTGCGCCTTGGAGGTGGTCGCGCCGCCGATCATCAGCGGCAGGTGGAAGTCCTGGCGCTGCATCTCGCGGGCCACATGCACCATCTCGTCCAGGGACGGCGTGATCAGGCCGGACAGCCCGATAATGTCGCACTTCTGCTCCTTGGCCACCTGCAGGATCTTCTCCGCTGGCACCATCACGCCGAGGTCGACGATGTCATAACCGTTGCAGCCGAGTACCACGCCGACGATGTTCTTGCCGATGTCATGCACGTCGCCCTTCACCGTGGCCATCAGGATCTTGCCCTTGGCTTCCGGCTTGTCGCCTTTTTCCAGCTCGATGAACGGGATCAAGTGGGCCACGGCCTGCTTCATCACACGGGCGGATTTCACCACCTGGGGCAGGAACATTTTGCCGGCGCCGAACAGGTCGCCGACGATGTTCATACCGGACATCAGCGGGCCTTCGATCACTTCGATCGGGCGCGCGAACGACTGCCGCGATTCTTCGGTGTCTTCGACGATATGGGTGGTGATGCCCTTGACCAGCGCGTGTTCCAGGCGCTTGTTGACCGGCCAGCCGCGCCATTCTTCGGTCTCGGCCTCTTTTACGCTGCCGTCGCCCTTGTACTTGTCGGCGATGGCGAGGAGGGCGTCGGTGCCTTCCGGGGTGCGGTTGAGGACTACATCTTCCACGGCATCGCGCAGCTCGGCCGGGATCTGGTCGTAGATCTCCAGCTGGCCGGCGTTGACGATACCCATGGTCAGGCCGTTGCGGATCGCATACAGCAGGAACACCGAGTGGATCGCCTCACGCACCGGGTTGTTGCCCCGGAACGAGAACGACACGTTGGACACGCCACCGGAGGTCAGCGCATACGGCAGCTCGTCGCGGATATAGGCGCAGGCGTTGATGAAATCGACGGCGTAGTTGTTGTGTTCTTCGATACCGGTGGCGACCGCAAAGATGTTCGGGTCGAAGATGATGTCTTCCGGCGGGAAGCCGACTTCATTGACCAGGATGTCGTAGGAGCGCTTGCAGATTTCTTTCTTGCGCGCTTCGGTGTCGGCCTGGCCGGCTTCGTCGAACGCCATCACCACCACCGCCGCACCGTAGCGCTTGCACAGCTTGGCGTGATGGATGAACTGCTCGACGCCTTCTTTCATGCTGATGGAGTTGACGATGCCCTTGCCCTGGATGCACTTGAGGCCGGCTTCGATCACTTCCCACTTGGAGGAGTCGATCATGATCGGTACACGGGAGATGTCCGGCTCGCCGGCAATCAGATTGAGGAAGGTCACCATGGCCTTCTTCGAATCGAGCATGCCCTCGTCCATGTTGATGTCGATCACCTGGGCGCCGGCTTCCACCTGTTGCAGGGCGACTTCCAGGGCTTCGGTGTAGTTGTCTTCACGGATCAGGCGGGCGAAACGCGCGGAACCGGTGATGTTGGTGCGCTCGCCGACGTTGACGAACAACGAGCTGCGATCAATCGTGAACGGCTCCAGACCCGACAGGCGGCAAGCCTTGGGGATGTCCGGGATCGGGCGCGGCGCGTAGCCGGCCACGGCCTTGGCGATGGCTTCGATATGGCCCGGCGTGGTACCGCAGCAACCGCCGACGATGTTCAGAAAGCCGCTCTGGGCGAACTCTTCGATGACCTTGGCGGTTTCCGACGGCAGCTCGTCGTACTCGCCGAATTCGTTGGGCAGGCCGGCGTTGGGGTGCGCGGACACGTGGGTGTTGGCTTTGTTGGACAACTCTTCCAGGTACGGGCGCAGCTCGCTGGCGCCGAGGGCGCAGTTCAGGCCCACGGAAATCGGCTTGGCGTGGGCCACCGAGTTCCAGAACGCTTCGGTGGTCTGGCCCGACAAGGTACGGCCGGAGGCGTCGGTGATGGTGCCGGAGATCATGATCGGCAATTCGATACCGAGCGCTTCGAAGACGCCCTGCACGGCGAAGATCGCGGCCTTGGCGTTGAGGGTGTCGAAGATGGTCTCGATCAGGATCAGGTCGGCACCGCCCTCGATCAGGCCCTGGGTGGCCTCGGTGTAGTTCTCCACCAGTTCATCGAAGGTAACGTTGCGGTAGCCGGGGTTGTTCACATCGGGCGACAGCGAGCAGGTGCGGCTGGTCGGGCCGAGGACGCCGGCAACGAAACGCGGCTTGGCCGGGTTCTCGGCGGTCTTGGCATCGGCGATCTTGCGCGCCAGGCGTGCGCCTTCGACGTTCAATTCATAGGCCAGCTCTTCCATGCCGTAGTCGGCCATGGAGATACGGGTGGCGTTGAAGGTGTTGGTTTCGAGGATGTCGGCACCGGCATCCAGGTAGGCCTTCTCGATCCCGCCGATCACGTCCGGGCGGGTGAGCACCAGCAGGTCGTTATTGCCCTTGACGTCGCTCGGCCAGTCGGCGAAGCGTTTGCCGCGGTAGTCATGTTCTTCCAGTTTATAGCTCTGGATCATCGTGCCCATG
This sequence comes from Pseudomonas sp. SH10-3B, assembly GCF_019891415.1. NCBI lineage: Bacteria > Pseudomonadati > Pseudomonadota > Gammaproteobacteria > Pseudomonadales > Pseudomonadaceae > Pseudomonas > Pseudomonas sp. SH10-3B. The sequence goes on along the minus strand of NZ_JAFLXD010000035.1, from coordinate 13,163 downwards.
CCGCCGTCGAGGATCAGGATGCGTTCCTTGAGGGCGTGGTGAAGGGCTTGCAGACGAGCGCTACGATCGGACATGGGACTACTCTGGTCAGGCATTACGGAGGGCGTGGATCATAGCAAACCTGTGCGGATTTGCGGCATGCCCGGGATTTGCATGAATATCGCTCATGTTGGTAGGGGGTATGGCCCGGTAGAATCACCGCCACTTTTAATCGCACGCATTGAATCGGGACCGGATACATGTCACTTCGTCTTATCGTCAGCGCCGTCCTGGCATTGATAGCCAGTACCGCTCTGGCGGAAGGTCCCGCTTCGGCGATCTCTTATACCCGCGACATCCAACCAATCTTCACCGAGAAATGCGTGGCCTGCCATGCCTGCTACGATTCTGCCTGCCAGCTCAACCTGGGCAGTGCCGAGGGCGCGGCGCGGGGCGCCAGCAAGATGCGGGTGTACGACGGCGAGCGCAGCCAGGCCACGCCCACCACCCGTTTGTTCTATGACGCCTTCGGCCAGCAGGCCTGGCAGCAGAAGGGCTTCTATTCAGTACTCGACGCCCAGGGCAGCCAGGCCGCGTTGATGGCGCGCATGCTGGAACTGGGGCATAGCGCAGCGCTCAAGCCCAATGCCAAGTTGCCCGAAGAGATCGTATTGGGCCTGAATCGCGAAAACATGTGCGCCACGCCCGGTGAATTCAATGCCTATGCCGGCGCCCATCCCAAGGAAGGCATGCCCCTGGCGGTCACCGGCCTGACCGACCAGCAATACCAGACCTTGCAACGCTGGCTGGCGTCCGGCGCACCGATCGATGCGCAGGGCTTGGCGCCGAGCGCCAGGGAAGCCCTGCAGGTGCAGCAATGGGAAAACCTGTTCAACCAGCCCGGCGCCCGGGAGAGCCTGGTCGCGCGCTGGTTGTTCGAGCATCTGTTCCTGGCCCACATCTATTTCGAGGGCGGCGAGCCGGGGCATTTCTTCCAGTGGGTGCGTTCGCGCACGCCGAGCGGCCAGCCGATCGACCTGATTGCTACGCGCCGACCCAACGATGATCCAGGCACCCGCGTGTACTACCGTTTGTGGCCGGTGCAGGGCGTGATCGTGCATAAAACCCACATCACTTACCCGTTCAGTGCCGAGAAAATGGCACGTATAAAAGCGTTGTTCTACGCCGGAAACTGGCAGGTCAACGCCTTGCCGGGCTACGGGCCGGGCCGTCGAGCCAACCCATTTGAAACGTTCGAGGCGATCCCGGCCAAGGCGCGTTACCAGTTCATGCTCGATAACGCCGAATACTTCGTACGCACCTTTATTCGCGGGCCGGTGTGCCGTGGGCAGATCGCCACGGACGTGATCCGCGATAATTTCTGGACTCTGTTCCAGGACCCGGACCATGACCTGTACATCACCGATGCGCGTTATCGCGGCCAGGCCACGCCGTTGCTGGCGATGCCGGGGCAGAACGACGACGTGGGCAGCGTGCTGAGCCTGTGGCTGGCCTATCGTGACAAGCGCAATGAATACGAGGCGCTGCGCCGTGACAGCTACGCCGACCTGCCGCCACCGAGTTGGTCGAGCGTGTGGGCGGGCAACGACAATGCTTTGCTGAGCATCTTCCGCCACTTCGACAGCGCTTCGGTCAACAAAGGCCTGATCGGTGAGGTGCCGCAGACGATGTGGCTGTTCGATTACCCGCTGCTGGAGCGCACCTATTATCAGTTGGCGGTCAACTTCGACGTGTTCGGCAACGTGTCGCACCAGGCCCAGACCCGCCTGTACTTCGACCTGATCCGTAACGGCGCCGAGCAGAATTTTCTGCGCCTGATGCCGGCCAACAGCCGCGACGACTTTATGGATGACTGGTACCAGAACAGCGGCAAGCTCAAGCTGTGGCTGGACTATGAGGCCATTGATGACGACAAGCCGACGGGCCTGCATCTGGATAAAAAAGACCCGAAGCGTGACTTCGCCAATCAGTTGCTCATTCGCTACGGCGACCTGAACGTCAGCCCGGACCCGATCAACCGTTGCGCCGGGGCGTACTGCTCCCGTGATGGCGTCGACTCGGAGTTGCAGGGCGCGGAGCAGGCGCTCAGTCGCCTGACCTCACGCCCGGCGGCGGGGCTCAAGGTGATCGACCAGTTGCCCGAAGCCACGATGCTGCGCGTCGAAACCGCCAGCGGCCAGCGTGTGGTCTACAGCATGCTGCGCAACCGCGCCCACAGTAACGTGGCGTTTCTGTTAGGCGAGGCCTATCGCTATCAGCCGGGCCTGGACACGCTGACCATCTACCCAGGCGTGCTCAGCAGCTACCCGAACTTCATGTTCAATATTCCGGCGCGGGAAGTCCCCGAGTTTGTCGCCGAAATGGAGCGGGCCAAGGACGCCAACCGCTTTGAGAAAATCGTCGATCGCTGGGGCGTGCGCCGCAGCCACCCGTTGTTCTGGCAGTATTTCCACGATTTGTCCGTGTACATCCGCGAGACCACACCCGTGGAAGAAGGGGTGCTGGATATGAACCGCTATGAAAACCTCTGACGGGAGCGAGAGTCTTTTCCGACAAAATTACTCGGACTTTGTACCTGCGTAATATTTTGGCGTAAACTGCCGGCAAGCCTGTGAGGAGTTTCCATGACTGCCATAACCATTACCGACGCCGCCCACGATTACCTGGCTGACCTGCTGTCCAAGCAGAACACCCCGGGTATCGGCATCCGCGTCTTTATCACCCAGCCTGGCACCCAGTACGCCGAGACGTGCATTGCCTACTGCAAGCCAGGTGAAGAGAAACCTGAAGACACCGCCCTGGGGCTGAAAAGCTTCACCGCGTATATCGACAACTTCAGCGAAGCCTTCCTGGACGATGCCGTGGTTGACTACGCCACCGACCGTATGGGTGGCCAATTGACCATCAAGGCGCCTAACGCCAAGGTGCCGAACGTCAACGCTGACAGCCCGGTCAACGAGCGCATCAACTACTACCTGCAAACCGAGATCAACCCGGGCCTGGCCAGCCACGGCGGTCAGGTCAGCTTGATCGACGTAGTGGAAGACGGGATCGCCGTATTGAAATTCGGCGGCGGCTGCCAGGGCTGCGGCCAGGCGGACGTGACCTTGCGTGAAGGCATCGAACGGACCCTGCTGGAGCGTATTCCGGAGCTCAAGGGCGTCCGTGACGTGACGGACCACACGCAGAAAGAAAACGCCTACTACTGAGTAAGGCGTTCACTGCGAACAAAAAGACGGCGCCCGTGAGCGCCGTTTTTTATTATTAAAATTCAAGCGGTTATGCGATCTATCTGACAAGGAGGATTAAGTGTGGGAGGGGGCTTGCTCCCGATAGCGGTGCCTCAGTCGTCCCATGAGGAAGCTGAAACACCGCCATCGGGAGCAAGCCCCCTCCCACATTTTTTTGCATTTATTCAGTTAAATCAGCGTGTTGCTGATGATGTGTGAATTAAAAAATCAATTTCGAATGTTGACTGTATCTCCCTGACAAGGAAGGTCAAATGTGGGAGGGGGCTTGCCCCCGATATCGGTGCCTCAGTCGACTCATGAGCAGGCTGACACACCGTCATCGGGGGCAAGCCCCCTCCCACGTTTTTTATTGTATTTATTCATTTGAATCAATGCGTTATAGGTTGTTCGTGAAGTAAATAATCAAGGTCGATAAAGGTGCGCATGCCCGGCCCGATACAGCGACGACTCACTGAAACTATCACTCGCCAGTACCCGACCTACCACAATCAGCGCCGTGCGCCGAAAGCCCTTGGCGGCGACTTTGTCGGCAATATCGCTGAGCGTGCCGACCGCCCAATCCTGATCCGGCCATGTCGCCCGGTGCACCACGGCAATCGGACAGTCCGCGCCATAGTGCGGCAGCAGTTCGGCGACGATCTTTTCCAGATGATTGACCCCCAGGTGAATCGCCATGGTCGTGCCATGCCGGGCCAGGCTGTGGAAGTCTTCCCCGGCGGGCATGCTGGTTTTATCGGCGTAGCGGGTCAGGATCACGCTTTGGGCGATGTCCGGCAGGGTCAGTTCGGTCTCCAGCAAGGCTGCGCAGGCGGCCACCGCCGTGACGCCGGGAATGATCTGAAAGGGGATGCCCAACTCACGCAAATAACGGATCTGCTCGCCAATCGCGCCATACAGGCTCGGATCGCCGGAGTGCACCCGTGCCACGTCTTGGCCATTATCGTGGGCGGTCTTGATCAGTTCGATAATCTGTTCCAAGTGCAGTTCAGCGCTGTTGACCACTTGTTTCGCCTGATGACCTTCCAGCACCGCCGCCGGCACCAGCGAGCCGGCATAGATGATCACCGGGCAACTGCGGATCAGGCGTTGGCCTTTGACGGTGATCAATTCCGGATCGCCGGGGCCGGCGCCGATGAAGTAGACGGTCATGGAGAATTCCTGTGCAAAAGCGGGCGAGCATGAAGATTGCTCATGATCGGGAAGGGCGATTATCGGGATTTTAGCCGGCGCAGGCCAATGCAAAGGTGGCCTGGGCGGTTTTCTGGCGGGTGATCAACAAGCGGGCAGGGCCGCCGCAGAGCTGTTCGGCCAGGGCCAGGGCGGCACTTTCGGCGACGCCGTAACAGCCGGTATGGGCAAACGCGACCGCCGATTTGTGGCTCAGCCGGTCTTCGTAAACGGCCAGTTGCCCGGCACTGAAGCACTGCAAGGGCAGGTCGAGCAGTCGGGCCAGGGCGAGTAACCCTGGCTCGTTCTGTTTACGGTCGATGCTGGCCAGTGCGGTGACACGCTGGCGCTCGACCCCGCCCTCGGCCAGGGCGCTGTCGAACAGGTCCAGCAGGGTGTCTACATCACAACCCCGCTGGCAACCCAGGCCGACCACCAGGGTCATGCCGAGTATTGATCGTCGCGGTTGCGGCGGAACAGCCAGGCGCTGATCAGGCCCAAGGCCAGCCAGAACGCCACGTTGGTCAACTGCGAAGCGATCTTGAACTGTGCTTCGAGGGCTTCCGGAGCCAGCATCGAATGGGTTTCCGGCTGCGGCGCGCCGATCACATGTGGCACCACGAGGATCGCCGCGCCCAGGACTTTCAGCAGCCAGTTGCGACCAAACACGATCAGGGCAATACCCACAGCCGTCGAGGCAGCGGTGCCGATCCACCAGATTTGCCGTTGCGCCAGGTCAGCGGCGGCAGTGCCCGGTAGCTCCGGTGGCAGGCCCAGGGTGGGCGCCAGCACAAAGGTCGCGTAACCGGCCAGGCCCCACAGCAAGCCTTGGGCCGTGCGGGTCGGTGCGCGCAGGGTGTAGAGGCCGGCCAGCATCAGGGCGAAGCCGACGGCCACCACCAGGTTGCCGCCGGTGGTCGACAGCACGCGCTGCCAGCCGTCTTCCGGCTCCCAGGCTTCGGCGTCGTGGGAGTGTGCAGCGGCGCCAGCGGCGTGCTCGTGCACGACTTCGGTCGCGGCCGGGGCTTTTTCAAAGGTTTCCGCCTGCAGAATCAGCGGAGCGACCCAGAAGCTTTGCAGCAGGGTCAGCAGCAGGGCGGCCAGCAAGCCGGTGAACCCTGCGGTTTGTGCAATACGCTTGATCATGTCGGCAGGCCTCAGTGGCACGGGAACGCGGCGCTGTGGCGGGTATCGTGGGCAGCGTTGTGCACCGCCTCGATGTGCGAGAAACCGGCGAAATACACCAGGCACGCGCCGAGGATCGACGCACCGATGGCGGCGGTCAGGCGTTGGCTGAGGGTGGCGGAGCTGCTGGCGGTGTGCGAGGTGCTGCTGATGATCGACATGGCGCGTCCCTTTCAGGTGTCAGGGTGAAACGAGCGCATGCAAACCCCGCGAGCCAGGCACGCAGGGTTTTAACAGCGCCCGCCCACCGCGGGTTTGTTATTGGATGTTATTCGGGCCGGTCTCCGGGCTTGCGAGGGACACTGGGTCTAGAAAGCGTCGCCTTCCCATGCCGTACAGGCACAGTGGATCTGACGCTTCACTCGCTTACCGTTGCGGGGGCAGCACCGGACTCGTCATAAGGCTATGACTCACCGGTTTCCCGTTTCACCCTGTGAAGGGCACCCGAAACAAGATGTGTAGGAGAGCATGGGCCGGGGACGGTAGTCAAATGCGGCGAGCCCCTGTAGCCTTGCACCTTCGAGGTTCTTCGGCCCACGCCGAAGCTAAGAAGGGAACGCGGTTCAAGCCGCGGCTGCCCCCGCAACTGTGAAGGGTTTATCTGACTGCCACGCCACTGCCATTACGGCGGGAAGGCGCAGCCAGCGCCGGTCGCAAGACCCGCAAGCCCCAAGCCAGGAGACCTGCCTCGTAACCGATTTTCCAATTCAACCGGGCGGGGTGATCCGGTGACGAAATCTGCTGCTGCGCGCTGCCGCAGGGCCTATCGTCCCGTATGCCCGCCCCAAAGGGCATCCGATGAAAACACTGGCCAAACTTCCCGTCACCATCGTTACCGGCTTCCTCGGCTCGGGTAAAACCACCTTGCTGCGCCATATGCTCGACAACGCCCAGGGCCGTCGTATTGCGGTGATCGTCAACGAATTCGGCGAGCTGGGCATCGACGGTGAGATCCTCAAGCAGTGCTCCATCGGCTGCACCGAAGAAGAGGCCAACGGCCGCGTGTACGAGCTGGCCAACGGCTGCCTGTGCTGCACGGTGCAGGAAGAGTTCTTCCCGGTGATGCGCGAACTGGTCGCCCGTCGTGGCGACCTCGACCATATCCTCATCGAAACCTCGGGCCTGGCCCTGCCAAAACCCTTGGTACAGGCCTTCCAGTGGCCGGAAATCCGCAGCGCCTGCACGGTTGATGCGGTTATCACCGTGGTCGACAGCCCGGCCGTGGCCGCCGGCACGTTCGCCGCGTTCCCGGATCAGGTCGATGCCCAACGCAAACTCGACCCGAACCTGGACCACGAATCGCCGCTGCACGAGCTGTTTGCCGACCAACTGGCCAGCGCCGACCTGGTAATCCTCAACAAATCCGACCTGATCAGCGCCGAAGAACTGGCCCGTGTACGCCTGGAAGTCGCCGAAGAACTGCCGCCAGCGGTGAAGATCATCGAAGCCAGCAGCGGTCGCCTGCCGTTGGACGTATTGATCGGCCTGGGCGCGGGTTCCGAAGAACATATCGATGCTCGCCATAGCCACCACGATCATCATCACGAAGGTGAGGACGATCATGATCACGATGCCTTCGATTCCATCTCCATCGACCTGCCGCAAGCCGACGAAGCACTGCTGCTCGACGCCCTGAACCAGTTGGTGGTTCAGCACGGCATCCTGCGCGTCAAAGGCTTCGCCGCCATCCCGAACAAACCGATGCGCCTGCTGATCCAGGGCGTGGGCACGCGTTTCGATAAGCACTTCGACCGCGCCTGGGGCGCTGATGAACCGCGCGTCACGCGCCTGGTGCTGATCGGCCAGGAGCTGGACGCGGCGGGCCTCGAAGCGCAACTGCGCGCTGCCCTCAGCGTTTAACCCATGCACCTGCTCAGGACTCAGCCCGGTGGTTTCGTCGCGGACGACAATATTGCCGACCTTGGCCAAACCCCCGCTGAACTGGTGATCCTGTGCAGCGGCGATTCCAGCCTGGCGCTGCTGGCCGAAGCCGCCCAGCAGCTGCCCGAGGATTACCCCAGCCTGCGCCTGGCCAACCCGATGCAGGTGCAGAACCATGCGTCGGTCGACCTGTATGTGGATGAAGTGCTGCGCCACGCCAAGGTCATCCTGATTTCGCTGCACGGCGGCATCGGTTATTGGCGCTATGGCATCGAGCGTCTGGTGGAGCTGGCCGAGCGCGGCGTTACGCTGATCCTAGTGCCGGGGGATGATCGCCCGGACCCGGAACTCAGCGGCCTGAGCACGGTGAATGCCGAACAGCGCGACCGCCTGTGGCACTTCCTGCGCCAGGGCGGTCTCGCTAACGCGCTGGATTTTTTCCGCTGCCTGGCCAGCGGCTACTTGGACCGCGATTACCCGTGGGCGGAGCCGCAGACCTTGCCGCGCACCGCGATCTATCACCCGCACAAAGCCAACCCTCGCCTCAATGACTGGCAGACCGATTGGCACGCGGATTGGCCCGTGGCAGCGGTGCTGTTCTACCGCTCGCACTTGCAGGCGGCCAATACCGGTTTTATCGATGTGTTCTGCCAACGCTTGCAGGCGGCGGGCCTTAACCCGTTGCCGATGGCGGTGGCCAGTTTGAAAGAACCCGGCTGCCTGACGGTGGTCGAGGACCTGCTGGATGAGGTCGGCGCGGCGGTGATCCTGAACACCACCGGTTTTGCCCAATCCAGCCCCGAAGCCCCGCATCTGCGCCCGTTTCGCCGCAATATCCCGGTGATCCAGGCGATCTGTGCCCAGGATAACCAGCCGGGCTGGCAGGCCAGCGAGCAAGGCCTTGGCCCGCGCGACCTAGCGATGCACATTGCCTTGCCCGAGTTGGACGGGCGGATTATCAGCCGGCCGATCAGCTTCAAGGATATGGCCTGGCGCAGCGAGCGCAGCCAGTCGGACGTGGTGTGCTACCGCGCAGCGCCCGAACGCATGGATTTCGTCGCTGAACTGGCGCGCCGTTGGGTCGAGCTGGCACGGGTGCCGAATGCGGATAAACGCATCGCCCTGATCCTCGCCAACTACCCGACCCGCGACGGCCGCATCGGCAATGGCGTGGGCCTGGACACCCCGGCTGCCACGCTGAATATCCTGCGCGCCCTGCAGGCCGAAGGTTATCCGGTGCCGGATCAACTGCCCGAGAGCGGCACTGCGCTGATCCATGATCTGCTCGGCGGTGTCACCAACGATCTCGACAGCCTCGACCTGCGCCCCTGCCATCAAAGCCTGGGCCTGGATGACTACGAGGCGATGTTTCAGCGCCTGCCTGAGTCCAATCGCCAGGCGGTGCTGGAGCGTTGGGGCACGCCGCAAAACGATCCGATGTTCCGCGACGGCCGCCTGATGATCGCCGGCCTGCGCCTGGGTCTGACCTTCGTCGGTATCCAGCCGGCCCGGGGTTACCAGGTGGATGCCAGCGCGGTGTATCACGACCCGGACCTGGTGCCGCCCCATGGCTACCTGGCGTTCTACTTCTGGTTACGCCACACCTACGGCGCCCATGGCGTGATCCATGTGGGCAAGCACGGCAACCTGGAATGGCTGCCGGGCAAGGGCGTGGGGCTCTCGGAAAACTGCTGGCCGGATGCGCTGCTGGGGCCGCTGCCGAACATCTACCCGTTTATCGTCAACGACCCGGGCGAGGGCGCGCAGGCCAAGCGGCGCACCCAGGCGGTGATCATCGACCACCTGATGCCGCCGCTGACCCGCGCCGAAACCTACGGGCCGCTGCGCGACCTTGAGCTGTTGGCAGACGAATACTACGAAGCCCAACTGCTCGATCCACGCCGGGCCCGCGAGCTGCAAAAAGACATCCTCAAACTGGTGCGCGAAACCCGCATCGACCAGGAGCTTGAACTGGATGGCGACGCCGATGCGGCGATCTGGCTGCCGCGCCTGGACACCTACCTGTGTGACTTGAAGGAATCGCAGATTCGCGACGGCCTGCATATCTTTGGCGAGTCGCCGCAGGGTCGCTTGCGGATCGACACCTTGCTGGCCTTGTTGCGTATCCCCCGTGGCGATGGCCGTGGCCCGCAATCGAGCCTGCTGCGCGTGGTGGCCAAAGCCTTCGAATTGGACTTTGACCCGCTGGACTGCGCCCTGGCCGAACCGTGGACCGGGCGCCGCCCGGCGGTGTTGCAGACGATCGATACGCAGTTGTGGCGTACCGCCGGTGATACTCGCGAGCGCCTGGAACTGTACGCTGCGCGACTGATCGAGCAGGCGCTGGAAGGGCCGGTCGAGCAACTTGAAGAGCCTGGCTGGGAGGATGTGAAGGCAGTGATAGAAAGCCTGCGCATCGTCGTGGCGCCGCGCTTGGACGCCTGTGGCCCGGCGGAAATGCGCGGCTTGCTGGATGCCCTCGGCGGGCGTTTTGTGCCGGCTGGGCCAAGCGGCGCGCCAAGCCGCGGGCGCCTGGATGTGCTGCCGACCGGGCGTAATTTCTTCACCGTCGATGTGCGCAACCTGCCCACGACCACCGCGTGGCGCATCGGCTTCCAGTCGGCCAACCTGATTCTTGAGCGGCACCTGCAGGACCACGGCGACCACCTGCGCCAACTCGGCCTGTCGGTGTGGGGCACGGCCACCATGCGCACTGGTGGCGACGACATCGCCCAGGCCATGGCGCTGATGGGCGTACGGCCGGTGTGGGCCACCGGCAGTCAACGGGTGGATGACTTTGAAATCCTGCCGATCAGCCTGCTGGACCGCCCGCGCGTGGACGTCACGCTGCGCGTGTCCGGATTTTTTCGTGATGCGTTCGCTAACCTGATCCGCCTGTTCGACGCGGCGGTGCAAGCGGTGGCGGCCCTGGATGAACCGGACGACATGAACCCGCTGGCCGCCAAGGTGCGCAGTGAGCGGGCGGCGTTGCTGGCGTCCGGGTTGGATGACGAAGCAGCGGCGAAACAGGCCGGCTGGCGTATCTTCGGGGCCAAGCCCGGTGCCTATGGCGCCGGCGTGCAGGGCGCCATTGACGGGCGTCTGTGGCAAAGCCGCGAGGACTTGGCCGAGGTCTACCTGAACTGGGGCGGCTACGCCTATGGCGGTTCCGATGAAGGCACCGCCGCCCGCGAGCAGTTCGCCCAGCGCCTGAGCCAGGTGCAGGCGGTGTTGCAGAACCAGGATAACCGCGAGCACGACCTGCTCGACTCCAATGATTACTACCAGTTCCAGGGCGGCATGCTCGCCGCCGTGGAAACCCTGAGTGGCGACAAGGCCGCGAGCTACCATGGTGACCACAGCCAGCCGGACCTGCCCAGGATTCGCACCTTGAAGGAAGAGCTGAACCGGGTGATCCGTTCCCGCGCCGCCAACCCCAAGTGGATCGAAGGGGTGAAGCGCCATGGCTATAAAGGTGCGTTCGAAATGGCCGCGACCGTGGACAATCTGTTCGCCTTCGACGCCACCACGGCGCTGATAGACGATCATCAATATGCTTTGCTTGCCGACGCCTACCTGCTGGACCCTGACACCCGCGCGTTTGTGCAGCAGCACAACCCCGCAGCGCTGCGCGACATGACCGAGCGCATGCTCGAAGCCCAGCAGCGTGGCCTGTGGCAGGAACCGGGGGCGTACCGCGAGGCGCTGGAAAACCTGTTGCTGGATATAGAAGAAGACAGCTGATGACTGATACTCCGCATTTCCCACTGTCCGCCGTGGTCGGCGCCGATGAGCTGAAACTGGCGCTGTGCCTGACCGCCATCGACCCGAAGATCGGCGGCGTGCTGATCGAAGGCCCACGCGGCATGGCCAAGTCCACCCTGGCCCGTGGTTTGGCGGATCTGCTGGCCAGCGGGCAGTTCGTCACCTTGCCGCTGGGCGCCACCGAAGAGCGCCTGGTGGGTACCCTGGACCTGGATGCCGCGCTGGGCGAAGGCCGCGCGCAGTTTTCCCCTGGCGTGCTGGCCAAGGCGGACGGCGGCGTGTTGTATGTGGATGAAGTCAACTTGTTGCCTGATCACCTGGTGGACCTGTTGCTCGACGTCGCCGCCAGCGGCACCAACCTGATCGAACGCGACGGCATCTCCCATCGCCATTCGGCGCGCTTTGTACTGATCGGCACGATGAACCCGGAGGAGGGCGAGTTGCGCCCGCAACTGCTGGATCGCTTCGGTTTCAACGTGGCGCTGAGCGGGCAGACGGTGCCGGCCGAGCGTGGGCAGATCATCCGGCGCCGCCTGGATTTCGACAGCGACCCCGCCGCTTTCTGCACGCAGTGGGCCGAACAACAGGCGGCGTTGCGTGAGCGCTGCACCCAGGCGCGGGCGCAGTTGGACAGTATCGAACTGGATGATCAGGCCTTGGCGCAGATCACCGAGCGTTGCTTTGCCGCAGGTGTCGACGGCTTGCGGGCTGACCTGGTCTGGCTGCGCGGCGCCCGGGCCCACGCGGCGTGGCGGGGCGCGGATAGAATTGCCGAAGAAGACATCGAAGCGGTGGCGGAATTTGCCTTGCGTCACCGTCGCCAAGAGCAATCCCCACCGGCCAGCCCACCCCATCAAGGGCAGTCACCGACACCCTCGGACACGTCGCCAGGCCAAGGCCAATGGGGCGACATGCCCGCGCCGGCCCTGCCCACAGGCACTCGCCGAGACGTGCCTACCTGGCCAAAAAAGCCCTAGGCGTTCGCCCCCGACCTGACGCGGGGGCGGATGCCCGGCCCAAGGCGGGGCGACTGGACAACGGCAGGCAGGGCAAGGCGCGCAGTGCGCAGCAGGGTTCGATCAACTGGCCGGGCACCTTGCTCGGTGGCCGACCGCACTCCCGTGAAGAGCTGCGCTACCACCTGCGCAGCCGTTCGGCCCATGAGTTGTGGCTGGTGATCGTGGATGCGTCGGCCTCCACCCGGCGGCATCGTGCATTAACCGACGCGAAGGGCTTGCTCGCCCAGTTGTTTGACGATGCTTATCGACAGCGCGCACGTATGGCATTGCTGACGGCCAGCGGGCAGGCGCCGAAGTGGCAGGTACAGGGGTTGAAAGCAGCGAAAGGCCTGGCGGGCTGGCTGGATCAGCTGGGTGCGGGCGGTGGTACGCCGTTGCTGGCGGCGCTGACCGAGGCGCAGCATTGGTTGGTGGCGCGACGCAAGCGGTATCCGGCTGAGCAGCAGCGTGTGCTGGTGATTACGGATGGGCGGCTGAAGGACATCGCCGGGTTGCCGTTATTGGCGTGTGCAGGGTTGCTGGTGGATATAGAGCGCGGGCCGATCAGGCTGGGGCGGGCCCAGGAGTTGGCGGCTGGGTTGCAGTTGGATTATCGACATATCGATAGCCTGTCGACGCTCAAGCAGATTCAGGAAGCGCCCTTCTTGTAAAGTCGAATCTTCCGACATTATTCGCCGATAACAAATCTTTACTCTCTGAGCTCTTTCGCGTTCAGGAGTAAAGGGATGACTTCCAGCGTATTACCGAGCGTTTTTTTCGATCACAGCCGACACACCCTATGGGTGCGCAACGTTACTGCCTCGCTGGACGTCCTCGCCTTCGAAGGCCAGGAACGCCTAAGCGAACCCTTCGCCTATCACATCGAATTCACCAGCACCGAACGCGACCTCGCCGC